>JAHJTW010000180.1 GCA_018829565.1 bacterium | reverse complement strand
GCCCCGCGTGGCCTTCAGGGCCGTGCTCACCCCCGGTTCGATCACCCCCAGCACGGGCACCGGCAGCACCTCCTGCAGGTGGTCGAGGGCGAACGCGCTGGCCGTGTTGCAGGCCACCACCACCAGCTTGACCCCCAGGCCTACCAGCAGGCCCGCGTCCTGGCGCGCGAAGTTGCGGACGGTCTTCTCGCCCTTGGTGCCGTAGGGCACCCGGGCGGTGTCGCCGAAGTAGATCAGGTCCTCGCAGGGCAGGCGCCGGTGCAGCTCGCGCAGCACCGTCAGGCCCCCCAGGCCCGAGTCGAACACGCCGATGGGACGACGCCGGTCGGGGGCCGTCCCCGCCATCACAGCCACCTCTGGGGATCGAAGGGACGCAGCATGTCCAGGTGCCCGGCCAGGGTCTCGACGGGGCCGCCGTCCACCAGGATCACGCACGAGCGCGTGCCCGGGAAGTTCAGGGCCACCGTGCGCAGGATGCTGGTCAGGGTCGCGGACTCGGCCAGGGTGCCTCCGGGATGCCCGGTCACCAGCTGGCCGCTGAAGTCCAGCACCACCGACTGGTCGGCGGGATCGATGAACGCCGACAGGGCGCGCGTGCCCCGGGGCAGGGCGCTGATCGCCCCGCTGACCTGGGGTCCCTGGCAAAGCGACCTCATGATGTTCAGGAGATCCTCGGCGGGACGGTCCCGGCTGGGGATCTGGCGCTCCTCGGTGACGAACCCCGAACCGTCCCATTCGGGGAAGACCACCCGCACCGCCCGGTCTCCGGTCGGCTGCCCCTCGGCCAGCAGGTCCGGACCGAGGGCTTCCTCCACCGCCGGCTCCTGCCCTCCGCGCCAGACCGCGAAGTACCAGCCGGCGCCTGCGACCACGGCCACCAGGACCAGCGCCCAGACCAGCACCGACCAGGAACGGCCCCGGCTGCTGCGCGTGGCCCGCGTGGTCGGCCGGTGTCCGCCGCCTTCCCGGACCGGATCCCGGGATTCCCTGTCACCGGCCATCGGCGCCCCCCTTTCCCGCGCCCTGCAGGGCGGCCATCTCGGCCCGGAAGTCCAGGATCGCCCGCCCCAGGGCCTCGGCCAGCCGCCGCTGGTAGCCGCGGTCGCCCAGCCGGCGTTCCTCTTCCGGGTGGCTCAGAAAGCCCAGCTCGATCAGCACCGCCGGCATGTAGGCCCCCACCAGCACGCGGAACCCTGCCTGGCGCACGCCGCGGTCGGTGATCCCCAGGTTGCCGGCCACATCCGCCTGGATGGCCTCGGCCAGGCTGCTGCTGCTGCTGATGAACCGGTTCTGCACCAGTTCCCAGATGATGAACTCGACGTCGTCGGCCACGTCCAGGCCCCCGGCCTGGTTCTCGGCGGCCTCGACGCTGCGCGCCCAGTCGCTGCGGGCCGGCGACAGGAAGTAGGTCTCCAGGCCCTGGGCCCCGTCGTTGAACCAGCTGTTGCAGTGCAGGCTGAGGAACAGGTCGCCGCCGCCGGCGTTGGCCAGTTCGGCCCGGTCGGCGAGTCCCAGGTATTCGTCACGTTCGCGCGTCAGCACCACCTGCAGGTTGCTCTCGCGCTGCAGGTAGCTGCGCAGCTCCCGCGCCACCGCCAGGTTCACGTCCTTCTCGAGGATGCCCCCTGCACTGACGGCCCCCACGTCGTGCCCGCCGTGCCCCGGGTCGATGACCACGGTCTGCACCTCGATGCGGTTGGTCACGTCCACCGGCCCGGAGGGGATGTTCACGCTCGCGTGCCCCCGCGGCACCGGCTCGGGCAGGCTCGACACCTGTTCTTCCTCGAGCACCAACACGATCTCGCGGCCCGAGTCGGCGGTGTAGGTGCGGAAGTGGCCCACCAGGGCGTCGACCGTCAGCTGGATCAGGACGTGGTCGGCGAACTGGCGGCTCTGGACCCCCTGGAGCAGGCCCCGCGCCCGGGCGGCCCTGACCGCGGCGGGATCGACCTCGCCGCCGTAGATCTTCAGGTCGATGCGGCCGGTCCCCACGCTCTGCGCCCGGTACCCCAGGGGCTTGGTGCACTGCAGGTGCACCACCGTGCTGCGGCCCAGGACCTCGGTGGTGATCGTCTCGATGGTGTAGCCCAGGGTGCCCAGGCTGAGGCGGCGTTCGGCCGGGTTCCAGCCGGCGCGCATCTGCACCTGCGGCCCGATCACGTCGGTCACCGCGACCACCGGGACCCAGACCTCGCCGTCGTAATCCAGGATGGGCACCGGCAGCAGGGTCTCCCCTTCGGGCGCGATCACCAGGCGGCTGCCGCGCGCGAAGCGGAACTGGCGGTCGCCGATCTTCAGGTCCAGGAAGCCCAGCTTGCCCTGCCAGAAGCGACTGGCCCGGAACACCGCCGCCAAGGTCGCGCTGTTCAGGTAGATCTCCTGGGAATCCTGGAGCAGGGGCCGGCCCGTGACCGCCCGCTGCTGCCCGGCAGCCTGGTCGTCGACCAGGATGGTGACCTCGGGGGCGTCGGTCCGCACCCGGGTGAAGGCCAGGGGATCCAGGGGTCGCTCCTGGTCCTGGGCCAAAGCGGCCCCGGCGGCCAGGCAGAGCAGCGCCAGGGCGGCCCCCAGGACCGCCTGACGCGAACGCCGGCCGCATGATGTATGGATCTTGCCGGTGGTCATCGGTACTCCCTCACCAACCTCAATCGTCGGCCCGGCGGCGGCCGACCTCCTTGGCGATGCGCATCTCGACGTCCTTGCGCGCCTTGTCGTCCCGCTTGTCGTGCAGCTTCTTGCCGCGCGCGAGACCGATCTCTGCCTTGATGCGCCCCCGCTTGAAGTACAGCTTGAGCGGCACCAGGGTCAAACCCTTCTCCTCGATCTTGGGCAGGATCTTGCGGATCTCCCGCCGGTTCAGCAGCAGCTTGCGCCGCCGGAACGGGTCGTGGTTCTCCCGGTTGGCCTGCTCGTACGGGCCGATGTGGATCTGGCACAGCCAGGCCTCGCCGTCGCGGATCTCGGCGAACCCGCCCCCCAGGTTGAGCCGGCCCAGGCGCAGGGCCTTAACCTCGCTGCCCAGCAGGACCAGGCCCGCCTCCCAGGTGTCCAGGATCTCGTATTCGTGAAAGGCCCGGCGGTTCTTGCCGATGATCTTGACGCCTGCCGGTTCGGCCTTGCGGTTCATGCCACTCCAGTCGGGGGAACGCCTCCCAGGCGTTCCTGATTCAAGAAACGTTCCGAGAATATACCGTGCCCGGGTCCCGATGCAAATGGACCATTTTTTGTGTCCGGCCGGGTTGACAGACCTTCACGCAGCGGCTAGATTGGTCGCCCGCCGGGGGAATTTCCCCCAGTGGATCGTGCCCAGGTGGCGGAATTGGTAGACGCGCTACGTTCAGGTCGTAGTGGGGTTATCCTCGTGGGAGTTCGAGTCTCCCCCTGGGCACCATGATCAAGCCTCTCCCTCGGGAGGGGTTTTTTCATGCCCGCCACCCGCCTGCGTCCCACCCCATCCGGCGCCCGTTTCCCGGTCCCCGCACCTCCCGCCCTCGCGGCACGGAATCTGCAATTCCTCCTCCGGACACCCTCGCGCGGGTTGATGCGAAGTCTCAGGACATGGCATTCAATCCGATGCAGGAGAATGAATTGGACCGGGACCGGAATCCGCTTTCTGGAGGACGGCGCCCGCAGCCAGGGGCGGAATTGACCATGCGCTGGATCGATATCATCCTGCCGGAACCCGGAGCGGATCGGCGACTGGACGAGGGCCTGGAGGCCGTCGCGCAAGCCATGCCGGACATCCACGCCATCCAGGAGCGGGATGGCGTCGATGCGGTCACGGTCACCGCGTTCATGGCCCGCCTCGGCCGCGAACTGTTCCAGGCGGTCACCGCCGCCCTGCCCGATGCCTTCAATCCCGACCCGACGCGGGCCGTCGCCGAGTTCCCCGCCCTGGACCAGGCCGACCACGACGACCTGCTCGGCTTCCACCTGGTGGTGTCCGGGCCCCGGCTCCGCCTGCCGTGGACCTGGCTTCACAATGGGCTCGACTTCCTGCTGGTCAAGCACCCGGTCTGCGCGGCCTCCCACCGGGCCTCGTGCCGCGGCGTGGAGCATCCGCGCCCCTGGATGCAGCGCCTGACCCGGGCGGCCTTCCTGGTGGGCGAGAACGGGGAAACGTCCCTGCCGGCGGTCTGTTCCCAGCTGCGCCCCCATCCGGCCGCCATGCCCGAGGTCCTGTTCGTGCCCGGCCACGCCGACGCCGGGATCCGCCGCCTGATCTTCCGGGAGGCCGAGGCCATCGCCGCGGCCATGGGCAGCAGCCCCCTGGGGCCCCCCCTGGCCCGCCTGAAGGTGCCCAGCGGGGCGGTCACCCCGGGCGACCTGACCCTCATGAGCCTGGCCTACCAGGCCATGCACTACGCCGGACCCACCAGCGCCGCCGGCCAGTACGACGCCAGCATGGGCGAGTACTGGATGAACCGCCTGATGGAAGAGGCGGCCCAGATGCCCGAGCACCACCTCGAGGAACTGGCGGGCATGGAAGGCGAGGTGCTGGGGGTCGATCCCATCACCAGCCTGCTGGACGACATCGGCGAACGCTACGACCGGCGCGGGGGCATCCTCAGCATGTCCGCGGAGATGAGCCGGGAAGCGGGCGGATCGGCCCAGGTCCGGCCGGCCGGCGGCGACCGCCGCCGCGAATCCGGGGGCTGGCTCCTGGACGACGGCCCCATGGAACCGGAACGATTCGCCCTCGGCGGCGGCATTCCGCCTCTGGTCTTCTCGAACAGCTACTGCGGCCTGTACGAACTGGGCGACCGGTTCACCAGCCACGGGGCCTCGACCTTCATCGGCCCGGTGGCGCCCCTGTTCAGCCGTCCGGCCCGCCAGTTCGCCGGCCACTGCTACGCGGCCCTGAGCAACGGCTGGAGCTGCGGGGCCGCCCTGTGGCGCGCCGCCGCCGACATCCGCGACGAGTACGGCGCCGAGCACCCGGCCTGGCTCAGCTACGGCATCCAGGGCTACGGTTCCCTGGCCCTGCAGTATCTCTAGCCCCTCCGAAGCTCAGGGCACGGCCACCAGGTCCAGCAGTTCCCGGTGCACCAGGCCGTTGCTGGCCAGCACCTCGCCGCCGCCCATGGCGTAGGGCCGGCCCTCCAGGTCGGTGATCACGCCCCCCGCCTCCTGCACCAGCAGCAGACCCGCCCCCGCGTCCCAGGTG
>JAHJTW010000179.1 GCA_018829565.1 bacterium | reverse complement strand
GCCTCCTCCCGCGGCAGGTCCGGAACGATGACCCCGACCACCCCCGCCTCGCCGCAGGCCGCGGCGAACCGCTCCCCCCCGAACCTCAGGATCGGGTTCAGGTACCCCATCAGGATGACGTTCAGGCCGTGGTCCCGCCGGGCCGCCGCCGCCATGGCCAGGACCCCCTTCAGGGTGACGCCCGCGGCCAGGGCCTGCCGGGAGGCCTCCTGGATGACCGGGCCGTCTGCCACCGGATCGCTGAAGGGGATGCCGATCTCCACCAGCGGGCACCCCGCCGCCGCCGCCTCGCCCAGCAGGGCGCTGAAGGTCTGCTCGTCGGGATAGCCCGCCGTCAGGAAGGGCACCAGGGTCTTGCGGCCCTGCTCGAGGCGTGCGGCCAGGAGGAGGTCCAGAGGAAGTCCGCGCTCATTCATGGCCGCCCCCCTCCAGGCTGATCATGTCCTTGTCGCCCCGGCCCGACAGGTTGATCACCACGAGCTTGCCCGCGAGTTCTCCCTCCGCCACCAGGCGCTTGCAATAGGCCAGGGCGTGGCTGGACTCCAGGGCGGGAATGATGCCCTCGAGCCGCGCCAGCTCGGTGCAGGCCGCGAGCGCCTCCTCGTCCCCCACCATGCCGTAACGCCCGCGCCCGGTGTCCTTCAGATGGCTGTGCTCCGGACCGACGCCCGGGTAGTCCAGGCCCGCGGCCACCGAGTGCGCCGGGGTGACCTGGCCGTCCTCGTCCTGCAGGAGGTAGCTGTACGAGCCGTGCAGCACGCCGGGGCGGCCCAGGGTCAGGGCGGCCGAGTGGCCCGCCGTCGAGCCCCCCGCCTCCACGCCGTACAGGGCGACCGCCTCGTCCGCCAGGAATCCGGTGAAGATGCCCAGGGCGTTGCTGCCGCCGCCCACGCAGGCGATCACCGCGTCGGGCAGGCGGCCCTCCTTCTCCAGGATCTGGGCGCGGGTCTCGGTCCCGATCACCGATTGCAGGTCCCGGACGATGGTGGGATACGGATGGGGTCCCACCGTCGAGCCGATGATGTAGTGGCTCGAATCGACGTTCGTGACCCAGTCCCGGATGGCCTCGCTGGTGGCGTCCTTCAGGGTGCGTGCGCCGCTGCCCACCGGCACCACCTCGGCACCCAGCATCTTCATGCGGGCGACGTTGGGCGCCTGCCGCTCCATGTCCAGTTCGCCCATGTAGACCGTGGATTGCAGGCCGGCGAAGGCCGCGACCGTGGCGGTGGCCACCCCGTGCTGGCCGGCGCCGGTCTCGGCGACCAGGCGCCGCTTGCCCATGCGGATCGCCAGCAGGACCTGGCCCAGACAGTTGTTGATCTTGTGGGCACCGGTGTGGTTCAGGTCCTCGCGCTTGAGATGGATGACCGCCCCGCCCCCGTAGGCGCGCTCGAGGTTGCGCGCGCGGTACAGGGGCGTGGGCCGGCCTGAGTAGTCCGCCAGCAGGGCGTGGAACTCGGCGGTGAACTGCGGGTCGCGGCGGGCCTCGTCGTAGACGCGCTCGAGTTCCCGCAGCCCGGGAATCAGGGTCTCGGGAACGAACTGGCCGCCGTAGACGCCGAAGCGTCCGGGACCCTCGCGGGCGATGATGCTCATCGGCTGACCTCCTGCAGAAACCGGCTCACCAGCCGGGGATCCTTGCGGCCGGGCGCGCTTTCCACGCCCCGGCAGACGTCGACGGCGAAGGGGCGGATCCCCTCCGGCATTTCCAGGGGACTTCCGGCGTCCAGGCCTCCGGCCAGGATGAGTTCGGCGCCCTGCCGGCCCAGCTCCTCGGCTGCGGACATCCAGGCCCGGTCGGCCGACCGCGCCGCCCCCTCGGGGGTCTTGGGCTGGTCGAGCAGGACGTACTTCACCCCGTCGAAGGTCTTCACGGTGTCGTGTCGAACTTCGCAAGGGGTGAGGGCCTTGATCAGGGGCAGCCCGGTCAGCCCGGCCAGTTCGCGGCAGTACTCCGGGGTCTCCCCCCCGTGCAACTGCACGAGATCCAGGCCGCAGCGGGCGGCCGTGTCGACCACCCGCGCGAGTTCCTCGTCGCGGAACACCCCGCACAGCCGGGCCTCGGGAACCGCCGTGCGGATGGCCCGGGCCTGGTCCACCGTCACCCGGCGCGGACTCGGGGCGAAGATCACCCCGAGCAGGTCCGCACCCCGCTGGTGACAGAGGACGGCGTCCTCGGGGGTGGTCAACCCGCAGATCTTCACGCGCACCGCGCCCTCGGTTTCCCGGCCGTTCATCTCGCGCAGCTTGCGGCCCGGATCGCCGCTCAGCAGCAGGGCGTGCCCCACCAGGAAGGCGTCCACCCCCAGGGCCGCGAGTCGCACGAGGTCCCCCCGGCGTTCCAGGCCGCTCTCGCTGACCCTCACCACCGAGTCGGGAATCAGGGGCAGCATCAGATCGGTCTGCCGGATGTCGGTGGTCAGGGCGGCCAGGTCGCGGTTGTTGATCCCCACGATGCGGGCGCCCGCATTCATGCTCTTTTCGATGTCCTCGGCGTCATGGCATTCGATCAGGGCCTCGATGCCCAGATCGTGGACGACCGCGAGCAGGGCGGACAGCTGATCGGCTTCGAGCATGCGCGCGATCAGGAGCACCGCGTCGGCGCCTGCGGCCCAGGCCGTCCGCACCTGGATCTCGTCGATGACGAAGTCCTTGCCGATGACCGGCAGGCCGACGGCCTCCCGCATGGTCTGCAGGTCGGCCAGGGAAGTGCCGAAGTTCGCCCGGTCCGTCACCACCGACAGGGCCACGGCGCCGCTGCGGCGGTACCAGCGGGCCAGGTCGGCCGGCGCGGCGCGGCTGCGGAGATCGGGGCGGCTGGGCGAGGTCCCCTTGACCTCGGCGATGACGCCCGCGCTCCGGCGCAGGGCCGCTCCGAAGGGCCGCGGCCGGTCGCCCGGATCGCGCCTGGGCGGGGGACCTGCCTTGAGGCGGACGACCTCGTCCTTTTTCTGGACCCGGACCCTGGCGAGGAAGTTCATGCCCCCTCCTTCACCGCGCGGCCGGCAAGTTCGTTGCTGGCCCGGCACAGGTCGTCGAGCAGGCGCAGGCCCGCCCCGGACACCAGGGTCCGGCGCGCCGCCTCCACCCCGCCCCGGACGTCCGCCGCCACGCCCGCGGCCACCGCGACGTAGCCCGCGTTGAGGACCACGGCGGCCGCGGCGCCGGGCCGGCCGCCGCCCAGGACCTCGCGGATGATGCAGGCGTTCTCGGCCGGGGTGCCGCCGGCCAGTTCCGCCAGGGGCACCGGATCGAGCCCCGCATCCCGGGGGTGGAATTCGTGGACGGTGACCTTCCCCCGATCCAGGGCCGCCACGGTGGTCGGCCCGGCGGGCGAGACCTCGTCCAGGCCGCCCTCGCCGTGGACCACGAAGGCCTTGCGGCAGCCCAGCTGGGCGAGGGCCCGGCACACCGGCTCGCACAGGGCGGGGTCGTAGACCCCCATGAGCTGGCGCTCCACCCCGGCGGGATTGGTCAAGGGCCCCAGCAGGTTGAAGACGGTGCGCACGCCCAGCTCCCGGCGCACGGGCATCGCGTGCCGCATGGCCGGATGCAGGGCCGGGGCGAACAGGAACCCGATCCCCAGGGTGTCGATGAGCGTGCCGACCTGGGCGGGATCGAGATCGATGGCCACGCCCAGGGCCTCCAGCACGTCCGCGCTGCCGCTGGAGGACGAGACCGCCCGGTTGCCGTGCTTGGCGATCCCGATCCCCATGGCGGCCGAAAGCAGCGCCGCGGCGGTGGAGATGTTGAAGGTCCCGCTGGCGTCACCCCCCGTGCCGCAGGTGTCGACGAGGTCGCGGCGACGCACCGGAACGGGCACCGCCCGTTCGCGCATGGCCTCGGCGAAGCCCACGATCTCCGAGACGGCCTCGCCCTTGCCGCGCAGGGCCACCAGGTGGGCGGCCAGGGACACCGGCGGCAGGTCGCCTGCCATGACCTGCCTCATGAGGCCGCGGGCCTGCTCGCGCGACAGGTCGCGCCCCGAGAGCAGGATGTCCAGGGTCCGGTCAGGCATGACGGGCCTCCCCGCTGCGGACCGTCTCCAGGAAGTTGGCCAGCAGCCGCCGGCCTTCGGTCGTCAGGATCGATTCGGGATGGAACTGGACTCCCTCCAGGCGCGCCCCCGGCATCCGCACGCCCATGATCTCGCCGCCCGAGGTGTACGCCGAGACCTTCAGCTCGGCGGGCAGCGAATCCTCCCGCGCCGTCAGCGAGTGGTAGCGCGTGGCCTCGAAGGGGTTCGAAAGCCCCTCGTAAATGGTCTGGCCGTCGTGGTAGATGCGGCTGGTCTTGCCGTGCATCACCCGGTCGGCGCGGCTGATGGTTCCGCCGAAGGCCTGGACGATGCACTGGTGGCCCAGGCAGATCCCCAGGACGGGAATGCGGCCGGCGAAGTGCCGGATGAACTCCAGGCTGACGCCCGCGTCGTCCGGGTTGCCCGGCCCCGGCGAGATGATCAATGATTCGGGCTCGAGGGCTCGGGCCTGCTCCAGCGTGATCCGGTCGTTGCGGGCCACGGTGATCTCCGCCCCGAGCTCTCCCAGCAGCTGGACCACGTTGTAGGTGAACGAGTCGTAGTTGTCGATGAGCAGGTGCATGGCTACAGCCCTTCCTCGGCGATGCGCACCGCGCGGGTCAACGCCCGGATCTTGTTGAGGGTCTCGGTGAACTCGCGTTCGGGCACCGAATCGGCCACGATGCCCGCGCCCGCCTGGACGCTGAACCGGTCCCCCTGCATCAGCAGGGTCCGGATGGTGATGCACATGTCCATGTCGCCGCGCTGGCCGAAGTAGCCGACCGCGCCGGCGTAGGGGCCGCGCCGGCGGCCTTCCAGCTCGCCGATGATCTGCATGGCCCGGATCTTCGGCGCCCCGCTGACGGTCCCGGCGGGAAACACGGCCCGCAGCGCGTCGAACATGTCATGACCCGGCTCCAGCGAACCCGATACCCGCGAGACCAGGTGCATGACGTGGCTGTACCGCTCGACGGTCATGAAGTCGTCCACCTGGACGGTGCCGGTGCGGCAGACCCGGCCCAGGTCGTTGCGGCCAAGATCGACGAGCATCACGTGCTCGGCGCGCTCCTTCTCGTCGGCCAGCAGCTCCTCGGCCAGGCGCGTGTCCTCGGCGGCGGTCTCCCCGCGGGGCCTGGTGCCCGCGATGGGATTGACCTGCAGCCGATCCCCTTCCAGCCGCACCAGCATCTCCGGCGAGGAGCCGATGAGCTGGAATCCGCCGCAATCCAGGAAGAACAGGTAGGGGCTGGGATTGAGGATGCGAAGGGCGCGGTAGATCTGGAAGGGGTTCTCCTCGGTCCGCCCGCCCAGGCGCTGGGACAGGACGATCTGGAAGGCGTCGCCGGCCAGGATGTGCTCCTGGGCGCTCCTGACCATCGCTTCGAAATCGGCCCGGGGAGTTTCAGCCTCCAGGCCCTGGACCGGATCCTGCGAACCGCCGGAGGCCTGGGCGGCGGTCCTGCGGACCGGCACGTCCAGCGGCGAACCCAGGGCCGCCAGCACCTGCTCGATCTCGGCGGTGGCGGCGGCGTGGGCGGCCCCGGGATCACCCTCCTCGGGAATGGTCAGCACCTCGATCTGGTTCTTCACGTGGTCGAAGACCACCATGGTGCGGGGGAACAGGAACCGGTAATCGGGCAGGTCCGGTCCCCCGCCCTCGGGCAGGGGAATGCCGTCGAAGTAGCGGACGATGTCGTAGCCCAGGTAACCGACCGCTCCGCCGAACGGGGGAGGCAGGTCCCCGTCCTCGTCCACGACCAGGGGCGCGCGTTCGAGCTCCCGGCGGATGGGCGCCAGGGGATCGTCTCCGGTCAGGTCGACCGCCTCGGTCCGGCTGCCCGACGCGTCCGACCGCGTGGTCACCACCTTGCCGTCCTGCAGGCTGATCACCGTGCGCGGGCGCAGGCCCACGAACGAGTAGCGGCCCACCTGGACGCCGCGTTCCACGCTCTCCAGCAGGAACGCCGCCCCCTGTTCCTTCAGCTTCAGGAGCACCGACACGGGCGTCTCCAGGTCGGCGGGGATGCGGGCGCGCAGGGGCACCCGGGCCGGGCCGGCCGCATCGGCGAGGTACTCTGCTCTGTTCGGCGATATCATTCGGGCACTCCCGTTCGGTTCCTCGGTTCCTGGATAGAAAAAACCCGCCATCCCTGGTGCGGATGACGGGTCTGAAGCTGCCGGGTCGGAAAATCCTAGATCGAGTTCCTCCCTTGCACACAGACGACGCCATCCGGACGCCAGGTCCACCAGCGCCACCAATAACCACGGGCGGTCGCTTCGGTCGTGTGCAGGTGCAGGTCCATGATCCTCCCGGCCTTGCGGCCCAGGGTTCAATCCCGACTGGTTCGATCGATGATTATACTCCGACCGGGATCGGCTGTCAACCCATTGCGCTGAAGGCGCTGAAGGCCGGTCCCAGGACATCGTCCTGCACCGCTATCTCGATCCCCTTGCCGTCGCCGAGGAATCCCGGACTTTCCGCCTCCCTGCGCGCGAGCGTCTCGCCCCCCTCGGCCATTCATCCGGAACTTGCCACAGAATTTGGAGAATCCTGAATCAGGAGGGTTCGCACGAACCCGCCTGATGTCCGACAGATCAAAATGAAGGGCATGCAACGCGATCTTGCGCACAACACCTTTTATCTTGACTTCAAGATTATTCCCTTTTATCTTGATCTCAAGATAACAAGGGAGGACCCCATGCAGGATTCGATCGACCGCTTCTTCGCGGAATGGGAACAGCAAGGCCTGGACCTGCCCGCCCGGTCGGCCCCGGCCGTCTACCGGATGATCCGGGTCGCCAAGATCCTGGGCCGCAGGCTGGACGCCACCTGCGCCCGGCACGACCTGACCCGGTCCCAGTACGAGGCGCTGGCGGCCCTGCGGCGGGTCCATCCCCTCCCCCTGAGCGCCCAGGACATCATGGATGCCAGCTTCCTGACCTCGGGTTCCGTGACCGCCATGATCAATCAGATGGTGCGGACCGGCCTCGTCAGGAAGGACCTCGATCCGGGCGACAAGCGCCGCCTGCGGATCCGCCTGACCTCCCGGGGCAAGTCCGTCATCGAGGCCGCCGTGCGCGAGCGCGCGGCCGACAACGTCCGCCTGACGGAGCTGCTGGCCCCGGCGAGGCGGGAAACCCTGAACCGCGTGATGCGGGAATTCCTGGCCGCCATCGAATCCCTGGACGACCGGGAACCGGAGATGGAATCATGAACGCCGACACCTTTCCCCTGGCCGCGTATCTGGCCCGCACGGGCCTGGAGGCCTTGCCCCCCGCCACCCCCGAAGGGCTCGCCCTGCTGGTTGCGGCCCAGACCCGGGCCGTGGCCTTCGAGAACCTCGACCCGCTGGCCGGCCGTCCCGTGGCCGTTGCCAGGGAAGCCGTCCTCGCCAAGATCCTCGACCGCGGGCGCGGCGGCTACTGCTTCGAGCTGAACGGCCTGCTGGGCTGCGCCCTCGAGGCCGCCGGCTTCGCCTTCACAACTCGTCTGGCGCGGGTGAACTACCGGCGAACCGAACCCGGCCCCCTGTCCCACCAGGTCTTCCTCGTCGATTGCGGGGGAACCCGGTGGCTGGCGGACGCGGGGTTCGGCGGACCCGGATTGACGGAGCCCGCACCCTTCGCCCCCGGCACGGAATTCGCCCAGGGGGAGGCGCGGTTCCGGCTCGATGCGGCCCCCGGCGGAGACGTCCAGCTGCGCAGGGAGATCGACGGCGCCTGGGCGGACCTCTATCTCATCGCCGGCCACGCCATCCTGCCGGTGGACATCGAGGTGGCCAACCACTTCGTCTCCACCTGGGAGCGCTCACCGTTCCGGTCGATGTTCATGGTCGCGCGGCCCGTTGACCGGGGTTTCGCCATGATCCAGGGAACCGATCTGGTCCACCTGGACGGAGGGTTCATGCCGGTCGAAAGACGGCCGCTCGCGGACGCCGCGGACCTGAGGTCGGTCCTGGCGGAGGTGTTCGGGGTCAGCGTCGAGGCGGAGATCGCCGCCGCAGCCTGGCTCCGGGTCAACCGGGAGCCAGGCGCGGCGGCATGAGCGGGCTGAATGGACCGGACGGGCAGGAACCCGGGGTCACGGCATCCGCAGCTCGATCAGTCCCAGGTCCGTGGTCAAACCGGCGGTGACCTCCACTCCCACGACCACCGAGTCGAGATACGCATCGAGGAGAGGCTGGATGGTCACGTCGTACAGGCCGGCCGGCAGCATGGGCAGGCGCCAGGCGCCCGTCAGGTCGTCGGCGTAGCAGATCACCGTGTCCTCGCCCGCGGTCGTCATCACGAACGAGGCCGCAGGATCGACCAGCCCGATGATGGCGCCGGCGTCATGGTGGTCGACCATGCGCACCACCGGCTTGAGCATGTACTGGCCGTTGCCGGTGACGTGCACGGAGCGCTCGGCGTCGAAATCCAGGGTGGCCTCGAACAGGCCGTCCTCGATCACCGTGAATCCGTGGATGATCTTCAGGCCGGTCTGCATGCCGCTGGGGACGATCAGGGGATGGGTCTGTCCGTCCACGACGACGGTGCTTCCCTCCCCGATCATCAAGCGGATCTGGGTGTAGGCTCCGGCCGTCACCGACGAATCGGCCAGGACGAACGATTCCCCGTCGGCGTAATCCAGCAGATCTATGGTGTCGGTGTCGGCGGAAACGGTGAACCAGCCGGCCAGCGAATCCTCACCCGCACGGTGGACCTGGACCTCGGTGACCACGATGTTGACCTGCTCGAAGTCGCCCGGGGCGTCCACCAGGAAAAGCCGGATGTCACCCGACCCGGCCTGGCTCGCTGGCGCCGTGGAATCGGAACACCCCACGGCCCCCACGACGACCACCAGGAGCAGCAAAGAGAAGAAGATTGCGATGCGTTTCATGAAAGACCTCCCGCAAGAATCCTTTTCCAACCCCATATCAATCCCTCTCAAGGTATCAGGATTCATGCCCGGCCGCCTTCATGGCGACTGATGGACGAGGATTCCTCCGGGTTCCCCGGCGGGTCACCCGGAGACCGGATCAGACGGCAAAATGGCACGCAGATCCTCAAGGTAGTCGGAAAATTCCTTCCTTCCCCGGGCGGTCAACTTCACCAGGGTGACGGGTTTCTTGCCCTCGAACGACTTCTCGATGGCGACCAGTTTGCCTTCCTCGAGCTTGCTGAGATTCACCGACAGCGTCCCGTCGGTCACCCCGAGGGTCCTGCGGATGGCGGGAAAGGTCTGGGAGCGGCCCGACCGCACGAGGAAGGACAGGATCAGGAGCCTGACCCTGCCGTGGATCAAGGGGGAAAGCGGCGCCCCGCCCCGCGGGCCGGCCGCCGTTTTTGCGGTTCGCGCCACGCCCACGGCCTCCCTGCCGGGCGTCTCCGCCGCTGCCCCGCCTTCAGGCAACATCCATGTCTCAGGCAGGCGGGTCGCGAAAATCGGGGCCGGTCCGTCGCGGCGGGCGCCACGTCTCGCCGGCCCCTTTTGATCCAGGAATGGCCACCATGCCTTTTCCTGAAACCGGTCAGCGGGATGGTTGCGACGAGCGCCACCAGTTCCTTGCGACCGCGTCCCTGCAGCCGTTCGGATCTGGTGAGGGGGCGGCTGGCACCCAGGACCAGTTGTCCGCCCCCCTGTCGCCGTCCGGAGTTCCGTCTCCAGCCCCTGCGGGGATCCCCGGCCTCTGCCGTGCTCCGTCGGGATCCGGCTCCATCCATCGCGCGTGACCCTGCCCGCAATCGCGGCAGCGGGCTTGCCGGCGCCGGCCACCCGTCCGGACATCCTTGTCCGAGGCGGGTTCATCGGCCGCGCATTTACTTTAATAATCCAAGTACTTTTGTTATTCAAGTAAAAAAACGAGAGGGGACGAAGTTTTTTTCGGACCGTTGCGAGGCGTCCCGTCCACGGCTGGAAACCATTTACAACTTTTTGTTTTTAAACGTTTTATAAAATTTCCGGGAATGCCCTCCCGGATCGATCAACGCGCGGAAATCCCGCCGGCGCCCCCGCGGGTCACCCCCCGGAAAAGCCACCATCCGGCGGGGAGTGATCCTGTTGGGGGCAGGATGACAGGAGGGCGATCCGGCATCCGCAGGGCGGCCCCACAGACGCAGACCACGACTGCAGCGCCCACCGCCCAAGGACCAGCCGGGGAGCCCTCCTGTCATCCTTCCCCTACCCTGGACTTGCCGCCTGGAACGGCTATCTTTCCGGGGCAAATCCGACCCCGCATCCCCTGTCCGCTCCAAGGAGACCGCCATGTCGAAGACGCAAAAGCTCATCGCGATGGAGGACCGCTTCGGCGCCCACAACTACCACCCGCTGGACATCGTCATCAAGAAGGCCGAAGGCGTCTGGGTCGAGGACGTCGAGGGGAATCGCTTCATGGACTTCCTGGCCGCCTACAGCGCGGTGAACCAGGGCCATTGCCATCCCCGGCTGCTGAAGGTGATGAAGCGCCAGGCCGCCAAGGTCTGCCTGACCAGCCGCGCCTTCCGCAACGACCAGCTGCCGTATTTCTGCCAGGAGATCTGCGAACTGACGGGCTTCGCCAAGGTCCTGCCCATGAACTCAGGAGCGGAGGCTGTCGAGACCGCCATCAAGGCCGCCCGCAAGTGGGGCGAGAAGGTCAAGGGGATCGCCAAGGACCAGGCTGAGATCATCGTTTGCGCCGACAACTTCCACGGCCGCACCACCACCATCGTGGGCTTCTCCACCGAGGACCAGTACAAGGACGGCTTCGGCCCCTTCACTCCCGGCTTCAAGGTCATCCCCTACGGCGACCTGAAGGCGCTGGAGAAGGCGATCACCCCCAGCACCGCCGCCTTCCTGGTCGAGCCCATCCAGGGCGAATCGGGCATCAAGGTCCCGCCCGCGGGCTTCCTCGCCCAGGCCCACGAGCTGTGCCGCAAGCACAACGCGCTGCTGATCTGCGACGAGATCCAGTCGGGTCTCGGCCGCACCGGCAAGCTGTTCGCCTTCGAGCACGAGGGCATCGTCCCTGACGCCGTGATCGTCGGCAAGGCCCTCAGCGGCGGCTTCTATCCCGTGTCCGCCTTCCTCAGCAGCGAGGAGGTCATGGGCGTCTTCCATCCCGGCGACCACGGCTCGACCTTCGGGGGCAACCCCCTGGGGATGGCCGTGGCCCGCGAGGCCCTCCGGGTGCTCAGCGACGAGAAGCTGGTCGAGAATAGCGCCAAGCTGGGCCCCTGGTTCATGGAGAAGCTGGGCGAGATCGAGAGCAAGAGCATCCAGCTGATCCGCGGCAAGGGCCTGTGGGTGGGCATGGTGCTGGACCGTCCGGCGCGGCCCTACTGCGAGGCCCTGATGCACGAAGGCATGCTCTGCAAGGAGACCCACGAGACGGTGATCCGGCTGGCTCCCCCCTTGACCATCACCAAGAAGGAGCTCAACATGGCCCTGACCCGGATCAAGAAGGTCTTCAAGAAGCTGGACGGTTGATCCCTGCGGACCCGCACGCACGAGGCCCGGGCCCGGCCCGGGCCTTTTCTGATCCGGGCGACCCGGGTCATGCGGGTCAAGGAGCGGTTCCATGCCCCTCGCCTACTTCTGCACCGATCTGCACGGACGCCGGGACCGCTACGTGAAGCTGTGGGACGCCGTGGCCGCCGAGCGCCCGGAGGCCGTCTTCCTGGGAGGGGACCTCTTCCCCCACGCCATGTTCGGCGGTCCCGGCGCCTTCACGGCGGACCACTTCGAACAGGGATGGGACCGGTTGCGCAAGTCCCTGGGCGCCGGCTACCCCCGCGTCTTCGTGATCCTGGGCAACGACGATCCCGCCGTCCACGTCGCCGGCCTGCACGTTGGGGAGATGGCCGGATTGTGGCAGTACGCCCACGGCCGGGTCCTGGAATGGGAAGGCTACGGCGTCCTGGGCTACAACTGCATCCCGCCCTCCCCCTTCCAGCTGAAGGACTGGGAACGCTACGACGTCTCGCGCTTCGTCGATCCCGGCTGCCTGTCGCCCGAGGAGGGCAGGCGCACCGACGGCCTCGCGGCCAGGGTCATCCGTCACACGACCATCAGGGACGAACTGGCCGCCGCCAGCGCAGACGCCGACCTCCGCCGGACCATCTGCCTGTTCCATTGTCCGCCCTACAAGTGCGCCCTGGACAGGGCCGCCCTCGACGGCAAGACAGTCGACCACGTCCCTCTGGACGTCCACATCGGCAGCGTGGCGATCAGGGAGTTCCTGGAATCGCGCCGGCCGTTGCTGGGGCTGCACGGCCACGTCCACGAGAGCACCCGGTTGACCGGGAGCTGGCGTGAGGAAATCGGCGGCGTCCCGGCCGTCAACGGGGCCCACGACGGCCGGGAACTGGCGCTGGTGCGGTTCGACCCCGCCCATCCGCGGGATGCGTCCCGCGAACTGCTCTGATCGCCCGCATCAGGTCCTGGTCGGCGGCGGCAGCTCCTGGGCCGCGTCGGTGATCGCGTTGATCTTCACCGCGAAGCTGGAACGGTTCTCGATGTCCTGGTCAGTGACCAGGTGGACGTCCAGCAGGCCGTCCGTCCGGTAGCCGGTGCGCTGGTAGTTGAACTCGGCGAGGCACCGGCTCCAGCCGTCCAGCCAGTCCAGCAGCTCCCGCTGCTTCTCCTTGTCCCCCGTGACGTGCACCAGAAGATCGATGTCGCTGGCAGGTCCCGCGCTGGCGTTCTTCACGCTGCCGAAGATGTACAGCGCCTTGACCCCCATGCGCTCGCGATCGAGTTCGGCCGCGATGCGGTCGGCCATCTGGCGCCGCCAGCGCCAGTACTGGTCCATGGGCTTGTGGGCCTCGCCTTCCACCGGCTGCAGGGGCACCATCTCCCCGCCCGGCTCGGCGAGGTGGCCGACCGCCTCGTCCAGGTCGGCGTTCAGCAGGATGCGCAGGATGCGCCCTCCGGTCACTTCCGGCACGTCGATGACCTTGATCACGTCCGCCAGGTCGGCGAACTCGGGCAGCAGGGCGGCCAGCAGGTTCTCGGATCGCCCCAGGAAGAGCTCGTTGAAGACCACGCCGTCGTCGTCGGGGTAGATGGGCAGGTAGCCGATGGCCGACTCCACCAGATCCTGGAAGAAGTGCGTGCCGAACGAGACGTCGGGCACGTAGTTGCCCTGCCGGCGGGCGATCTCGATGAGCAGGGAGGTGTTGTTGATGTCCGCGTAGGTGATGCTCACCCCGAGCTTGATGTCGCCCCGGCTTCCCCAGCGGCCCGGCCCCATCAGGATGAACTGCTTCTTGGGCAGCAGCTTGTTCAGCTCGCCGACGGCCCGGCCCACCTGCTTCATGCGGGCGGCGCTGGGCAGGTCGCCGTACTGGTCGGGATCGACGTAGACCACGTACTTCGCTTCGGGCACGCGGCAGTTGGACACGTGGCGGTTGGCGCTGAAGACGATGTCGCCCTCGGGAATGTCGCGGGGAATGGGCGAGGGCGCCGCCAGGTCGGACTGGCTTTGCGGACGGCACTGCAGCAGATAGAGGTTTTCGCCGTCGTGGGCGAACTCCACGTCCACCGGGCAGCGCAGGTTCTCCTCGAGGATGCGCAGGGTCTCGCGTATCTGCAGGACGAACTCGGAGCGGCCCCTCAGGCCCTCGAAGCACGCCACCAGCGGCTGGTCGGTGGGCTCGAAGAAGTTGCTGACCGGGCGGGACAGCCGTCCGCCCTCGAGCACGCAGAAGATCTGGGTCAGGGCCGGATACTCCGTACCCACCTCGTTCAGCAGGTCCTTCAGGTCCAGGGTCTCGAAGCGGTTCTCCTCGAGGTTGACCACGTCGATGCGGCGGGGCGAGTAGCGGACGATCTCCTCGATCGCCACGTTCACCCGCAGGTCGGGCTTGCCCGGGACGAGCAGGCACGGGTAGTCGTCGCCCGTGCGGTCGACCGCCCTGGTGCCCAGCCCGGGCACCATGCGCACCAGGCCGTCCTCGCGCGAGATCCGCGGCGACCAG
>JAHJTW010000178.1 GCA_018829565.1 bacterium | reverse complement strand
GTGACCAGCGCCCGGGCGATGGCCACCCGCTGCTGCTGCCCTCCCGACAGCTCGTTGGGCAGATGGGAGGCCCGGTCGGCCAGCCCGACGCGTTCCAGCGCCCGGCGGGCCAGGTCCCGGGGCCGGCCGGGCCGGCCGGTGCGGTCGTACAGCAGGGGCAGTTCGACGTTCTCCAGGGCGCTGGTCCGGGCCAGCAGGTTGAAGCCCTGGAAGACGAATCCCAGCCTGCGGTTGCGGATGTCGGCCAGCCGGTTGCGATCCAGGTTCTCGACGCGTTCGCCGTCCAGCTCGTAGCTGCCTGAGGTCGGCTGATCCAGGCAACCGATGATGTTCATCAGGGTGGACTTTCCCGACCCCGACGCCCCCATCACCGCCACCATCTCCCCGGCTCCGACGACCAGGTCGATGCCCGCCAGGGCGTCCACCCTGGTGGCGCCCATGTCGTAGGTCTTCGTCAATTCCCGGATACGGATGATGTCGCCCATGCTAGAACCCGCCCGGCCGCGGCGGTCCCGATTGCCGGCCCTGCTGCTGGAAGGGCGAGCTCGCCGCTGCGGCGGCCTTGCTGGCGACGCCCGCGATGACCTCCAGTCCCTCGACCAGGTCACGCCCCTCGACGGCCGTGCTGGTGCCGTCGGTGATGCCGGTGCGGACCATGACGACGTCCAGGGTCCCGTCCTCGCGGGTCACCCAGAGCATGCCCCGGTCGGCGGGCATCGTGCCGCCGGGCTGCCCGCCCTGCCCGCCCTGCCCGCTGGGCCCGGAATCGGCGCCGGAGCCGCGGCGACCCGTCGTCCCCTCCTCACCGGAGTCCAGGCCGCGCTCGGCCCGCCTGCGCGCGAAGACCGCGGCCATCTCTTCCTGGGACGGGCGGAAGCGGAGGGCGGCGTTGGGGGCGTAGAGGACGTCGGTGGCCTCATCGACGATGAAGTCGACCGTGGCGGTCATGCCGGGGAGCAGCCGCATCCCGGGGTTCTCCACGCTGACGACCACCTGGTAGTTGACGACGTTGTCGTCGACCACCGACTGCAGCCTCACCTGCCTGACGGTTCCCTGGAAGGTATCGTCCGGGTAGGCCTGGACCGTGAATTTCGTGGCCTGGCCTTCACGGATCCGGCCGATGTCGCTCTCGTCCACGGCCACCAGGATCTGCATCTCGGTCAGGTCGCCGGCGATCTGGAAGAGCTCGGGGGCGGAAAAGGAGGACTGGACGGTCTGGCCCACGTCGACCGATCGCCGGACGACGGTCCCGGCGATGGGGGCCGTGATGGTGGCGTAGGCCAGGTTGCGCCGGGCCCGGTCCAGGTCCACCCGTGCGCCCTTCAGCCCGGCCCTGGCCACGTCCAGACCGTACTGGACCCCGTTGAACTCGCTGGCGGAGACCATCTCCTCGCGGTACAGGGGTTCGATGCGGTCGAATTCACGTTCGGCCTGCCGGAGTTCCGCAGCCGCGCGGTCCAGCTGGGCCTCGGCCGAGGCCACCGCGGCGGCCAGAAGGGTGGTGTCGATGCGGGCGATGACCTGGCCCTCGAGGACCCGGTCGTTGAAGTCGGCCAGGATCTCGTCGACGATCCCGCTGACCTGGGTGCCGACCTGGACGGTCGTGACCGGTTCCAGGGTCCCGGTGCTGGTCACCACGGAAGCCAGATCGCCCCGGGCCACGGCGACCAGACGGAAGGAGGCGGTCTGGTCGCCGTCTTCGCCGCGCACCTGCCAGTAGACGGCCGCCGCGACCAGACAGAGGACCAGGACGGTCAGGGCTCTTTTCATGAGGCGCTCCGTTGCGAGAGGGGATGCGAGGGGGCTTGCGCAACACCGAACGACTGTGCATCCGGATTCCAGCGGCGGACAAGGGGATTTTTTTCAGGCTGGGCGGGGAGGAAAAAAGCCGGCGCCGCGGGGGCGCCGGCCTTGGGAATCGCCGGTCATGACCTACTTGAACATGGCCTTGAGCGTGCCCCAGGAGGCGCTCTCGTTGTCCACGATGCAGTTGACGTCCACCAGGGCGCAACAAATGTCGAACAGTTCGCCGCCGTTGGCCCCGCACAGGAAGGCGGGATAGTCGGCAGGCATGGACGAGGCCATGCCGCTGTCCCAGACCTTCATGGCGTTGGCGATGGAGAAGCGGATCTCGCAGCCGTTGAGCTGGGGGCAGTTGTCGAACGTTCCGCTGAAGGTGATGTTCGAGGTCAGGCCGACGGGCACGCCACCGAAGAAGGTGATGGTGGCCACGACCTGGTAGCTGGTGAGCTGGCCGGACAGATCGGCCACCCCGTCGGACCAGGTGTTGTTCTTGGTCATCCAGAATTCCCCGCCGACGTAGTCGGTGGAGTAGGTGCGGGACCCGTTGCCGAATCCGTCGAGGGAGTCGTCGATGAGAGTGGCGCCGTTGGCGTCGATGGCCATCCCGAAGGCCTTCCATTCGGTGCCCAGGGCGGATCCGTTCCAGGACATGGCGTTCTGGGTGTTGCCGGGCATGCCGGGCTGCAGGGGAGCTCCGTCGACGCCGCACCAGGCTTCGGAGGCGCGGCCGCCCAGCATGGTGCCGTTGTAGGTGGCCCAGGCGCCGTTGAGGTTGGGGCACTGGGCGGCGGCGAGGGTCGAGATGAGCAGGAGCAGCAAGACCAGGGAAGTCGTTCTCAAGATGTGCATTGGGTACCTCCGAACCGGTGGCGGGAATATCGAAACGATTCAAGATCCTTCTGGGAATTCGCCCTGATCCGTCGAGCAGGACAATGATACGGCAAAAGAAAAGACGATGTCAATAAATATGACCAGAGGGCGGAAAGCCGCGGAGCCCGATCCGGCTCCGCGGCATTCCGCTCATGTCAACATCACTTGTACTGGGCCTTCAGGTCGCCCCAGGAGGTCGGTTCGCTGTCGATGGCGCAGGCGATGTCCATGCTGATGCAACAGACGTCGAAGACTTCCCCCGCACTCGCCGAGCAGAGGAACGCGGGGTAGTTGGCCGGCATGGGAGTGGCCATGTTGGTGTCCCAGATCTTCATGGCGTTGGCGATGGCGAAACGGACCTCGCAGCCGTTGACCGCCGGGCAGTTCACGAAATCTCCGGTGAAGGAGATGTTGCTGGTGGCGCCGACGGGATTCCCGACGAAGAAGGTGATGGTCGTGAACACGACGTAGGACGTCAGGACGCCCTCGAGGTCGGCCGCACCGTCGGCCCAGGTGTTGTCCCGGGTCAACCAGAACTGGCCGCCCAGGTAGTTGGTCCTGTAGGTCCGCGTCCCGGTCCCATTTCCGTCCAGGGTGTCGGAGATCAGGACGGCGCCGGTGCCGTCGATCTCCATGCCCCAGGCCTTCCACTGGGCCCCCAGAGCGGTCCCGTTCCAGGACATGGCGTTCTGGGTGTTGCCGGGCACTCCGCCCTGGATGGGCATCCCCCCGGTTCCGCACCAGGCCTCCGAAGCCCGGCCGCCGGTCATGGACCCGTCATTGGTGGTCCAGTAGCCGTTGAGGTTGGGGCACTGGGCCCAGGCTCCCGCAGTGATCAGGACGAGGGCCACCGAGAGAATGAGCGATGTCATTGTGCGCATGGAAAACCTCCCGCGATATCGGTACCGCATCGAGACAGGATGATCGATGAGTCGGCACGTGATGGGGGGCGAGAGGGCGAGATATACCGCATCGGTGTCGTCCAGCTGCTGCCGGCTCACCAACGGAACCCGGTGATGATATCATAATGACCGGCAAGATTCAAGAAGGAACATTGCCCCCAAGTCCCACCGGAATGCTCGTTTACCAGGAAAATTTTGCCGATCTGGACCACGGGATGCGAGACATTCACCGACCCATCAACATGCGATCAATTATGAAATTCATTGTCGTTAAAAAAATAACTTAAGGTTGACGCGTATGACTCGAAAGCCCTAGGGTGCTTCTATGAGTAGGGCGGTCCGGCCCTCCTCGCGACCCCAATCGAGAGGTTTGAGTCTTGCGGACACGAACAAAACTTCGGGTTGAGCTGACGAGGCACGCCCTGGCGAGGGCGGCCGGGTTGGCTCTGGGGACGGGCCTCCTGCTGGCCCTGCCCGTGCTCGCCGCCCAGGGAGGGGCGGGCCAGGTTTGCCTGGATTGTCATGAGGATCAAGCAAGCAGTCTGGAATTCGGACCCCACAGCCTTTCCCCGACCGGCGAGGGCAGGTTGAACTGCCTGTCCTGCCACGACGGGGATCCCAGACACTGGGAGGACGATCCCTCTTCCTACCCCATGGCCAACCCGGCCGACATGGGCGTCGAGGAGGCCGGCAGGCTCTGCAGCCGGTGCCACGATTCGGTCCACCAGATCAACCAGCAGACCGTCAGTCCCCATGCGGCCGCCGGCGTCTCCTGTCTGGCCTGCCACCAGGTCCACGGCAGCGAGTTCCGCGGGTCGCTGGCTGCGGCCCAGCCGGGCCTCTGCTTCGGATGCCACGCCGGGCAGCGGGCCGACTTCGCCCAACCGTTCCATCACCCGGCCGACGAGGGGATCATGGACTGCAGCGACTGCCATCTGAAGTCCGACGACGGGTGGGATTCCCTGGTGATGCGCGGCGGCGACGCCGTGTGTCTCGGCTGCCATGCCGAGTTCCAGGGGCCGTTCCCCTTCGAACACCAGGCCGGAGTGGGTTATTCCACGGAGGAGGGCAGCTGCCTGAACTGCCACGAGCCCCACGGCTCGGCCCATCCCCGCCTGCTGAAACAGCCCTACGAGGGGCCCCACTTCCAGCTCTGCTCCCAGTGCCACTCGGTTCCCGGGCACCGCGACAACAGCCAGCACGGGACGGAGTGGGCGGACATGGACTGCGGTGAGTGCCACGTGGACATCCACGGCTCCTACACCAGCAGCAAGTTCTTCGCGCCGATCATCGAGGCCCAGGGCTGCAACACCCTGGGTTGCCACCAGCGGTAGGAGGAGGCTGAAATGCGACGGATTGCAACGATTTCAAGCCTGGCCGCCCTGCTGCTCGTGCTGGCCTTGCCGGCGGCTGCGGAATCCCTGAAGGGGACGGTCAAGCTCGGAGTCATCACCAAGGACGAGGACACGAGCGACGTGACGGCCATCCAGGAGACCGTCAACATCCACGACGGGTTCTCCGTCACCCAGGTGGCCCTGCGCGGGGCCCTGGGCGGCGGCAGCACCTTCCGTCTCGACCTCGAGGAGATGAACCTCGATTCGCGGCGGGGCTACTTCAACTACCGGCTGAGGGATCGCCTCCATCTGACCGCGCGGTACGACCGCCGCCGGCACCTCTTCGACGCCGACGGGGCCGTCGAAAGCGAACGGGAGAAGTGGATGTTCGGCGCGAGGGTGACCCCGGCGGACTGGCTGCGGATCACCGGGGACTATTCCCGGCAGACCCGCCAGGGCGACCGTCTGGGTTACGGGACCGGCTTCCAGAGCTGGCTGGGCGACGCCTACGATTACACCTTCGGGATCGGCCGGGTGGAGGCCGAGGCGCGCCGGGGCGCCCGGGCCTTCGCGGTCGGATTCGAGACCAGCAGCTTCGAGGACACCCAGCTGACCGCAGCCGACCGGACCGGGCAGGTCTTCTCGGCGCGCGCCAACCTGCCTTGCCTGCTGTGGCCCGGCAAGCTGTCGCACTACCTGCGGGGCACCCTCGGCGAGCAGAAGCTCGACCAGGGGGGATTGGCCTACACCATGTCGACCTTCCAGTACGTCGGCGTCGCGCGGCCCATCCGGCCCTTCCAGCTCGACTACCGGTTCTTCGGCAGCCGGGTGGAGGACGACGCCACCGGCCTGCAGACCGACGAGGTCCGCAACGACTTCGATCTGACCTGGCATCACGCCCACGGCAAGGTCTTCGGCGGTTACGGGTACTTCACCAACGACAACGAGAGGTCCCTGACCAGCGACAACGTCTGGCGCGTCGGGACGGTGGTCAGCGACGGCAAGGTCTTCAAGGGCAAGGTCAGCTACGCCAGCAGCGAGAAGACCGACACCGAAGGCCTGACCCTCCTGAAGGACATCGAGGCCAGCCGGCTCCGTTTGAGCCTGGACGTCAATCCGGGCGACAAGATGGATTTCGGCGTCTCCTACGTCGACCATGACCGGACCTTCCCGGTCATCGGCGTGGAATCCTCCGGACTCCGCTACGCGGCCCGGGGCGGCTACCGGCTGGACGGCCTCGGCGCCTTCAACCTGACCTACAGCTACTCGGACGACGAATACCAGGACCTGGCAGGCTCCTTCCAGGCGGACAATCACGCCGTGACCGGCCGTCTGGACATCGATCGCTTCCGCGACCTGAAACTGTCGGCGGGGCTGACTTACCTGGACATCGGCAAGGACCTGGACATCGAGAAGTCCATCCTGATGTTCGCCGGCGAGTACGCCCTGCAGGACGATTACTTCGTGGAGGTGAAATACAACGTCTACAACTACGACGATTTCATCCTCATGGATCGCTACTACACCGCGAACGTGGTGTGGGTGAATGTCGGCTACAAGCTTTCGATCGACTAGTTGCAAGTCATGACGCCCGTCACAAGGAGGATCCGAAAATGACGGCAGCCCGCAAAAACCTGATGATCCTGATCTGCCTCGCGTCGTTGCTGGCCCTCGGCGCCTGTACCCGCGAGATCACCTACACCCAGGTGAACGAGAGCGCCTCGAGCTGCTTCGACTGCCACAGCGATCAGGACACCTTCCTGATGGAAGCCCAGCTCGAGTGGACCTACTCCATGCACGCCATCGGCGCCAACGTCGCCTATGCCGGCGGCCGCAGCGGATGTTCCGAGTGCCACTCCGGGGCGGGCTTCGAAGCCTACCTGGCCGGCGAAACCGCGGTTCCTTACGCGACGTCCATCCGCTGCTTCAGCTGCCACGCGCCCCACACCAACGAGGACTTCCAGCTGCGGGTGACCGAGGCCCAGACCCTGGCTGACGGAACGGTCCTGGACATCGGGGACGGCAACCTCTGCCTGTCCTGCCACAAGGCCCGCCGCGACGTGGCCACCGAGGTCGTGGCCAACGCTGAAGGCGACTTCGTCATCCCCAGCAGCCACTGGGGCCCCCACCACGGTCCCCAGGGCGACCTCCTGGCCGGGACCAACGGCTACGAGTTCGAGGGGTACACCTACCGCAGTGCGGCTCCTCCGGCCCACCTGGCCAACGGCTGCATCAGCTGCCACTTCGCCGAGAACAGCAAGGCTGACCTGGGCGGCCACTCGTTCAACATGACCAACGCCGCCGGCGCCATGAACCTCAACGGCTGCAACCTCTGCCACACCGACCTCACGGACTTCAACTACGAAGGCCGCGTGGCGGAGATCGACGAGCTGGGCGAGGAACTGCACGCCCTGCTGGTGGCCGAGGGGACGGTCGACGAGGACGGGCATCCGATCGAGGACGCCGTCACGACCCTCGAGGGAAAAGCCGCGACTTGGAATTTCCTGTTCTGGGAAGAGGATCGGAGCCACGGCGTCCACAACCCCGACTATGCCGAAGACCTGCTCCGGGCCTCGATCGCGGTCATGAGCGGCGAGAAGTAGGCTTGACCGACAACGGGGAGTCGATCCCCGGTTGAAACGGCGGGCGGGGGAATCCCCGCCCGCCTGCGATTACGGGGATCGTTTCCCGTTAGGAATTTAACGATGTTATTTTGTTAACGAATTTTGTTTTAAATTAATCAGGACTCATATTGGCCACGTGGATTGGGGAATCGGAGGTGATCCCGGTGGCCATGCCCCCCCCGGAGCGCAAGGCTGTGCTCCACCTGAAACTCGTCCTGTGGGCGGCGGCCCTTCACTCCTTCGCCGTCGGTCTGGGACTCATCCTGCACCCGGCGCCCGTCCTGGCCTTTTTCGGGTATGCGCCCCTGACCGAACCGTTCTTTCCCACCCAGGGGGGCGTCTTCCACGTCCTCATGGCCGTGGGCTACGGCATGGGGGCCGTCCATCCCCACCGCTTCCGGTGCCTGGTGATCTTCGCCGTCATCGTGAAGACGGCCGCCACCGTCTTCCTGCTCACCTACTGGTCCCTGGTTTCCCCCCTGTTGATCGTCCTGCTGTCCGCAGTGGGCGACGGCGTCCTCGCCGCCGCGCTGTGGTTGACGTATCGCCGCTGGCGCCGGTCCGTGCGCCTGGGAGGTTGAGGATGGACAAGCAGCTTCCCGGAATCGTCGTCACCGGGGCTTCGGGTTTCGTCGGTCGCCATTTCCTGGCCAGCGCGGTGGGCCGCTACCGCCTGTTCTGCCTGGCCCGGCGCTCCCGCACCGAGGCCGGCGTTCCCGAGGATCCCAACCTGCGCTGGACCCAGGTGGACATCGCGAAGTGGGACACCATGCGCCAGGTGGTCAACTGCGTGAAGGAGCACGGCGGGGCGGACTACGTCCTGCACCTGGCGGGATATTACGACTTCAAGTTCATGGAACATCCGGAATACGAGCGGACGAACGTCCTGGGGACCCGGAACGTCCTGAAGCTGGCCAAGCAGCTCGGAGTCAAGCG
>JAHJTW010000177.1 GCA_018829565.1 bacterium | reverse complement strand
GGTCGCGGCCGGCGGCCAGGCAATCCGCCTTGCCGGGTTCGGCCTGCCCCCGCCCGCGGCAGACCGCCGCGCCGAGGGCCTCCATGAGCAGGGGATGGCGTCCCCCGGCGATCCTCAGCCGGCCGGCGGGATCGAGGGAGCAGCGCCGCCCCCCCACCGCCTCGCTCCAGCGCAATCCGGCACGCACCTCGTCCGCCAGCAGCATCAGGCGGCAGCTGTCCCGCAAGGGCCCGGACGCCTGCTCCACCGCGCGGTTGAGCTCGAAGATGATGCGCGCCTCCTCGGCGGCGATCTCCAGCCGGGTCTCGGTCAAGGCGTTGGCCAGACTCACGACCTGGGCCGGCTCCACGAAGAGGGTGGCCCCGGTGGCCGAGCGGTCGTGGACGATTCCCGGCAGACGGGCGCTGTCGCCCGACCGCAGGGGGATGCAGAAGCGGTCCCCCCGCAGGGTCACCTCTTCCCCGGTGGTCCAGCCCGAGCCCCGGGCCCGCGACATGGCCGCGCCGACCTCCTGCCGCACGCTGCGCTCCTGGGCGACCGCGTCCCGGCGCAGGCGCGCCAGCAGCGGGCTCGCGCCGTCGAGGATGCGCCCGCCCGGATCGAGGGCCCGGCGGATGGCGCCGGTGAGCCCCGAGAACACCGTGGCCTCGACGGCGGCCTCCCCCCAGGAAGGACAGTCGTCCCTGCGGGCCAGCAGGTGGCTGCGGAAGGCGTCCAGGTCCTCGGCCACCGCCGCGACGTGCACCAGATCCGGACCCTCGAGACGGAAGGGCGCCGGCCGCTCCAGCGCGCCGAGAGCCCCCCTGACCTCCACCAGGGGAACCGGTGCGTCCCCGCGCAGGAGCGCCTGCATCTCGTCCGCCAGGTCGTGCCGCAGGGCGATGTCCTCGGGGGCCACGAAGGGCCGGCGGCGACGCACCGCGGCGGCCGCTCGGCGGTTCAGGCAGAAGGACGCGACCTGGGCGGTGATCCGGGACCATTCCAGCAGGGATGCGGTACGGGTGGCGGCGACCGGTGGGGCGACCTGACGGTCGGGAGCGGTGATCTCGAGCAGGCGGATCATGGGACGAAGGGGGGCCGTCCGGGCCCGCGGTGAGCAGGCCGCATCACTGGACGGCTTCCTTGGCTTTTTCC
Source organism: bacterium (assembly GCA_018829565.1). GTDB lineage: Bacteria > Krumholzibacteriota > Krumholzibacteriia > LZORAL124-64-63 > LZORAL124-64-63 > JAHJTW01. The sequence goes on along the minus strand of JAHJTW010000177.1, from coordinate 15,597 downwards.
TCGAGGCGTTCCTTCTGCTCCTCGATCTTCCCGCCGACGGCCTCGCCCGCCCTTGCGGCCGCGGCGGCCGCCCGCTCACGGGCCTCGTCCATCACGCGGGTCCAGACCTCGTCGGCCCGGGCCCCGAACAGGGTGCGGGCCTGCTGGTACAGTCCGGGCGCGGCGCCGTAAATCATCCGCCCCACCGGATCCTCCAGGTAGGTCGCCTCCAGGGACCGCCCCCCGGGCGCCTGGGTGAGCAGGATCACGACGACGCTGGCCAGGAAGGCGCCCATCACCATGCCCGCCAGGGCGCCGCCCAGGCGGTCGACCCAGCCCAGGACGGTCAGGCGGATGAGCTTGCTGACCAGGGAGGCCAGGAACCGGCTGAGGATCAGCCCCGCGAAGAAGAGGACGGCCCAGGTGATCAGCAGGGCGGGTCCCTGGCCGGCGCCCGTGCGGTCCATGACCCAGGGCTGCACCGCGGCGGCGAACCGGGCGGTCAGGATGATGGTGGCGATCAGGCCGGCGATCTCCAGGACGCGCTTGACCACGCCCTCCCGGAATCCCACCAGACCGAGGATGAGAATGAACGGCAGGGGGATGAGCAGGACCGGGTCCATCTCAGCCCACCAGGGCCTTCTTGACCAGGGCGCTGACCTTGCCGCCGTCGGCGCGTCCGGCCACCCGGGGCATGAGGGCCTTCATGACCTTGCCCATGTCCTGGGGCCCCTGGGCCCCCACCTCCGCCACGCACTCGCGCACGACGGCTTCCAGCTCGGCATCGGTCAGCCCGGCGGGCAGGAACTCGTTGACGATGGCCAGCTCGGCCTCGGCCTCGGCGAGGAGCTCGGGCCGTCCGCCCTCCCCGTAGCTCTGGATCTGGTCGCGGACCTTGCGCCCGTAGGACGACAGGATCTTCAGCACGTCCGCGTCCGCGAGCTCGCGGCGCTCGTCCACCTCGACCTGCTTGATCGCCGCCTGGAGCATCCGCAGGACGCCCAGCCGGCTCTTGTCCTTGGCCTTCATGGCCGCAACGACCTCGGTCTTCAACTTCGCGGCGATCTCGCTGGCCATGGCCTGATCCTCTCCTTGAGCCTGGTGAACCGGAACATCGGCCGCAGGGATGCGGCCCGGCCGGACCATGAAAAACCTCAGCCGGGAACCTGTCAAGCCCCCCGCGAGCCGGATTCGTCCGCAGCCGCCCACCGGGCGCGCCATTGCTGAAGGACCACCAGCGCGGCCACCGCGGCCGTCTCGGTGCGCAGGATGTGGGGCCCGCAGGAAAGAGGGGCGGCGCCCCACCGCCTCAGGGCGTCCGTCTCGGCGGCCGACCAGCCTCCTTCCGGACCGATCAGGACGGTCAGGGTCGCAGGAACCGGGCCCTCGGCCGGAGGCGCGGGGGAGAAAACCGGCCGGGCCGGATCTCCGGTCGGCCACTCGGCCGGCGCCGCCCCGAACCAGGCGGGACCGGTCAGCCGGGCTAGGACGTCGGCCAGCGGGGCCGGCTCCTCGATGGCAGGCAGCCAGGACCGGGCGCTCTGCTTGAGGGCCGCCTTCAGGATGCCCAGCCACCGCTGCTGCTTGCCCTGGCCCGGTTCGATCACCCCGTGGTCGGTGATCAGGGGCAGCAGGTGGTGGACGCCGAGCTCGACGGCCTTCTCCAGGGCCCAGTCGAAACGCTTGCCCTTGACCACGGCCACGGCGAGTTGCAGGCGGGGTTCAGCGATCTCCGCCGGATCGTCGGCGCAGGTGAGGATCTCCACCCCTACCCGGCGCTTGTCGCCGCCGGCGACCCGGCCGGTGAAGCGATGGCCGCAGCCGTCGGTCAGGTTCAGGATCAGGTCCCGGCCGCCGCGCAGGACCGTGCGCAGGTGGTGGCTCTCCTCTTCGTCCAGGAGGACCCGGTCGCCGGGACGGTGGGAAACCGCCTGGCCGCCTTCGCAGAAGAACTGTCGCACGGTCCACCTCCGTCCGGCCGGTTCGGGGTCGTCAGGACAGGATCAGTCGAAGAGATGGGCTCCCGGTTCGGGCACGAGCTTCGCGAGCTCCTCCCGGATCTCCTCCAGGCGGGCCTTGAGCCCCTTGTCCAGGCGGTCGGGCGTCCAGGCCAGCACCCGCACGAGCTGGTCGCCCGTGCCGGGCCGGTTCACGTGGGGAACGCCCTTGCCTCGCATGCGGAAGACCTTGTGGCTCTGCGTGCCGGCGGGGATCTTCAGGGAGACCTTGCCGTCGAGCGTGGGCACGTTGATCCTGGTGCCCAGCATGAGGTCCACCGGAGAGACCGGCAGGTCGATGAGCAGGTCGTCGCCGTGGCGCTGGAACACCCGGTCCTCGATCACGTTGAAGACCACGCGCAGATTGCCCGCGGGAACGCCCTGGCCGCCGGAGTCGCCCTTCCCCTGGAGTTCCATGTAGTTGCCGGTGGTCACGCCTGCGGGGACCTTGACGCTCAGGGTCTCCTCGCCGCGGATGGTGCCGGTCCCCCGGCACGAACGGCAGGGATCCTGGACCACCGACCCCCGTCCCTGGCACTGGGGGCAGACGCCCTCGGTGACCATCTGCCCCAGCAGGGACTGGCGGACCTGCCGCACGCGGCCCTGGCCCCGGCACTGCGAACAGGTCTGCGGCCGGCTGCCCGCGGCCGCCCCGCTGCCCTCGCAGTCGGGGCAGGGGACCTGCTTGGCCAGCTTGACCTTCTTCTGGGCGCCCTTGGCCGCCTCCTGCAGGGTGACCTTGATCTCGACCTGCAGGTCCCGGCCCCGGCGCCGGCCTCCGCCGCCCCCTCCGCCGCCGCCGAACATGTCCCCGAATCCCCCCATGCCGAAGTTGCGCAGGAACGATTCGAGGGCGTCGTTGAGGTCGACGTTGACCCCCTCGAAGCCCCCGCCGCCGAACCCGCCCCCTTCGGGCATGTGTCCGTACTGGTCGTAGCGGGCGCGTTTCTGGGGATCCTTCAGGACCTCGTAGGCCTCGGTCGCCTCGCGGAACTTCTCGGCGGCCGTGGCATCGTCGGGGTTCTTGTCGGGGTGGAACTTGATGGCCTTCTGGCGGTAGGCCTTCTTGATCTCGGCCTCCGACGCCTGGCGTTCGACTCCCAGCACCTCGTAGTAGTCGCGTTTCGCGCTCATCCTGCCCTCGTTAACTGGAGATGATGACCCTGGCGGGGCGCAGCACGAGGTCCCCGATCCTGAATCCCTGCTGGACGATCTCGATGACGTGCCCCGATTCGACACCCTCGCGCGGCAGCTGGGCCACGGCCTCGTGCAGGTTCGGATCGAACTCCTGCCCCATGGCCTCGACAGGGGTCACCCCCCGCTCCTTCAGCAACGCCGCCAGACTCTGGTGGATGAGTTCGACCCCCTGCAGGAATCCCTCGCGGTCGCCGTTGTCCGGGCCGTTCCGCAGCGACTGCAAGGCCCGTTCCATGTTGTCGTGGACCGTGAGGAAGGAGCGCAGGAGATCGGCCTGGGTATGGCGCCGCGCGTCATCGACGTCGCGGCGGGCGCGCTTGCGCACGTTATCGAGTTCGGCCAGCACGCGCAGCCATTTTTCCTGGAAGTCGTCCCGCTCGCGCCGAAGCTGATCCTCGACCGAGGGCTCCTCCTCGACGGAGGGAACCACCACTTCCGCTTCCAGGGCCTCCTCGTCCGCGGGATCCCCGGCCGCCGCATTCTTCGCGGCCCCGTCCTGCGGTCCGGGAGCGGTCGATTCGTCCTGCACCATGGCCTCGGGCGCAGGATTCCCGGCGGCGTCGGCCGCCTCCTTCTTCTTGCCCTTCTTGTTGCTCGATCTGGTCATCCTCTTGCTACCTTCCTGTCATGCCTGGTTGCGCCGCACGTCGCCCGGACGGCCCGCATCCGCCGGCGGGCCCCGTACGCAGGGATCGCGCGATCAGATCGTTGGAACCGGCGGATGTCCCCCGCTGAACCGGCGCAGGATCTCCATGCCGTGGAACGCCCGCTGGTAAGGCAGGCGCCGCGGCCCCAGGACGGCCAGCAGGCCGGGCCGGCCGCCGAGTTCGATCTCCGAGGTCAGGACCGAGAACCGGCGCAGGGCGCCGACGGGGTTCTCGGCCCCGATCCAGACCCCGAAGGGACCGGTGCTGCTGCCCTGCAGCAGGCTCAGGGTATCCCGGATGGCCTGGGGCGATTCGATGAAACGCAGGAGCGCCTTCAGGGGCTCGGCGTCCTGGAAGTCGGGCTCCTCGAGGACCTGGGAGACACCTTCGAGCTCCACGTCCTGCCCCGCGATCTGGTCGATCAGGGTCCGCCCCTGGTCGGCCAGCACGGCGGCGCAGCGGGTGACGGGGGTCTGGACCAGGTCCACCCCGCCCAGGGCGCCCTTGCGGATCGCGGCGATGGACCGGCCGGCCACGCGCCCGTTCAGGAGGCGGGACGCCTCCTCCACCACCGCCGGGGCGTATTCCTGCGCGAGATCCAGGTGCCGGGTCAGGACCTGCCCGTCGTCCAGGGTCAGGACCATCAGCACCCGGTTGAGGGTTCGGGGCAGGAACTCGAGGCGCACGGCGGTCACCGCTTCGAGGGAGGGGCCCACGATGATGCTGATGTTGCGGGTCAGCAGGCTCAGCAGCCGGGCGAGGTGCTTGATCCGGTCTGCGCCCCCGGGGCCGGGCCGGGATCGTTCCGCCAGCTGGATCATGCCGGGCGGCACCTCGTGCCGCCGGAAGGTCCATTGCCGACGCAGCCGGTCGACGAACACCCGGTAGCCGGCGTCGGTGGGCAGGCGTCCGGCCGAGGTATGGGGCTGTTCGAGCAGACCCACGTCCTCCAGGGACTTCATGACCGCCCGGATCGTCGCCGAGGAAGGGGCATCGGCCAGGTAGCGCTCGACCAGTCCGCTGCTGACGGCCTTCCCCGTCTCCGAGTGCAGGCGCACGACGGCGTCGAGGACGGCCATCGCCCGGGAATCGAGTTCCAATGTCCTGCCTGACTGGTTCATCTCCGCCGTCCCTGCGGCCGATGCGCCGCTGATCATCCCTGCCGGAATCCGGCCGCCGCCCAAGGTAAGCACGCTGATTTCAGGGTGTCAACCCGCCCCGGGCCCGTCCCCCCGCGATCACATCGCGCGGGCGATCCGCTCCTCGATGGTGTCGATGCGCAGATATCCGCGCCTGGTCAGAGCCAGTCTGCCGCCGGCGATCCGCCACAGCCCTTCCTGGGCTCCGCGTTCGAGGTCCAGGGCCCCCGGGGGCAACCGGTCCACCCGGACGCCTTCACGGGTCCTCAGGGCGAGCACCGCCCCCTCCAGGCGCCGGTCGGCGCGGTCCAGCCGGTCGACCTGGGCCTCGGGAACGCGCCCCTCATCGAGGTCCGCCAGCCAGGCCCCGAGCCCCCGGTGGTTGGCGTAACGCCGGGCGCCCCAGAACCCGTGGGCCCCCGGCCCCAGCCCCAGATAGGGGGACCGGCGCCAGTAGCTGCCGTTGTGCCGCGACTCGGCCCCCGGCCGGCTGAAGTTCGCCACCTCGTACTGCCGCAGGCCCAGCCCCTCGAGGTGGGCGCCCGCCGCCAGGTACAGGGATTCCAGCACCGGGTCCGCCGGCATGGCCAGCCGCCCCGTCCGGACCGCCCCTTCCAGCGGGGTCCCCGGATGCAGCTCCAGGAGGTAGAGCGAGACGTGTTCCACACCCAGGTCCACGGCCTCGCCCAGTTCGGCCAGAAGGGTCTGCCGGTCCACTCCGGGGCCCAGGATCCAGTCCGCCGAGACCCGCCGGAACGTGCGGCAAGCCAGGGCGAGGGCCGCGCGGGCTGCCCGGGGCCGGCAGGCCCGACCCAGCAGGTCCAGGACCGGCTCGCTCAGGCTCTGGACTCCGAGGCTGATGCGGTTGATCCCCGCATCCACCCAGGCGGCGGCGAGATCCGGCGTCAGGGTCTCGGGATTGGCCTCGGCCGTCACCTCGACGTCCGCGGCCCGGGGCAGCGCGCCCAGGGTGCCGCCGAGCAGGTCGGCCATCAGTTCCGGTTCCAGCGTGGAGGGCGTGCCCCCGCCGAGATAGCAGGTCGCGACCGGCCGCGTGGCCGACCCGATCAGGCTGCAACGCTCGCGGCGCAGCCTCAGTTCCTGCAGGACTCCCTCCACGTAGCGGCGGCGCAGGCCGGCGTCGTGCCGGTCGGTGCGGGCGAAGTGGCAGTACGAGCAGATCGACCCGCAGAACGGGACGTGGATGTACAGGCCCATGGGGCTCCCCGATCACGGTCCGGGTCAGCGGATGAGATCGCCCATCCGGTTGACCCGCGGCAGGTGCCTCTCGCCGTCCCACGAGAAGTAGATGAAGACGGCCTTCCCCTTGATCAGGTCGACGTCGAGGGGACCCCAGTACCGGCTGTCGGCGCTGTTGTACCGGTTGTCCCCCATCATGAAGATGTGGCCCTCGGGCACGACGTAGGGGTCCTGCATGCCCTGCCAGGGCCAGGACTGGTTGCGGGGATTGCCCAGGAAGGCCGCCTGGTCGTGCTTGGTGTGAGGCGGCGGGCAGTTCGGCTCGCCGCTCCAGGCGGGGACGCACGAGTGATCGCCGTCCCGGTCGGCGAAGTTCGATTCGTAGATCTCGCCGTTCACGTAGGTGATGCCGTCCCGCACGGCCACCGTATCGCCCGCCACCGCCACGCACCGCTTGATGTAGTCCAGGTTGCGGTCCTTGGGGTACTCGAACACGATGATGTCGCCCTGCCGCGGCTCGCGGATGGCGGGCAGCTTCAGGACGGGCAGCCCCTCCACCAGGGTCTTGTTGATCAGCGGGATGCGGATGCGCTCGGGCGTCTTGGCGCCGTAGAGGAACTTGTTGACGAACAGGTAGTCGCCGATCTGCAGGGTGTCCAGCATGGATCCCGTGGGGATGCGGAAGGCCTGGAACAGGAACTGGCGCAGCACCAGGGCGATCAGCAGGGCGGTGCCGATGGCCTTGGCGTACTCCACCAGGACGTTCTGGTTCTTGTCCTTCTTGACCCTGCCCTTGCGGCCCGGTTTCCCCGCGGTTCCGGGAGCGGGAGCCGTCGTCTCCTGGTTGTCCTTGTCCTTCTTCGCCATCGATCGCTCCGGGGTTGGATCAGCGTTCGACCTTGAGCACCGCCAGGAAGGCCTCCTGGGGGATCTCGACCGAACCCACCTGCTTCATCCGCTTCTTGCCTTCCTTCTGCTTCTCGAGCAGCTTCCGCTTGCGGGTGATGTCCCCGCCGTAGCACTTGGCCGTCACGTTCTTGCGGAAGGGCTTGACCGTCGTCCGCGCCAGCACCCTGGTGCCCACGGCCGCCTGGATGGCCACCGCGAACATCTGCCGCGGGATCAGCTCCTTCAGCTTCTGGCAGAGCTTCAGCCCCCAGCTGTACGCGTTGTCCCGGTGCACGATGCAGGTCAACGCGTCCACGATGTCCCCGTTGATCAGGATGTCCAGCCGGATCAGGTCGTCGGCCTGGTGCCGGGTGTACTCGTAGTCCAGGGACGCGTAGCCCTTGGTCACGGACTTGAGCTTGTCGTAGTAGTCGACCACCAGCTCGCTCAGGGGGATGTCGAACTCCAGGTTCACGCGCTCGGTGTCCAGGTACTCCATCTTCTTCTGGACCCCGCGCCTTTCGAGGCTGATCTGGATGACCGGTCCCACGAAATCCTTGGGCGTGATGACCGAGGCCCGCACGATGGGCTCGCGGATCTCCTGGATCTCCCGGACGTCCGGCAGCATGGCCGGGTTCTCCACCAGGGACAGCTCCCCGCCCTTCATCACGATCTCGTACTCCACGTTGGGCAGGGTCGCGATGAGGCTCAGGTCGTACTCGCGCTCGAGCCGCTCCTGGATGATCTCCATGTGCAGCAGGCCGAGGAAACCGCAGCGGAACCCGAAGCCCAGGGCGGCGCTGGTCTCCTTCTCCCAGGTCAACGACGCGTCGTTCATCTGCAGCTTCTGGAGGGCGTCCAGCAGGTCGTCGTACTGGTCGTTATCCACCGGGTACATCCCCGAGAAGACCATGGGCTTGACCACCGTGTAGCCCGGCAGCGGCCCGGGGCAGGGGCGTTCGACCAGGGTCACGGTGTCGCCCACCCGGACGTTGCGCACGTCCTTGGCTCCGGTGGCGATGTAGCCCACCTCGCCGGCGGTCAGCCCCTTCTGGGGCACGCGCGCCAGGCGGAAGTACCCGATCTCCCCCACCTCGAACTGCTTGTCGTTGCCGAACAGGCGGATGCGCTCGCCCTTCCTGATCGATCCGTCGAACATCCGCACGTAGGCGACGGCCCCCACGTAGGGGTCGAAGATGGAATCGAAGATCAGGCCCTGGGGCGGCGAATCGGGATCGCCCCGGGGGGAGGGAACCCGCTGGACGACGGCGTCCAGCAGTTCGGACACGCCCTGTCCGGTCTTGGCGCTGACCATGAGGATCTCGTCGGGATCGCAGCCGATCAGGTCGATGAACTGCTCGGCGACGAAATCGGGCCGGGCCGCGGGCAGATCGATCTTGTTGATGACCGGCAGGATGGTCAGGTCGTGCTCGAGGGCCAGGTAGAGGTTGTTGATGGTCTGGGCCTGGACGCCCTGGACCGCGTCGACCACCAGCAGCGCACCCTCGCAGGCTGCCAGGCTGCGGCTCACCTCGTAGTGGAAGTCGACGTGCCCCGGGGTGTCGATGAGGTTCAGGACGTACGACTCGCCCGCGGCGTCCTTGTAGGCCATGCGGATCGGATGGCTCTTGATGGTGATCCCGCGCTCGCGCTCGAGGTCCATGCTGTCCAGGACCTGCTCCTGCAGCTCCTTGCCCAGCAAGGTGCCGGTCATCTCGAGCAGACGGTCGGCCAGGGTGCTCTTGCCGTGGTCGATGTGGGCGATGATGCAGAAATTGCGCGTGCGCTGGAGAGCGGTGCTCATGGAACGGTGCGACCTCTTCCTGGATGGCCCCCGCGTGGTTGGCCGGTGCGGCCGGTCGCGGATCAGCCCTGAAAGATACGGTTCAGAACGTCTTTCGCCACTGGAAAACCGTCAACTGGGGTGCGGGGGCGCCGCCGGGCATGTCCCCGCCCGGGATCCCGAAGGTGTCATCCCAGTGGTCCGGCATGGGGACCGGATCCTCGTCGAAGTTGAACAGGTGGGCCCCCACGTAGGCGTCCAGGGCGATGATGAGCAGGGCCCCGCCCGACCACCAGGCGAAGTCCCGCATCTGGTTCCAGTCCTCTTCGGCGACGGCGTTGTAGTACCGGTAGTTGGCCGAATCCTCGAGGAAGTTGGTGGCGAACCGGCGGCCGCGCCGGGCCCGCTGGTCCCTGACGATCAGGTTGGTCCAGAAGTACATCTCCGCGCCGAAGGCCAGCGCCGCCCGCCAGCTGTTCTCGGTGTAGAGCTGGCCCCAGCCGGGAAACAGAGGGCTCATCAGGACCGCCCCGGTGGGGCTGACCCCGGTGTCCCAGATGTCGACGGGCTCGGGCGTCAGGTCCGCGGCCACGGGGTTGATCCCGGGCGGGAGATCGATCGCCTGGCCCAGACTGTCGGGGACGGCGGTCTGCGCGAGGACCGGGCCGCAGACCAGTCCGACCCCCAGCAGCAGCAGGCCAAGGATGGATCTTTTTGTCGGCAGGGCAACGGAACGTGTCATCTCACCTTGCGGCCGCGACCGGGGCGGCGGGGTTGTCATGCCGAAGGGGCCGACGGACGATCAGCTTCTCGTCGAGCACCCGCAGGACGTGGGTGCCGGCGGGGAGCCTGCCGGGTTCGCCGTCCCGGTGGTAGGCCACCGGTTCGAAACACGTGAACTGGAGCTCGCCGCTGCGGATCAGCGAGACCGCCGGGTGCTTGAGCCTCTGCCCCCGGGAAGCCGAGGGCAACAGCCGCAATCCCGTCCACACGCCCATCTTCCGGACCAGGCAGGCGTCCAGCAACCCGTCGCTGAAGTCCGCGTCCGGCGCGAATCGGAATCCGCCTCCGGTCAAGGGGCCGTTGCACACCTCGACGAGCATGAAGAGGTCGTCGATGACCGCCGGCCCCGATCCCCCCGGCATGCTCCATTGCAATCGCTGACCGGGGTAGCACGCGACGACCAGGGCCCCGGCCAGGGCGTACCGCCGGCGGCCCAGCCAGCGCCACATCCCGGCGGCGCGACCGGAGACCTCGCCGCTGCCCAGGAGTCCCACCGAGTTGAAGAAGAAGTCGTCGTTCAACCGGCATCCGTCGATCTCGACCCCGGATCCCTCCAGCACGGAGGCCAGGCCGTCGGCGGGGGTCCTGATGCCCAGCCCGATCGCCAGGTCGTTGCCGCTCCCGCTGGGGAACACCCCCATGGGGCAGCCGGTTCCCAGCAGGCCGCAGGCCACTTCGTGCACGGTGCCGTCCCCACCGACGGCGACGACGACGTCGGCGACGCCGGCCGCCTCCCTGGCCAGCCGCGTCGCGTCACGGGGGCCTTCGGTCCGGACGACCCGGGCGTCCACGCCGTGCTCCGCCAGCATCCTGCCCGCCTCTTCGCCGGACAGGCGGCCGCGACCCGGGCCCGCGATGGGGTTGGCGATCACGACGGCGCGCATGGGGACTCTCCGGAAACGGATGAAAAGAATGGCGGGAATGTGTGGGAATCGAACCCACCTCGGACGGTATGACGCGCCCGACAGAAGGATTTGAAGTCCCCGGCCGTCACCAGACGACACTCATTCCCGCCCGTCGAACCCGGACTCCCGGGGGGATCATCCGGGCTTTCCCGGGGCCTGGCCGGCGGCGAGCACGGGTCCGGCCCGGAATTCATTCAGCCAGCATACGCGACCATCTCGATTTCCACCAGCACATCTTTCGGCAGGCGCGAGACTTCGACGACGCTGCGGGCCGGAGGATCCTCCGGGAAGAACCCCCGGTAGACCTCGTTGATGTTCCCGAACTCGCTCATGTTCCGGATGAACATGGTGACCTTGACGACGTGGTCCAGGGTGAGACCGGCCCCCTCGACCACCGCCTTGGCGTTCACCAGGGCCTGGTGGGCCTGCTCGGCCGCAGTCGTGCCGACGATCTCCATGGTGGCCGGATCCAGAGGGATCTGGCCGGCGGTGAACAGGAAGCCGCCCGCCAGGTTGCCCTGGCTGTAGGGCCCGATGGCCGCGGGGGCGTGGTCCGTGTGGATGATCTTGCGGGTCATGCCGTCTCCGATCGGAAACTGTGGAACCTGGCCTCCCCCAGGGAGATGGATCCCCAGGGTATTGACATTCCGGTCACGACCAAGCTAACATGAGGTGTGATGAAGATCAATTATCACAGCCTGTATCCCGTGTCCCTTCTCATCGCCCTCGGCGCCGCCGTGTGCCCCTGCCCCGCCCTCGGCCAGGGAGAGGTCATCAACGACCACATCGGCCTCTTCGCCGATGGCTACATCCAGTGCACGGACGCGCAGTTCCTCGACCATGTGACCGTGAACGTCTACATGTTCTGTCCGTCCTATCCCTTCATCAATGCTCTCGAACTGGGCCTGGAGGTCGAGGGCCTGGTCAACACCATCATCGCCGCCTCGTTTCCCGTTCCGGCTTTCGGGGACTGCTTGCCCCGCCCAACCGATCCGGGATCCTTCGACATCCTGGCCGGGTATTCCTCCCCCCTGGATGCCGCGGATGCCGTGCACCTCGCCTCCCTGGACGTCTTCTACCTCGACACCCAGCCCCTGTACATCCGGATGACCGCCCACGTTCCCTCCAGTGTCGGGGGCGATCGGCCCGCCTACCTGGCGGAGCCCGGGTTCATCGTGATTCCCCTGACGCCCCTGCGCAGCAGCCCCGAGGACTGGGACTTCGCCATCAACGATCCCTTCTGCAACGACGTCGTTCTCCCCCAGCAGGCCTTCACCTGCGGCCCCCTGCCCGCCACCACCTCGTCCTGGGGCGCGGTCAAGAGCCTCTACCGGTAAATCCCAGGGATACGGAATGGGCGGCGGCGTCCCCATCGCCCGGACCTGCCGTGTGATCTTGCCGAGGGCGTGACGTGTGAGTCAACACGATGCGGTCACCGTAGGCAGGCCTCGAGGGTGGGGGTCGGGGATCAGCGCGCAGGTCGTCCCTGGTGATGATCCCCGTCCGCCCCCCGGACCTACTCGACGGTGACCGCCTTGGCGAGGTTCCGCGGCTGGTCCACGTCCTCCCCGCGAAACACGGCGATGTGGTAGGCCAGCAGCTGCAGCGGGATCACCGACAGCAGCGGCGTCCAGAAGTTCATGGTGTCGGGGATGGTGATGACGTGGTCGCTGAGGGCCGCGATCTCGGTGTCGCCTTCGGTCACGATGGCGATGATCTTCCCGTCCCGCGCACGCACCTCCTGGACGTTGCCCACGATCTTGTCGTAGCTGCCGTCCTTGATGGCGATCACGACCACCGGCATGTTCGGATCGATCAGGGCGATGGGACCGTGCTTCATCTCCGCGGCCGGATACCCCTCGGCGTGGATGTAGCTGATCTCCTTGAGCTTCAGCGCACCCTCCAGCGCGATGGGGAAGTTCACGCCGCGGCCGAGGTACAGGCAGTTCTTGTGGCCGGCGTAGATCCGGGCGATCTCCTTGATGGCCTCGCTGTGGTCCAGCACCTTCTGCACCTTGGCGGGGATGTTCTCCAGCTCCTTGAGGATCTGGTGCCCCAGGTCGGCGCTGATGCTGGTGCGCCGCCCCAGCAGCAGGGTCAGCAGCGCGAGGATCGTCACCTGGCTGGTGAAGGCCTTGGTCGAGGCCACCCCGATCTCCGGTCCGGCGTGGATGTACACGCCGCACTCGCTCTCCCGCGCGATGGTCGATCCCACGACGTTCGTGATTCCCAGCACCTTCGCGCCCTTGCGCTTGGCCTCGCGCATGGCCTCGAGGGTGTCGATGGTCTCGCCGCTCTGGCTGATGACCAGGCACAGGGTGCCGGGATCGATGATGGGCGAGCGGTAGCGGAACTCGCTGGCGTACTCCACCTCGACCGGGATGCGGGCGTACTCCTCGATGAGGTACTCCCCGACCAGCCCGGCGTGCCAGGACGTGCCGCAGGCCAGGATCACGATGCGCCGGATGTTGCGCAGTTCCCAGTCGGTCAGCTGGATGCCGCCCAGCTTCACGTCCCCGCTGTCGGTCAGGATGCGGCCGCGGAACGAGTCGCGGATGGTCTGGGGCTGCTCGAAGATCTCCTTGAGCATGAAGTGCTCGTAGCCGCCCTTCTGGATCTGCCCCAGGTCCCAGGTGATCTCCTGGATCTCCTTGGTGATGGCCTCGTTGGTGATCGTGGTGGTGGTCACCCCCTCGGGCGTCAGGGAGACCATCTCCCCGTCGTCGAGGTAGATGACCTGGCGGGTGTGGCCCATGATGGCCGCCACGTCGGAGGCCAGGAAGTTGACTCCCTCGCCCACGCCGACGACCAGCGGGCTGCCCTTGCGTGCGCCCACGATCAGGCCCGGATGGTCGGGATGGGTCACGGCGATGCCGTAGGCGCCTTCCACCACGCCCAGGGCGCGCTGGACGGCCAGCACCAGATCGCCGTCGTAGAAGTCCTCGATCAGGTGGGCCAGCACCTCGGTGTCCGTCTCCGAGGCGAACACGTGGCCCTTCTTGGTCAGCTTGACCTTCAGGGCGCCGTAGTTCTCGATGATCCCGTTGTGGACGAGGGCCACCGGCCCGGAGATGTGGGGATGGGCGTTGACCTGGTTGGGCGCCCCGTGGGTGGCCCAGCGGGTGTGCGCGATGCCGCAGGTGCCCCGCAGATCCTCCCCCTTGCAGGCCTCCTCCAGGGCCGCGATCTTGCCCTTCTCCTTGATGACCTGCTGGCCGTCCTCGCCCAGGATCGCGATCCCGGCGCTGTCGTAACCCCTGTATTCAAGGCGCTTGAGACCCTCGAGGAGGACCTTGGCCGCATCCTTGCTGCCTGTGACGCCGACGATGCCGCACATGGGCGATTCCTTTCACTGAAGCCGCCGCGTCAGACCGCGGCCTTCACCATCTTGATCAGTTCGGCCGCCGCGGCCTCGTCTTGAGCCTCGGCGATGATCCGGACCACCGGTTCGGTGTTGCTGGGCCGCACGTGGACCCAGCCCCGGTCCCCGGTCCACTTCATGCCGTCCCGCTCGTCGATCTCTCCCGGTCCCAGGGCGAGCAGGGCGTCCCGCAGCGCCTCGCCCGCAGGCAGGTCGTCCGCCGGGAACTTGGTCTTGACCATGGCCACCGGAGGGAGTTCCGCCACCAGCTGGGCCAAGGTCTTCCCGCTGTCGGCCAGGGCCTGCAGGATCATGGCGATCCCCACCAGGGCGTCCCGGCCCGCGTGGATCTCGGGGTAGATGACGCCCCCGTTGCCTTCCCCGCCCAGCAGGCATCCCTCCGCGAGGATGGCCTCCACCACGTTGGCCTCGCCGACGGGGGTCCTGAAGACCCGCACGCCGTGCCGGGCGGCCACCGTCTCGATCAGACCGGTGGTGGACAGGTTGACGGCCACCGGACCGGGCTCGCGCCCCAGGGCGCGGGTCTTTCCCAGCAGGAAGTCCAGGCAAAGGACGAGAGTCATCTCCTCGCTGAGCGCCGTGCCGCTTTCGTCGACCAGGGCCAGACGATCCACGTCCGGATCGACGGCGAAACCGAGATCGGCGCCCCGGGACTTCACCGTGAGGCGGAGTTCCTGGAGGTGGGCGGGCGTGGGCTCGGGATCGTGGGAGAACCTGCCGCTCATCCCGCACCCCAGTGGAGTACAGCGAACACCCAGGTCCGCCAGGAGTTCCGGCACGATGACCCCGCCGGCCCCTTCCACCGCATCGACCACCGCATGGAGCTTCCGCGCGCCGATGGCCTCCGGGTCCAGCCAGGGCATGGCCCCGATGGCGTCCAGGTGCCGGCGGTCCGCCCCCTCGCGCCGCACGACGGCGCCCAGCTTGTCGTAGGCCACGTTCCCCGCGCCCGAGTCGTACGCCGTCCTGAGCTCGCGGTTCTGGTCGGCGGTCAAAAAGAGGCCGTTGCCCTGCAGGAACTTCAGGGCGTTCCACTGGGCGGGGTTGTGGCTGGCTGTGATGATCACGCCGCCCACGGCCTCGGATTCCTGGACGGCCACCTCGGTGGTGGGGGTTGTGGCCAGGCCGATGTCCCACACGTCGTGTCCGGTGGACTGCAGGGCGGCCGCCACGGCATCGAAGACCATGGGGCCGCTCAGGCGGGTATCCCGGCCGACGACCACCGGCCCGGGGGGCAGCCAGGACCCGAAGGCGGTGGCCCAGCGGGCGACGGTGACGGCGTCCAGACCATCCCCGACCACGCCGCGGATGCCCGAAATACTGATGCGCAGGGACAAATCCGACCTCCGGAACCCCAGGATGCGACAACGGGCGGGCGGAAAACCGGCCCGCAAGGTGGAAAATATAGTCTACCGCCGGGGCCTCGGCAGGGCCAAGGACAAAATATCCAGGAGTTTCCCGCAAAATACCGGGCCCGCCGGCAGAACTCATGCCCACTCCCAACCCCAGGCATCCAACCCCTACGGCCTCGCCTCAGGTGCAGGTTACCCCTGCGATGTTGCCTCCGGTGCGGGCAATTCCCGCGACCCAGGTGCCGGCATCCCCCCTTGCGCCCCCTGCGCCTTCTCGTGGATGTGCCGGTGGCAAGCGCTGCAGAGGGTGATCAGGTTGTCGGGCCTGTTCGTGCCGCCCCGGGC
>JAHJTW010000176.1 GCA_018829565.1 bacterium | reverse complement strand
GGATCAGGGGCAGATCCACGCACGCGATCCCGGCGCTGGTCAGGGCTTCGGCCCAGATCCGGTTGCGCGCGGCGTCGCGGGTCAGGATGATGCTCCGCTCGGTGGCCATCAGCTCCGGCTTCTCCGGTGGTCCTGGATGCGGCTCCAGGCTTCTTCCATCAGGTCCTCGGGTTCGCCGCCGGTCAGGGTCAGGCGCAGGGGCGAAGGATCGTCCACCTCGGCGGCCAGGAACAGCTCCAGCTTCCAGCCGTCGGTGGTCCGGGCGACGTTGGCGCCGAAGGGGATGTGGCAGCCGCCCTCCAGACGCAGCAGCAGCTCGCGCTCGGCGGTCACCCCGCGGGCGTCGTCCAGGCAGTGCAGCATCGACAGGGTCGAGGTGAAGGGTTCCTCGTCGCGGCACTGGATGCCGAGCATGCCCTGCGCGGGGGCCGGGACGAAGTCCGCGACGTCGAGGGGACGGGCGAACAGGTCGTCCAGCGGGAGCTCCAGGCGCAACAGACCGGCGCGGGCCAGCAGGATGGCGTCGTAACGGCCTTCTCGCAGCCGATTCACCCGCGTGGGGACGTTGCCGCGCAGGTCGGCGATCTTCAGGTCGGGGCGCAGGCGCCCCACCTGGGCCTGCCGGCGGGCCGCGCTGGTGCCGACGGTGGCGCCGTCCTTAAGGGGGAGGGGGTCGCCGGCGTCCAGCCGGGTCTGGTCGATGCTTTCGGGGCGGACCAGCAGCATCTCGCGCGGGTCCTCCCGGCCCACCATGGCGCACAACACGAGGCCGTCGGGCATGTCCGTGGACAGGTCCTTCAGGGAATGCACCGCGAAGTCGACGCGGCCGGAAAGCTGGGCTTCCTCCAGCTCCTTGGTGAAGAATCCCTTGCCCTCGAGCTTGCTGAACGGGACGTTGTCGATGCGGTCGCCGGTGGTCTTGATGATGGTGACGTCGGTGTGGATGCCCATCTCCTGCAGGAGGCCGGAGATGGTGTGGGCCTGCCACAGGGCCAGGTCGCTGCCGCGGGTGCCGAGGCGGAAGACCTCGCGGTCGGAACTGCTTTCAGGAGCGAGAGACAATGGTCGTCCTCCGGATCGATCCCGGATCGCCGTCCGGGGCAGGGGCCGTTTGACCGAAAACTCCCAGTAAAATAATAATTTTCCTTATAATTCCCAGGAAATTCCCCTCAGTGCGGCATTGATGGGGGGGGTGTGGTGTGGTAGGTTGGTTGCCCCATCAACCAATGTTATGAAACCGCAAAGGTATGACCCCAAGTGCCCTGTTCCGTCCACCATGTGCCCATCTCCGCATCCCTCCTCGACCAGGTCGCCCGGGACCTCTGGGCCCTGTGTCCGGGGGCGGAAGACGGCGATCTGACCGGCGCGGTGGTCCTGCTGCCCAGCAGCCGGGCCTGCCGCACCCTGGAACACCGCCTGCTCGACCTGGAACTCGAGCGGAACGGCCGGGGATCCCTGCTTCTGCCTGCCATCCTCACCGACCGGCAGTGGGCCCGGGAACAGTCGGTGATCCTGGGGCTGGATCAGCGGACCTGTCCGGATAACCGCTTGCGCCCCTTGATCCTGGCTCCGATTCTGGCCCAGCGGCCCTGGCTGGCCGACCGTCCGGAGAGCGCCCAGGGTCTGGCCGCGGAGTTCATCCGGCTGTTCGACGAGGCCCGGCTCGAGCGCTGCGACGAGCGGTTGTTGCGGGGCAAGACCCCGCTGGAAGCCTTGATCACCGTGTCCAGTGCGGAGGAAGCGGAGGCGATCCGGGCGGATGGGGCCCGCATCCGCGAGGTCTGGGATCTGTACCGGGGGTTGGTCCCCTGGGATGCCGCGGACGAGCAGGTGGCCGTCGCCGAGGCCCTGGCGAAGGCGGCTCCCGGGCGGCGGGGGCCGGGCCCGGGCCCTGGGGTGGTCCTGGTCGCCGGGTTCGGCAAGCTGACCCGGATCCAGGCCGACCTGTTGCGGTCGGCGCTCGAGGGGTCCACGGGCGGCAGGCTCTACCTGCCCCTGCCGGACGATCCTCTGAGCCGGGCCTTCTGCGCCACCTGGGGGAACGAGGGGGATGGCGCCGGGACCTCGCCGGTGCGGCCGGCCCGGTCCGGTCCCCTGGGTCCCGCGCTCGCGGTGGCCTCCAGCCTGGCCGGGACGGGGGATGGAGATGCTGCGGGCGAGATCCTGTCCCGGGCGAGGATCCCCCTGCAGGGGACCCTGCGGGAGCGCCTGGCCGAGGTGGGCGAGGCGCCCGGCCTGCTGGGCCCCGACGGCCGATTGCACCTCTTGCCCTGCCCCGACCCCGAATGGGAGAGCCGCCTGGTGGCGCATCTGGCCATCGAGGAGCTGCAGGCGGCGGGGACGCCGCCGCGCATCGCCATCGCCGCGCCCGATCCCCGTCTGGCCGCCCGCATCACGGCCCAGCTGAGGGACGCGGGGGTCGACGTGGACGAGACCTACGGCCAGCCCCTGTCCACCCTGCCGGCGGGCCTGCTGGTGCGGTTCATCCTGAGGGCCGCCTTGACCGGGCTGCGGCCCGAACCCCTGCTGGAGGTGCTGGGCCATCCCTTCGTGCGCCTGCCGGTCCGCGAGGGGAGCCACGGCGGCTGGACCCTGCGCCTCGAGCGGATGTTCCGGCTGCAGGACGGCCCTCCCGGCGGTCTGGCCGGGATGCTCCGGCGCGCCGAGGACCATGACCAGAGCGTCCGGGATTTCTTCGGTCGGGGGGGCCAGGGGATGGCTTCCTTCGTCCAGACCGTGGGCGAGGCCTTCGACCCGCTGCTGGATCTCGCCGGCAAAGGGGTGCGCCCCTGGCCGGAACATCTGGCCGCCCTGAAGAGCACCTGGGAGGCGTTGACCTCGAACGGCGAGAAGAGGACCGACTTCGCGCAGCGGGTCGACACCGAGTCGCTGGGCGAGTTGCTGGCGGTGCTGGAACGGGAGACGGGGGTGCTGCCTCCGACCGGGCTGGCCGATTTCGCGGCCGACCTGGGCCGCCTTCTGGCCGAGCAGCAGGTGCCCGCCCATCGGGCCCGCAACCTGCCCGTCCTGGTCACCGGATTGCTGGAGGCCCGCCTCGAACGGTTCGATCACCTGATCCTGGCGGGCATCAACGACGACGTCTTTCCCTCGCGGTCCCCGCAGGAGCATCTGCTGACGCCCCTGGCCGCCGGGAGGCTGGGCCTCCAGGACTGGCGCGACCACCTGGGCCGGGAGGCCGAGCTGTTCCTGCGCCTGCTCCACAACGCCCCCCGGGTGACGGTCACCTGGAGCCGGGAACAGGAGGGCCAGGACCTCTTGCCGAGCCCGTTCGTGTCCCGGCTCCTGCTGGCCATGGGCACGAGCGTGGAGGACCTCGGAGAGGTCCCCCAGCCGGCGGCCTGGCGGAAGGAGGCCGCGCCGGTTGCGGAGATCAGAGGGCGCCAGGAAGCCTTCCGCACCGAACCCACCCCGGTGAAGGCGCAGGATGGAGCCCGGCCCCAGTTCCGGCTCAGCTGGTCCGCCCTGCGCCAGTGGCGCGAGTGCCCCTACCGGTACCTGATGGAGCGGCGGCTGGCCCTGCGCAAGGAGGAGGACCTCCGCAAGGAATTCGGCAAGCAGGATTTCGGCAGCCTGGTCCACGACGCCCTGAAGGACTGGCTCGTCCCGGGCGGCAAGGGCCAGAAGGCCCTCCTGGCCGGCGACGAGGATGCGGCCCTGGCGGCCCTGACGGCGGCGGCCGAGGGACGGTTCGGGCCGGGCTCGCAGGACCTGCCGGTCCGCCGGCTGTGGATGGCCTCCTTCGTGCGCGCCTTCCCCGGGCTGATCGCGGCGGAACGGGGCCGCATCACCGAATGGGAACCCGTCCTGCTGGAGCACGGATTCCGGATGGGCCTGCCCGCGTTCATCGCCTGGACCCGTGACCTGGCCGCCGGCGTGGGGCTGGATCCCGCCGAACCCGACGATCAGCCGGGCTGCACCTGGGACGAGGCGGAATCCCGGGCCGGGGGGATCGAACTGCAGGGGACGATCGACCGCATCGACCGCAGCCGGACCGTCGACGCCTTCGCCGTGCTGGATTACAAGACGGGCAAGGCGCCGGCGGCGAAGAAGGTCCAGGAACTCGACGACCTCCAGGTCGTCCTCTACAGCGCAGCCCTCGAGGCCGGAGGCGCCGAACCCTTGCCCGGCAAGGCCCGGGTCCTCGAATCGTCCTATTACCAGGTGTCCGAAGAGAAGACCGGCCCGCCGGCCAAACCCCATCTGGACGGGGCCACGCCCGAAGGACGCCTGCTGCTGGCGCGGGGATCCATCCGGCTCATCGAGCTGGCCCTCGGGGCGGCGGCGGCTGACGTCGGGTATCCCCTTCTGCCGCGGGAACGGAAGAACGAGGGCGAGGCCAAGCTGCCCTGCCGGTACTGCGATCTGAGGGGCGTCTGCCGGCTCGAGGAGCACCGGGACCGGGGGGACTTCCCCGACGTCCTGTGGCGCAAGGTCGACGCGCTCATCAACCGGAAAGAGGGCTGGCTGTGAACCCGTCAGGCGCAGGCATGACGCCCAAGGACCAGGCGAAGCGCGTCCAGGAAATGGCCGGACGTCCCGACCTCTCGGTGATCCTCAACGCCTCGGCGGGATCGGGCAAGACCCACGCCCTCATCAACCGGTTCCTGCGCCTGTGCATCGAGGGGTCCCGGGAACGCTTCGGCGGCCGTCCGACCGCGCCGGCGAGCCCGCGGTCGGTGCTGGCGATCACCTTCACCCGGAAGGCCGCGGTCGAGATCAAGAGCCGTCTGGTGGAACGGGCCCTCGCCCTGGCGACCGCCGAACCTGCGGAACTCGAGCGCATGCTGCGGGACCTGTTCGAGAACCGGAGCGACCCTGCGCCCACCCCCGGGGAGATCGAGCGGGCCGCCGGGCTCTACGAGCGAGTCCTGGAGAACCCCTCGGGGCTGAAGGTCGGGACCATCCATCATTTCTGCCAGCTGATCCTGGGCCGGTTCGCGGCCGAGGCCGGGCTGGATCCGCGATTCACCGTGGTGGAGGATCCGGACGAGCTCATCGACGAGGCCCTCGACCTGATCGAAGGGGAGATGGCCGCCGACGGGGACCTCGCCCGGGCCTCGGTTCCCCTGGCCAAGGACCCGGTGGGGGTCCGCAAGGCCCTGCGCGAGGTCTTCACCGAGCAGATGCGGCTGCAGCGGTGGATGGTCAGGGTCGCCGACACGATCGATCCGCCGGCCCGGCGCCTGGACGTGCTGCCGAAGCTGCTGGGCGAGAGCCAGGCGGCGCTGTTTCCCGATCTTGGCGCAGGCGAGCAGCCCGGTTATCCGGCGTTCCTGGCCAGGGTGACGGCAGAGCTCGAATCCTTCGCGGGACCGGGCCTGGACGGGGTCCTGGCCGCCCAGGGCGCGGACGATCTGGACGTCCCGGCCCAGAACACCGAGAAGATCCGCGAGGGGGCCGAGGACCTGCTCATCGCCTGCCGGGATCAGATCGTGCGCCTGAACGCCGCGGGGGCCGGATCGGCGGCGGTCGAGGCGGAGGCTGCGGCCCTGATCGAACGGGTCCAGCTGCTGCTGCTGAAGAAGGATGGCGGCCTGCGCGTGTTCTGGCGCGGCAAGGACGAGGACCGGAAACACCGCTACCACGTCCTGGTGGCTCAGGCCGCGGGCGGACTGCTTCAGGTTTTGCGCGAGGTCGCCTACCTGGACATCTACCGGAAGAACCGGGCCCTGCTGCACCTGGGGCTGCGGGCCCTGGACCTCTACGACGACCTGAAGCGCCGCGACCGGGTGGTGGACTTCCAGGATCTGGAGGACATGGCGCGCCGGCTCATGGGTTCGGACACGAGGGCCATGAGCCTGCTGTTCCGCCTCGACGATTCCTTCACCCACATCCTGGTGGACGAGTACCAGGACACCAACTTCAACCAGCGGGACATCCTCGAGCCCCTGGTGAGGGATTTTCTGGGCGGAGGTTCGGAACAGACGGCCACGCCCACGGTCTTCTTCGTGGGCGACGCCAAGCAGTCCATCTACGGGTTCCGGGGCGCCGAGCCGGGCATCTTCGCACGGTACACGCAGGAATTCGAGGAGCTGGGCCGGGGCCAGGACCCCGAGACCGTCATCACCGCCACCCTGCCCGCCAACTTCCGCAGCCTGGGCGCGATCGTCGACGCGGTGGGAACGCTGTTCAGCGGGGGCCGGCTGGGTGACGCCCTGGGGCCCGAGGGCCGCAAGGACGTGGTCCAGCAGGTCGTCCGCGATCCGGATGCGGGCACGGTCCTGCTGGTTCCCCCGATCGCCGGGGAGGACCTCGAAGGCGGACGGGACGGGGACCAGATCGCCGCGGAGGCGGCGGCCGCCTGGGTCCGTGACCTCATGCAGGATCCTCCCCTGATCAGGGAGGGACAGGACGACGCGAGGGAGCGTCCCCTCGAGTACAAGGACATCCTGGTGCTGGTGCGTTCGCGCACCGGCATCAGCACCTACGAGGACGCCTTCCGCCGGGCGGGCATCCCCATCTCGCCCTCGGGGCGCGGCATGCTCGCCAGCAGCCGGGAGGTCCAGGACCTGCTGGCCCTGCTGCGCTGGCTGTCCTGGCCGGACGACGACGTGGCCCTGGCCACCGTGCTGCGCAGCCCGCTGTTCCGGCTGACGGACGCCCAGCTGCAGCAGGCCCTGATCAGGCGCGGCCTCACCACGCCCGACGACCAGGGCGGCTTCCTGACCCCGAAGGGGTTCTGGGCGACCCTGCGCAAGATCGCCGACGACCCGGTGATCACCGGGGCGGTGGAGCTGCTGGAATCCTGGCGCAACCGCGTCGGCTTCGACACCTGCCACGACCTGCTGCGACGCATCTACCGGGACGGGCACGTGCTCGAACGGTTCGGCGAGGCCCTGGGCCCTCAGGCCGTCTACAACCTGCTGCGCATGTTCGACCTGGCCCTGGGCCCCGAGGTTTCGGGCACGCCCACCGTGCGCCGCCTGGCCGACCTGATCCAGCGGGCCGACAGCCGGGGCGGCCAGGAGGAAGGCGCCGTTCCCCAGGATCTGGACGGCGGACGCGTGCGGTTCATGACCATCCACGGGGCCAAGGGGCTGCAGGCCTCGGTGGTGCTCCTGGTCGATGCCGACCGCAAGTCGGGCAAGGAGAGCCCGCGGATCAACCTCGTGCCCGGCAGCGATGCCGGCCCGCTGGTCTTCAAGGTGAACAAGAAGGACCGCACGGGATTCGATCTACCCGGGGATGGCGCCCTGCCCGACGATCTGCTGCAGGTGTCCTCGCGTCAGGCCCAGAGGAGGGACGCCACCGAGGAGGCGAACCTGCTCTACGTGGCCATGACCCGGGCGCGCGACCGGCTGGTGGTCCTGGGCGGCGATCGCGAGGGGACCGAGAGGGAGCACGACAGCTTCCTGCGGATGCTCCTGGACGGGGCCCGGGAAGCCGGCCGGCAGGACGACCTGATCGGGGAACTGACCCCAGGAACGCCCCCCGGGGGGCCTCGCCCTGCCGCTGCGGATTCCTGGTCGCCGGGCTGGGACGAGAAGGTCTGGCAGCCCCCGGTCATGCGGGAGCGCGTGCGCATCCTGACCCCGTCGCAGATCCACGACGCTCCGGTCCCCACGGGGCAAAGGGTTGGTGGAACCGGGGTCGGTGGACAGGGCGAGGGCAACGTCGAGGGCATGCGGCGGGGGCTCATCGTCCACAGCCTGCTCCAGGCGGCGGCGAACCGGGGCGCGATGCCGCCGGGTTCGGGGCCCGAGTGGGAGGAAGCCGCGGCGGTCTTCGGCGACCGGCGCTGGGCGTGGATCTTCACGTCCGACGGCGAGGGCTGGCGCGGGCTGAGCGAGGTGCCGGTGATCGGCCTGCACCGGCCGGCGGGGCCCGAGCAGCCGGAGGAGCGGATCACAGGGGTCATCGACCGCCTGATCCTGCGGCCCGGCCGCGCCGACATCATCGACTTCAAGACGAACCGCTGCGCCGCTGCGCCAGGCCTGCAGGATCTGCTCGTGGAGCACTACCGGCCGCAGCTGGAACTCTATGCGGAAGTGGTGGGGAAGACCCGGCCGGGCCTGAAAGTGCGCGCCTGGCTGCTGTTCACCGATCCGGATCTGGAGCCGGCACCGCGGTTGGTAGACATCGGTTAGCGGAATTGGTTTTTGATGGGATTATCGCCCAGCGTTCGCGAAGAGAGGGGGCTGGGATCCATGAAGGCCAGTGAATTCGACAAAAAATTCGATGGTGGTGAGGACATCACTTCCGATCTGGACATTGCCAAGGGTCGTCGACTGAACCTGGAGTCGAAGCGGATCAACGTCGATTTCCCCGCCTGGATGATCGAATCCCTCGACCGGGAAGCCAGGCGGTTGGGTGTGACCCGCCAGTCGATCATCAAGGTTTGGATTGCGGAAATGCTCGAACGAAGGGCTTCTTCTTATGCAAAAGATATATTGAGGGGAAGTTTATAAACAAATGTATTCCAGGCGATTCATCGACAAACCTGTACATAGATGGGTCGGCACAATTAGGAGACGGTTAGTAGTAGCCGGCTGGGACACCCCGGCCTCCATGGCCAGGACGGATGGGGCTTGGAGTAGGTCCTGGGATTGGGAATGGTCCTATTAAGCACTCTCAAAACATCGAGTAAGAGCAGGGCGAATATCCTTGAGAGACTGAAGGACTCGTTGCTCAAGCCAAACATCGCAAATTTCCCGGACGCCATCAAATTCGGATGATTGCGCAACCAGAGTGCAGACTTCACAGGGCGAAACGGCTTCAGTCAACATCTCTGATAATCCCGGGATTTCGATTCCTTTTTCCCGGAGATGATCCCGTAACGGCTTGAACCCTTCCCGATTGATATAGCGATAGAACCCGTCTGCCATCTGTGTATCTGCAAGGTCCCTCACCGAATCTTCCCGCCAGTCACCCAACCGCAGCGGCGTCAACTTGTAGCCCGAAAAAACGCTGCAGCATGGCAGCGCCAACCCGTCGAGGGGATACAGAACCAAATCGTGTCCCCGATGGTATCCAGGGCAAAGCAAAGCTGAAGTGGAATCGTTCGACTCGCGACGCCGATGAGCCTGTGGGTGTGACTGTCCCCGACCTGCGGGGAGGATGCGATTGGTGGAATGAGCAAAATTCGCGTATCTCCTCAGCGGCTCAAGATCAAAGCCAAAATCTTCATGGGAGTCCTTTTCACTGGCGAATGATCCGGTGAGGTTCACTTTAAGCCCGGCCTCCATTGCTGCGGTCAGGCCGTTCATGACAGTACCGGCACTTACATATTGGCCATGAGAGGGATCCCAGCTGAAGGTAATTCGCCCCACACCAGCGCCAAGAATTTCCTCGCACATTGTGCGAGCAGAAACTGGGTCTTTTGCCCAATAGCCGTTCGTTATCGCTCCGCATAGCATATCGTGGCGACGACAGAGACACCCGATCTCCAGGAGTGCATCAAAATGAAGAAACGGTTCACCTCCAGTCAAGCAGACTTCACCGAAAGTGCTGCACTCGCATGCCTCATCGACCAATCGCAGGGCGTCTCCAATATCGAATTTTGATTGCAGGCGTGGGTGGCAGCAGTAATCGCACTTTATGTTGCAATTGTCAGTCAAACTGAGAACGAACTTGCGCAAACCATTCTTGGTTTCGAATGAAAGCCTGACGTACGCCCGAACCAGCCATTTGGGCATAGACGGATGCAGGCGCACCTCTTTCTCGCCATGATTGATGACGACCCGGTTGTCGTCCGTTATCTCGATATCAATGATTTCGTTTCTATCGTCCGGCTTCATTGGTTCCTTCGGTTTCTCCAGTGAGGGCGGTCTGTTCCCAACATCAGCCATCCATGCGGCGACGCATCACCTTGAATCGTTGGAACTCCTCAAATTCGCGGATCAGCTTCATGTTCTCCAATTCGGCCAGGCCGGAAAAACCGACGACGATTGCCTTACTGTTCTTGTCCGTGTCCTCAGTGCAGATTACGACGATACTGGTATCGCCTGGAGCTATCCCACTGGTTCCGATGAGATCGATGTCCCCGAGGTTGTCGCGGACGATGTCCTTGTCCACGCCCAGGTCGACAAGAGCGTCGGTCAGGCGTGCAACGAGTTTCTTCCGGAATTTTGGGTCGGTTTGAGTCATTTCTGTGAATTTTTCGATATCCATAGCAAACTCCTCGATTGAATCGACCGCCCTCACATGGGTCAATTCGGCGAAAAGTCAATCTGTCCCGGGTGCTGCATCGCGGGGCTCCTACATTTGAGGGTATTGCGGATTCTAATAAGCTGTCGGGAGAAAATTTCTCCCACTCTTCCCCCAAGATGACACCCTAGAATATTCGCGGGCATTGTGTCAACTGGGATTTCATATTTCAAGGAAACATGTCAATCAAACTGAGGATAGACCTGATCAGGTTTTTAGAACTCATTTGTGCTTTACTGGATCTCATGAAAGACGGCTTCCTTTGACATGGTTTTTGCTGGCGTCGTAACCGCATAATCCCATGTCTGGAGCCGTCTTTCAGCCTTTTCAGCCTTTCAAACCCCCAGATTAATGCAATCATGGGGTAATGAGACGGTTAGTAATAGTGGCCCGCACCGGTGGCGTCGATCCTGTAAAAGAAACCGGGGATCCGCTCCTTCGGCATCCCCGGTCCTGGCCCTGATGCATCCCTGCGGGGGGCCTTCGGATTCCGTTCCCGGTCGGCTATTCCGCCTTCTTCAGTTCCTGCCGCAGCTCCTTCAGCTCCTGCCGCAGCTGTTCGAGCTCCTTGCGCACCTGGTCGAGGTCCTCGGAAGGGGGAGCGAGGCGCTCGATCTCGATCTCGCGGTCGGGGCGCGCCCGCCGGATGATCATCTGATCGCCGTCCTCGCCGTCGAGCATCATCTTCATGCGGGGGCCGGTCAGGTGGAGGTTCTTTCCCTCGAAGAAGGCGTGGCCTGGCCCGCGGACGAACTCCGATTCGGGTGCCTCGCCCAGGGTCACCTTGAAGGACTTGTCCTTGCCCTCGCGCTTCACCGCGACCTCGAGTTCCTGGTCCGGCTCGGTGCCGGCCATGGCCTCGTGCAGGTCGGACGTGGAGGCGATGCGCTCGTCCCCGATCTTCACGATCACGTCGCCGGCCTTCAGGCCCGCCTTCTCGGCGGGGCTTTCGGCCACGACCTCGGTCAGCAGCACGCCTTCGCCGTCCTTCACCCCGAAGTAGTCGCCCAGCTGGGGGCTGAGATCCTCCATGTGGATGCCCAGGAATCCGCGGTCCTCGGCGTCGCCGGAGAACATGTGGAAACCCTTCAGGCCCTTCAGATCCTCCAGACCCTTCAGGTCGAATTCCTTGCCGTCCATCTGGAACCAGGTGGACCCCTCGTGTTCGCCCATGGTCACCGCGAGGGTCTTCTCCTTGCCGTCGCGGAGCACGAGCACGTCGACCTTCTCGCCGGGGTCGGTCTTGCGGACGGCCTTGGTCAGGTCGCCGTTGTCCTCGATGGCGCGTCCGGCGAATTCGAGGATGACGTCGCCGTCCTCGAGGCCGGCCTCCTCGGCGGGGCTGTCGTCCATGACCCGGTTGACCAGCACGCCCTGCCGGTCGCCGAGCTGCAGGGCCTTGGCCATGCTGGGGGTGAGATCCTGGAGCGAGACTCCGAGGTAGCCCTGCCCGTCCTTGGCCAGGGCGGGGCCGGCGAGCAGGAGTGTGAGGGACAACAGGATGAGAACCGTGCGTCCGGCAGCCTTCAACGCAAACATGGCGGGTTCCTTTCGCGCAGACCGTTCAGGGGGATACGGCAGTGCAGACTGTTTATACCGTTCCGGAGGGGTCAGGGTTCCCGATTTTGGGGGGATGAGGTGGGGTCAGGGGAAAAATCCGTCAATTTCCGGCAAGGGAAGCCGAAAAATGACAATCATCACCAAGTCCAGCCCATCCGGAAAGGAATCCGCCGATGGCCGCAATCGCATGGTCCCGGGAATTCGAGATCGGAGTCCCGGAAATCGATGCCCAGCACCAGCATCTCGTCGAGATCGTCAACAGGTTCGAGGAGGCCCGCGCCCGGGGGAAGGCCACCCGGGTCCTGGGCGAGATCCTCAAGGAGCTGATCGGCTACACCCAGGAGCACTTCGCCTTCGAGGAAGGCTACATGCACAAGGTGGAATACTCAGGGCTGAAGCTCCACCAGGCCAAGCACCGCCAGCTGATCGCGAAGGTCGAGCGGTTCCAGTTCGATTTCGACCAGGGGCGGCGGATCTCCATCGAAATCCACGACTTCCTGAAGTACTGGCTCCTCAATCACATCCAGGAGGACGACAAGGCCATCACGACCGCAGGGGAGCCGGCCGCGACTCCGGCATGACCGCCGGGTTGCCCCAGACCTGTCCAAAATAGGTTTCAGATTGAGGTGTCCCAAGCCAAAACCCCATCTGCGCCGAAAGGGGCGTGATCTTGGCCCGGGCGCCCTCCTGTTTTTTGATAATGGCATCCAAAACCGCCCCCCGGGGGACCTATATCCCCGAAAACAGCCTTCAATCCCGGTTTTCAGGGCTGTTTTGGAGTTCCTGGGTTGACCGATCCTCCTATCCGGGAAACCCGTCCCAGACAGGGGATCGGGACGGGTTCAGGGGCGGGACAGCGGGAAAACCGATTGATCCTGGACAGCAGTGGGGTTGCCCCAACCGCGCCAAATGGTTACAATTTTCAGTTGTCCCTGGCCCCAGGTCCGGAACGCCAGCATCCCCTTGAACGACCGAAAGTGACCCGATGCCCGTCGCCCTGCTGCCCGTCGCCCTGAACCTGATTCCGGTCCCCGCCTACATCGGCCCGGGAGCGGGGTTCGCCCTGGGCGGATCCTTCCTCTTCGCGCTGGCCGGGATCGCCCTGGCGGCGGTCGCCCTGCTGGCCTATCCGGTCAGGGTGACGCTGCGGTCGGTGCGCGGCCGCAAGCGCCGCGGCAAGGCCCGCGTCCGGCGGGTGGTGGTTTTGGGCCTCGACGGTCTGGATCCCGTGCTCGCCCGGCAGTGGATGGACGAGGGACACCTGCCCCACCTGGCCCGCATCCGCCACGAGGGCACCTTCCGGCCCCTGGGCACCACCTGGCCGGCCATGTCGCCGGTGGGATGGTCCACCTTCGCCACGGGGGTCGACGCCAGCGGGCACAACATCTTCGACTTTTTGAGCCGCGACCGGCAGACCCACCTGCCGGTGCTGTCGTCCACGCGGGTGAAGACCCATCTGAAGCGGCGCAAGCTGGGGCCCATCCCCCTGCCCAGCACCGAGCACCCGTTCGAGCTGCTGCGCCGCAGCAAGCCCTTCTGGAAGACCTGCGCCGAGAGCGGGGTGGCCAGCTCGATCCTGCGCATCCCCATCACGTTTCCGCCCGATCGGTTCGGCGGCAAGCAGCTGTCGGCCATGTGCGTGCCCGACCTGCGCGGCACCCAGGGCACCTTCACCCACTTCACCGAACCGGGCGAGGATCACCGCGGCCGCACCACCGGCGGCGAGCGGCGCACGCTCGAGGCCGCCGGGGAGAACCGGTGGCTGGGCGAGCTGCCCGGGCCCGATCGCAGCGACGGCACCGGGCCGGTGACCGTTCCTGTGGAGGTCACGGTCGATCCGGCGGGGCCGAGCGCGTCGTTCGATCTCGGCGGCGAGCGCTTCACGCTCGGGCCGGACGCGTACTCGGACTGGATCCCGGTGGCCTTCAAGGACGGCCGGCGCACCGCCCACGGTATCTGCCGGGTGCGGGTGACGACGTTCTCGCCGCGGTTCTCGTTCTACGTCACGCCGCTGAACATCGACCCGCAGAAGCCGGCGATGCCCATCAGCAATCCGCCCCAGTTCTCGGTGGCGCTGTCCCGGCTCCAGGGACGCTTCGCCACCCTGGGCCTGGCCGAGGACACCTGGGCGCTGAACGAGCGGGTCATCGACGAGCAGGCCTTCCTGGACCAGGCCTATGCCATCCACGCCGAGCGCGAGCGCCAGTTCTTCCACGCGCTGGACCGGCAGCCCGACGGGGTCGTCTCGGTGGTGTTCGACGCCACCGACCGCATCCAGCACATGTTCTTCCGCTACCTGGATCCCGACCATCCGGCCAACGCGGGCAAGGACACCGCGATCCACCGCAACGCGGTGTTCGACCTCTACCGCCGCGCCGACGACCTGGTGGGCCGCACGCGCAAGAAGCTGGGCAAGAACGACGCCCTGCTGATCGTCAGCGACCACGGCTTCAAGCAGTTCCAGCGCGGGGTGAACCTCAACGCCTGGTTCCGGCGGCACGGATACCTGTACCTCAAGAGCGATCCGGTCGAGGGGCCGTTGCCCCTGATCCCCACCGGACGGCGGTTCGAGGTCGGGGACGTCGACTGGGCCCGCACCCGCGCCTACACCAACGGCCTGGCGGGCTTCTACCTGAACATCGAGGGCCGGGAGCAGAACGGCTGTGTGCCGCCGGGTGAGGCGACCGCGCTGAAGCGCGAGCTGATCAACCGGCTGCGTGGCCTGCCCGATCCCGAACGCGGGGGAGAGGCCATCACCGAGCTGTGGGCGAGCGAGGACGTGTATCCCGGGCCGTATCGCGAGAACGGGCCCGACGTGATCGTGGGCTACAAGCCCGGCTACCGCGCCGACTGGGACGCGGCGGTGGGCGCGGTGACCGACCAGATCGTCAGCGACAACACGCGCAGCTGGAGCGGCGACCACTGCATGGACCCGCGGCAGGTGCCCGGGGTCGTGTTCAGCACCATCGCGTTCGAGAACACGCGGCCCAGCCTGGTGGACATGGCGCCGTCGGTGCTGGACCTGCTGGGCCTGAAGGCCCCGCGGCACATGACAGGGAGCAGCATCTTCTCGAATGAGGCGGCCGCAGAGGCCGGGGAGGCGGTATCGTGAGAAGGGTGACGGGATGGGTTCTGGTGGGGATGGTCCTGATCGCGGGGGTGGCCGGTGCGGCCGACGGGCCGCGGGTGCTGGTGATCGGGTTCGACGGGATGGATCCCATCCTGCTGGAACAGTTCAGGGCCGAAGGAAGGATGCCCAACTTCGAGAAGTTTCTCGCGGGCGGCGGGCAGCTGACGCCGTTCGGCACCTCGACGCCGCCACAGTCGCCGGTGGCCTGGTCGAACTTCATCACGGGCATGGATCCGGGCGGACACGGCATCTTCGACTTCATCCACCGCGACCCCGAGACCCTGCTGCCGTTCTTCTCCACCAGCGAGGCCAAGGGCCCCACGCGGTTCTGGCAGGTGGGCAAGTGGAAGATCCCTCTGGGCGGCAGCGAGGTGAACAACCTGCGCCAGGGCACCGCGTTCTGGGAGCTGCTGTCGGACCGCGGGGTGGATGCCACGATCTTCAAGGTGCCGTCCAACTTCCCTCCGGTGGACTGCGAGGCCCGGTCGCTGTCGGGAATGGGCACGCCCGACCTGACGGGCAACTACGGCATCTCGACCTTGATCACCGACGATCCCCCGCTGGACCGCGACCTGGGCGGCGGGCGCGTCGAGTCGGTGTACCTGGAGAAGGGCGCCTTCACGGCGAACCTGGCCGGACCGGCCAACACCTGGCTCGAGGACGATCCCGAGGCCCTCACGCCGGTGAAGGGCCGCGTGGACCGGACGCAGAAGGCCGTGTGGCTGCAGGTGTCCGACCACCAGGTGGTGCTGAACGAGGGCGAGTGGAGCGGCTGGGTCACCGTCCAGTTCGAGATGATCCCGCACCTGAAGTCGGTGCAGGGCATCTGCCGGTTCTACCTGATGGACACCGACCCGTTGCGGCTCTACGTGACGCCCATCCAGATCGATCCCCTGAAGCCCGAGATGCCCATCAGCACGCCCGAGAGCTACAGCAGGGAGATCGCCGAGCGCACGGGGCCCTTCTACACCCAGGGCCTGCCCGACGACACCAGCGCCCTGGAGAACGGGTTCTTCAGCGACGACGACTACGTGCGGCAGAGCGGGCTGGTCCTCGAGGAGCGGATGGAGCAGCTCGAGGCCGAGCTTGACCGGTTCGCCGCCCTCGAATCGGGCTTCCTGTTCTACTACTTCAACTCGCCCGACCAGACCTGCCACATGGTGTGGCGGAACATGGATCCGGGCAGTCCGACCCACGCCGCGTCCGACGGACGCCACGCCCACCGCATCGCCGACGTCTACGCCGAGCTGGACGCGGCCTTGGGCATGGCCGTGGACCGGGTGCCGCCCGACACCATCATCATGGTCATGAGCGACCACGGGTTCGCGCCCTGGAACCGCGCCTTCCACGTCAACACCTGGCTGCTCGAGAACGGCTACCTGGCCGTGCTCCCGGGGCACGAGCCCGGGGACGTGGAGATGCTCATCGGGGTGGACTGGTCCCGCACGCACGCCTACGCCATCGGGATCAACGGCCTGTACCTGAACCTGAAGGGGCGCGAGAAGGACGGCATCGTCGAGCCGGGAGCCGAGCAGCAGGCCCTGCTGGCCGAGCTCAAGGCGAAGCTGGAGGCGGTGACAGATCCCCTGGACGGCCGCCTCGCCATCAAGACCGCCGACCGCGCCGACCAGGTCTACCACGGCGCGATGCAGGCCACCGGCCCGGACATCGTCATCGGCTATTATCGCGGCTGGCGCGGCAGCAACGAGTCGGGCCTGGGCCGGATCATGCCCGAGGTCTTCAGCGACAACCTGCTCAAGTGGAGCGGCGACCACTGCATCGCCGCCGACGAGGTGCCCGGCATTCTCATGGCCAACCGTCCCATCATGCGTCAGGATCCCGCCCTGGTGGACATGGCGCCCACGATCCTGGATCTTTTCGGGATCACCCCGCCCGACGAGATGGTCGGCGGCAGCGTGTTCAAGTCCCGATAGCCCGGATCATCCGACAGGAGGTGCCGCATGTTCGGAAGCGGCGACAAGATCAAGCTCGACAAGGAACTGATGGCGCGCGTGCAACGCTGCGCCGAGATCGCGGGCTACGCGTCGGCCGAGGAGTTCGTCCGGCACGTTCTCGAACGAGAGATCGCCAAGTTCGAGGAGGGCGGCTCGTCCGAGGACGAGATCCGCAAGCGGATGCAGGGCCTGGGTTACATCTCGTGACGGGAACGGCGTGATGGACGTGGTGAACAGGGGCGTGACCGCCGTCTACGACCTGCTGCTGGGGCCGCTCGGGGGCCATCCGGCCTGGGCGATGACCCTGGTCGCGGTGGTGTCCGCGGTGTGGGCCCTGCTGCTGTTCAAGGCGGCCACCCCGCAGGACCGGCTGGGCAAGGCCCGGGACCGCCTGTTCGGACACATCTACGAGATGGGCATGTACCAGGACCACCTGCGCGTGCTCGGCCGCATCCAGAAGGACCTGGCGGTGGCGAACCTCCGGTACCTCGCGTTCACGCTGCCGGCCCTGCTGGTGCTGGCGGTGCCCATGGTGCTGACCATCGCGCAGCTCGAGGGACGGTTCGCCCACCGGCCGCTGCAGGCCGGTGAGTCCGCGGTGCTTGCGGTGGACCTGGTCGGCGACGGCCCCGCGTCGGAGGGCGTTACCTTGACCGTGCCCGAGGGCGTCACCGTGGAGGCTGGCCCGGTGCACGACCGGTTGACCGGCTCGGTGGCCTGGCGGCTGCGGGCCGATGCCGAGGGCTCCTTCCCCCTGGCGGTGATCCAGGGTGGCAGGAAGGTGGCCGAACCCGAACTGATCGCCGGTGGGGGCCTGCCCCTGCTGGGGCACAAGGCCGGGCGGGGGCTGATGAATGCCGTCCTGTGGCCGGGCGCGCGGTCGCTGCCCGGGTCCGGGCCGGTGGCGGGCTGGACCCTGCAGCTGCCCGAGCGTGCGACCGCCTACCTGGGTCTGGAGATGAACTGGCTGGTCGCCTTCATGGTGCTGTCGCTGGGAGCGGGCCTGGCGTTGAAGGACGCGCTGCGCGTCTCCCTGTGACCTGTGGAACGGAGATGATGATGCGGATGGTGCGGAATCTCTCGATGGTGCTCCTGGCGGCGGTCCTGGCCCACGGAGTGGTGGTCCTGGGTGGATGCGGAGGCGGCACCGAGGAGGCCGGCCCTGCCGGGCAGACGGCCAAGCTGCTGGTCATCGGCATCGATTCGGCCGACTGGCGGCTCCTGGACCCCATGCTGGAAGAGGGGCGCCTGCCCCATCTGGCCGCCTTCATGGAGCAGTCGGCGTACGGGCGCATGAAGACCTTCTATCCCCTGGAGAAGTCGCCCCTGCTGTGGGCCAGCATCACCACGGGGGTGCTGCCCGAGGTGCACGGGGTGAGCCACTTCGTCAAGGGCAGCGACCAGAAGCCGGTGAACGATTCGGCGTGGTGGGCGCCGGCCCTGTGGGACATCCTGGGCGCCGCGGGCATGTCCACCGACATCATCGGCATGTGGACCACCTATCCGGCCCGGCCCATCAACGGGGTCATGGTGAGCGACTACCTGCCCTACGGGAAGGGCCGCGATGCGCCCCTGGCCAACCTGGTGTATCCCGACTCGCTGACCGAGGCGGTGGTTTCGCTGCGGGTCGATCCGGAGTCGTTGACCGACGAGTTCCTGGGCCGGTTCATCCCCGCCGACAAGATCGAGACCGCCCGCCGCGATTATCCGCAGCGCATGGAGGAACTGACCGCCGCCCTGGCGGCCGACATGGGCTACGTCGCGGTGTCGGAGTACCTGGCCCGGCATACCGATCCGGACCTGTTCTTCTTCTACCAGCGCGGGCCCGACATGATCAGCCACCACTTCTACCACTACATGAAGACCGACGAGGACTTCGTGCGCGTGGATCCGGCCGAGGCCGAGATCTTCAAGGACGTGGTGAAGAACTACTACGTCTGGTCGGACGAGATCATGGGCGAGGTCCTGAGCTGGTTCCCCGCCGATCGGCAGGCCGTCGTGCTGAGCGACCACGGATTCTACGGCCCCCGGCAGAGCGGGGAGAAGGGCACCGGCGAGCACAGCGAGTGGGGGATCTTCCTGGTGCGCAGCCCCCTGTACCAGGCCGGGGTGAAGTTCGGGCACCTGGAACTGCTGGACATCTGCCCCACGATGCTGGCCCTGATGGGGCTGCCGGCGGGCAAGGACATGCCGGGGAGCATCCTGGCCGAGGCGGCGACTTCTGAGGGAGCCCGGCGGATCGCCGATCTGGAGAGGAACCGCGTGGATTCGTACCTGCCGCTGAGGCCGGCGGCCGGGCCGGAGGGGGAGAGGGATCCGCAGGTGGACGAGGAGATCAGGAGGCAGTTGAGGTCGTTGGGGTATATCAAGTGATTTTTGGGGGTGTGCCGGGCCGGGGCCTTTGATAGGGGCCTCAGCTGGTGGGTGGTGAGGGTGTTTTGAGGAAGTCCCGGGGTCGCTCCAGGTGGGGGTGGTTGTGGGATTTTTCTCGTTGGGGAGGGGCCTGGGTGGTGATATACTGACCAGGTAAGCCCAAGGCGGGAGCGGGGATTGCTTGACCGTTGGGTCACCATTTTGGAATTGAGTATTTTCCCCGGAATGGCTTATTGATATCTTTTGGGTAAACGGAGCCCGGCAGAATTTGTTGTTAACTAGACAGAAGCAGATCGGCGAATCCATGGGCACCATTGAGCGTGATGAGTTCAGGAGCATGTTGGATTCATATGAGCAATGCTTCCTTGCGATGGGAATCCTGCTCAAGAACCACCTCCCTTTGCCCACGCTCGTCCTTCTTTACACCGTGATCGACGGACTTGGCTGGCTAGCTGCACCCAATCCGAAACCGAATGATGTACGTAAACGGTTTTGTAAGTGGGTAGACAAATGGTTGTTGCCAGACCAAGTATTCGAATGCAATGCCGTCGATATCTATGGAGCACGGTGTGCGGTTCTTCATACGCTTACTTACGAATCTCACCTTGGGAAAATAGGCGAAGCGCGCACAATAGCGTACAAGTTCGGCGGTGCAAGTGAGACAATTCTGCGACTAGCGATAGAGAAGGCGCCTGAACCCCGCACTGTGATTGTTGACTTGGATAAGTTGATCGAAGCCACAAGAGCCAGCGGAGCGCGCTTCTTGGTTTATGCTGCTGATAATCCGCAGATGTCGAAAATACTGTTTGCGCGCGCACCAAGTTTTTTCACGCACCTCGACACGTCGTATCGACGTTTTGAGAGATCGGCGGATGACGGCTAGTTACAAGCCGTTCAAGCTGACAGTCGGCTCTGTCACGGCCCTGGCAGGAGCCAGGCCCGCGCCAGAACCGCCTGCAGCTTAACGCCAGGTCGTTATGCAATATCTAGGGAGTATATCCATATGAGGTTGTCCAGAGTCTGCATCGAAAATTTTCGGTGTTACAATGAACCTACTGAATTCCGACTCGGTGACTTGGCTTGCGTTATCGGCAGGAACGATATAGGTAAGTCGGCTCTCTTGGACGCGTTGGATGCGTTCTTCAACGATTCTATCGACAAGCACGATTTATGTACAACCGCAACGAGTAATGAAATTGTCATCACTTGCTATTTCGAAGATTTGCCACCCTCGTTAGTTTTGGATACAGCTGTTGAGACAACTCTAAGTCAAGAATCTATGCTAAACGAAAACGGCGAACTGCAAATTAAGAGAGTATTCAAGATCGGTAAGACACTAACGAAAGCAACTTACATCGTAGCGCACTATCCGGAGAATCAGGCACTTTCTGGGTTATTGTCGCTCATTAATAGCGACCTTAAACGAAAGGCTGCTGACGTTGAGGCCGAGTTGACCAATGTTGACTCTCGAAAGAACCCGGATTTGAGGCAAGCAATCCGAACTGCAGTGGGGGTAGAGACATTTGCGCCAACTGAATTAAAAGTCGATGGAAGTTTGGACGCTAACGACAATTTAAAGAAAATCTGGCCTGCGCTCAAAAAGCATATGCCAATATATTCAGTGTTTAAAACCGACAAGAGTATCGATGACAAAGACAAAGATGTTCAGGACCCGATGAAGCAGGCTATTAAGGAATCGCTCGCGATTCAAGAAATACAAGATTTGCTGACTGTCGTAGAAGAGAAAGTGAGGGACATATCAACTCAGGTGGCCGAGGCGACGATACTAAAATTGGAAAGTATCGATAAAAATATTGCGGAAAGAATGCGAACTGAATTTACGAAAGACCCAGGTTGGGAAAAAGTTTTTGATTTGACGCTTCTGAACGAAAGCGGAGTTCCACTAAACAAGCGGGGAAGCGGAATAAAGCGGCTAGTCTTGCTGAGTTTCTTTCAGGCCCAAGCAGAACGTAGGCAGAACGATACCGGTGCACCATCGATCATATATGGTATTGAAGAGCCGGAAACATCGCAGCACCCTGGTCACCAACAGATGATAATTGAATCGCTAATACGGCTTAGTGAGGTAGAAAATCTACAAGTGCTTTTTACATCACATAGTTCAAATCTCGTACGTGAGTTGCCAATAGAGGCTCTAATCTACGTAGGACAGGACCAGGAAGGCCGCCGAACAGTTGGCTATGGGCTTGACTTTGAGAATGGGTGCGAAGCGGAGTCAGTTATCAGTGAAATTGTTAAGACCCTTGGGGTACTTCCGAATCCGCTCGATAGAGTGAAAGTGCTGGTGTATGTTGAAGGCTACCATGATATAAAAGCACTTTCGCTCTACAGCAAGATACTGTCCGACGTTAATCCGGAGATACCGTGTTTGCTGGATAATATGTCGGTCGCATTTATTCTGACCGGTGGATCTACTTTGAAATATTGGATAAATGAGTATTTCCTGCGCGACCTAGGCAAGCCGGAGATCCACATTTACGATAGCGACGTCCCGGAATATGTGACCGCTGTGGCTGTAATGAACGCTGAAGGCGGTTTGAGGAAGGGATTCACCACCGCGAAACGGGAATTGGAGAACTATCTCGCGGCATCAGCAATTGAGGGTGTCTTTCGAGAGAATGGTAATCCTGTTGTTGTGCCCGAAATTACGGATGATATGGACGTACCTCATGCGGTAGCGCGGATCCTCCATGAAGCGAGTGACGCTCCGACGGACTGGGACGGACTGGAGGAGAAAGCCAAGAGTTCTAAGGCATCTCATTGCAAGAGAGTTCTAAACTCTCGCGCGGTAGAACTGATGACGGTCGAATTACTCCGAGAACGAAATGGATATGACGAAATGAAAGGATGGCTCAACGCTATTCAGGAAGCTATAGATGCATAACAGGAGCTTGAACCTGAAATGCCGCTCGTCACGCACCTGGCTTGCGGCAGGTCCGCGCCAAACGTCTTTGCAGGTTAAGCCAACGTTATACGGGTAGGAAATGTTGTCCTTGTTTGGCATCCATCACAACGGTCAGCACTTAGGCCCTTCCCATGATTGCGCCAATGCACAGGAGATTGCGGTATGAAGCTTGCGGCTGCGGTCCTCGTTGGAATTCTCCTGGTTTTCGGCCAGGGCGTTGCATGTGAATGTGAGCCCCATCTTCCATTGTCCGAGGCGCTGGCTGCCAACGACTTCGTCCTTTCCGGCCGAGTGTTGGCCCTCGAGGGAGAGTTCGAGTTAAAGGACGCAGGCGGTTCCGCTGTCTCGGCGGAAGGCACCTCTAGCGCCGATCTGATCGGCTGGGCCATTATGGTGGATCAAGTCTGGAAGGGCGTAGAGGCGGACACGGTGATCGTGTATACTAGGCGCGGGGTGCCCTCATGTGGCTATCCATTCAAGCAAGGCGAGTCGTACTTGATCTATGGCAATTACGTTTCTGCGTCGGCATTTCTATCCCGATACGAGATGCAGCGTGGAGTTCCTGGTGCCATCATCCTGGATGTTTCTCTTTGCTCCCGAACATCCGAACTTGGCAGGGCCTCTGAAGATCTCGCCATACTTGCTAAGCCGAAGTGGGATAGGATGTGGCAGCGGGATCGATCACCTGACTAGTAGTTGCAGCGGAGGTGCGGCTCTGTCACAGCCCGAGTGTGGCGAGGCCCGCGCCAACTGCAGCCCCTTCGGAAATTGAGTTTGGCCGACAGCTTTAGCCCAAACGATCGAGGAACAATGGACCGCTGGTTTAAGCGCATTTGGATCACCAATGGCGTTCTCATTTTCGTCGGGCTCGTGATCCTCGCGGTTGCGTTCACCGTCAATAGCCTTCCCAAGAAGCGGTTCCATTCCCCAGATACGGGTCCCAAGCTTGCCGCCGTTGTGGAAGATAGTCTGGCGACGCAAGACATATCGCTCGCGCTGCCGCGGAGGATCGGCAACAGCGACATTGTCTTTGTCGAGATCGGCGTCAAGGATCTCGAGCAACCTAGGGAAATCACGATCGGGATGGCGCCGTCGCGATCGATTAACCTCCTGTTTTGCCGCCGGGATGGCTCGCAAGCCCGACTCCTCCTGGATCGCAAGGCCTTTGTCGTTGGGATAGATATTCCAACAGAGCGGGATACTTCCCGGACCTACAATCTCTACGAAATCGTGTTCGAGGACACGGATGAAGACGGACGTCTCACCCACCGTGATCGACCCCGGCTCTTTGGTTCGAAGCTGGACGGTAGCGGGCTAACTCAAGTCCTTCCGGATAGCCTGCATTGCGGGAGATACCGTTTCCAGGAGAACGGGACGGGGCTGGTTCTTGTCGTGCGAGAATGGCGACCAGGACTGCAGAGATCGGAGGACGAGCCAGAGCAGCTGCTCGTCTACGACTTGCAGACCAACGAATTGCGGCCTTTCATGGAAAATGCGTCGCTCATCGAGCGGGCGCGGAGAATTCTGTGGGATCAGTAGGTGCAGCGTGCCTATCAGGCCGG
The DNA here is from genome assembly GCA_018829565.1 of bacterium. Lineage (GTDB taxonomy): Bacteria > Krumholzibacteriota > Krumholzibacteriia > LZORAL124-64-63 > LZORAL124-64-63 > JAHJTW01. Next base: position 18,207 of record JAHJTW010000176.1, on the reverse strand, counting down.
TCATGCTGAAACGGGGGCTGGAGACGGGGTGCCGCTGGGGTCCTCCCGGACCGGCGACGAGGTGGCTCCCAATTGGGCGAAAACGTCTGGCACCCTATGAGGCGAAACTGGATCAGGTTATGGGGCGGAGGTTTGCGCCAGTTGAGGAGAAGGAAGTCCCAGAAGGGCTACCTGGCGGGGGCTGTCGTTGATGGGCCGGATTCTCAGCTGGTTCCCCGCCGATCGGCGGGCAGTCGTGGTGAGCGACTAGGGTTCTATGGCCCCCGGTAGAGCGGGGAGAAGGGCACCGCCGAGCACAGCGATTGGGGCCTGTTCCTGGTACGCAGCCCCCTGTACCAGGCCGGGGTGAAGTTCGGCCACCTGGAGCTGCTGGACATCTGTCCCACGATGCTGGCCCTTCTGGGCCTGCCGGCGGGCAAGGACATGCCGGGGAAGATCCTGGTGGAGCCGGCGACGGTTGATGGCGCCCGGCGGATCGCCGACCTGGAGAGGAACCGGGTGGATTCGTACCAGCCATTGGGGGTCGGCGGTCGTGCCCGAGGGGGAGCGGGATCCGCAGGTGGACGAGGAGATCAGGAAGCAGCTGAGGTCGTTGTGGTATATCAAGTGACTTTTGGGGGTGGGCCGGGCTGGGACCTTTGATAGGGGCCTCGGTTGGTGGGTGGTGAGGGTGTTTTGAGGAAGTCCCAGGGTCGCTCCAGGTGGGGGGGGTGTGGGATATTTTTCGCTGGGGTGGGGGCTGCTTCGTGATATACTGATGGGCGTAAGCTATTGGGGGGAGCCGGAATCGTTACCGTTAAGATCATTTGCGAAATGCGGGTAATTCGACAGAACGGCAAGGCGATTTCCTTAGGGTTTACGGAGCCCTGTAAAATATGTTGTTAGGTGTAGGAGGTAGCTTGTGCCGCGTATCGATATTGGCAGCTACGAAGGATCATTTGTTCTTAGGTTTGGTGGCGAGTTCTCTCGTATCAACGCCTACACGCTTGCCTCTACGCTCGTTTCGGTTGCTGATGCGGCCCGAGCGGCAAATGGCCTGATCAACCCAGGCTATGATATTGAGGTAGTCGTAGAGGCCCTGGGTTCAGGTAGCTTCAAAGCGAAGATCCGGGCCGTCTACCGGCAGGGCGGAAATCTGTTTTCGGTTCAAAACTTAAGAGCTGTGGTACTCTCGGTTATCGCTGCTCACATCTATACGCAGACGTTGGCCCCAGGAGTGAGTATCAATGTCGTTACAAATGAGGACTCGGTAGTGGTGACCGCGGGCGATCAAACAGTTGTCGTGCCAAGAAGTACATACGAGGCGATGCAGGAAGTACAGAGTCTGGAGACTTTTCGGCAGGCAGTCAGTCGCGCATTCCGTTCGGTCGACGGCGACGAGACGATTCAATCTGTTGCGATCACGTCGGGCGACGATACGGACGAGGAAACGCCGATCGAAGTTTCGCGTGAGCAATTCGCGGTGCTGGCCGGCGAAACTGCGACTTCGGATGTTCCTACGCGAGAGGTCGAGGAGCAGACTGAAGTTCAGATTATGCGCGCCATACTAGAACAGTCTAGGAGGCGTTGGGAATTCGTGTGGCGCGGCGTGACGATAGCTGCTCCGGTTCTCGACTCCTCGTTTTTTGAGAAGTTTGCTGCACATGAGATCACAATTGCACCTGGAGACGCACTAGTTGTTCGGTTGCGAATTGTCCAACGATTGGATGCCTCGGGGATCTACGTTAATCAGAAATATGAAGTTGTTAGTGTACTGGAGCATATCCCGCGTCCCTCACAGGCATCATTGGGAGGGTAGAACGTCCACACCTTACAAGAACTTCCAGCTGTCGAAGCCGCTTGTCACGCCCCGGCGGAGCACGGGTCGCGCCAAAGGTCTTCGCAGCTGAAGCCAACGGTAGCCGTCACATTGCAAAAATTGCGAAGGACAAAAAGCTATGCATGAAATCAAATGTCCGCATTGCCAGAAAGCGTTCAAGATCGACGAGGCCGGCTACGCGGATATTCTAAAGCAAGTTCGCGATGACGAGTTCGAAATGCAATTGTCCAAACGGCTAGAATTGGCTGAGAAAGAAAAGCAAAATGCTGTGGATTTGGCGAAGACAAAGATCGCGAGCGAAATGGAAAAAGCGGCCGCCGCAAAGGATGGTGAGATTAGGGAACTCAAGGCCAAGCTTGATGCCGGAGCTGTCGAAAAAAAGCTGGCAGTGAAGGAAGCGCTAAATGCCCTAGAAAAGGAACGTGACTCGCTAGCTAACCAACTTCAGCAAGCAGAGCATGACAAAATAACTGCCTCTCAAATTTCCGACGCGAGGCTTGAGAGTGAACTGCAAAAATCAACTACAGAGAAGATCTCTGAGGTTCAGGAGTTGAAGGCCGAGCTTGAGCGCGCGAAGCACGAAAAACAACTCGCAGAGGTATCTCTTAAAGACAAGTACGAAACGCAACTCAAGGATCGTGATGGTGAGATTGAACGTCTCCGAGACATGAAGGCTCGCCTGTCGACAAAGATGGTGGGCGAAACCCTCGAGCAGCACTGCGAGACTGAGTTTAACCGCATTCGTGCGACGGCCTTTCCACGGGCGTATTTCGAAAAAGATAATGACGCGCGGACTGGCAGCAAGGGTGACTATATCTTTCGAGACGTGGTCGAGGAGGGTACAGAAGTACTTTCGATCATGTTCGAGATGAAAAATGAGAGTGACGAAACTGCTACAAAAAAGAAAAACGAAGACTTCCTCAAAGAGCTTGACAAGGATCGCACTGAAAAAGGCTGTGAATACGCGGTTCTCGTTTCACTTCTAGAGCCAGAGAGCGATCACTACAACTCTGGTATTGTCGACAAGTCGCACCGCTATCCGAAGATGTATGTTATTCGCCCGCAGTTTTTTATCCCGATCATAACTTTACTTCGAAATGCAGCTCAGAATTCGCTTAAATACAAAACAGAACTCACTTTGGTTAAATCGCAAAACATTGATATTACCAACTTTGAGAACGAGATCGAGGAATTTAAGACAGGCTTCGCACGCAACTACGAACTGGCATCAAAAAAATTTAAAACGGCTGTTGAGGAGATCGATAAGACCATCGATCACCTTCAAAAGACCAAGGACGCACTGCTTGGTTCTGAAAACAATCTTCGCCTTGCCAACAACAAAGCCGACGACCTGACAGTCAAGCGTCTGACCAGGGGTAACCCGACAATGGCCGCTAAGTTCGAGGAGTTGAAAAATAGGGAATCTTCCGGCGCTGAGTGAGTCGCATTCTCCGAAGAGAATTGACCGATATGCAGTATCTGCTGCGCAGGGAAGTTGGGGCGGATCCGTTTTTGTTCCGTACCAGGCCCGCCGGGTGTGGCGAATGTTGACGGATAACACCAATGAGGCCCCTGGTCGTCAAGAGGGTATTCTAATCCCTCCGGTTCCTTGAAAACCGCATATTGCCGTTGCCAGGATTGACGCCGCCCCGTCTTGGTTTCCTGGTACTGGTACAGGGTGTCTTGGGATGGCGGGTGTGATATAATCGGGAAAACCAAAATATGGAGGGACACCGGTGAAGTCTTTTCTATTAGGCATTTTAATGGCTTCGTATTGTGGAAATGCCGCCCAGGGCGGGCTCATTGCCGAACTATATCCCGAACATGACAACCAGGCCTTCGGAATCGAGATGGCTGGCCTGGGCGATGTCAACGGGGATGGACTGGATGATTTCCTGATCATGGACGAAAGGCAAGAAGGACCCGGATACTCCGGTCGGGCCTACGTTTTTTTTGGCGGGCCGGGCGTGGGCACCGAGGCAGATCTTGTCATCCAGGAGGGGGATTCAGGCTGGCTCGAGGAAGCCCTGGCCGGGCCCTTCGACTTCAACGGCGACGGATTCGGAGACATCGCCCTCGGGGCACCCTATTACGATGTGGACGGCATGGAGAATGCCGGGATGGTCTTTGCCTACTACGGCGGACCCGACCTTGACAACATTGCCGATCATGTCATCCCGGGGCCTTGGACAAGGTACTACTTCGGGCGAGGTCTGGCCTGTGCGGGGCGATTCGACACTGAGGACGAATTCGACGACCTGGCAGCAACCATCAATACCAGCTATGGGTGGGGTCCGCCCCCGACGGTGTACGTGTTTCGAGGCGGTCCTGAACCCGGGGTGGATTCCTGTTGGGGCAGAACCCTCGGAACCCATTACGATGGTTTCGCCTCCCACCTTGAATTCGCCGGGGACACCAACGGGGACGGCGCCGGGGATATCGTGCATGGGCTTCCGTTTGCCCAGGGGCTCTTCTTTGACGGAACGAACCTGATTCCCACCAATGGTGTCGGTGCCGCCACCACTCTCCACGGCGGCGAGTTCATGTGGTATGCAGGGTATTTCTACCAGCCATTAGACGTTGGAGAAGCCTATCTCGGCTACGACATCGACGGCAACTTCGACTTCGATGCGGACGGTTTCGATGACGTCATCGCGGCGGCGCCGAACATCGAGGAGTCCCGGCTGATTCGGGGCAACCCGGACATCTGGGAAGGGGAAGGGTTGTCCCTCATTCCAGGCCAGGACGTCGCCGGCCTGGAAGACATCAACGGCGACGGGTACGACGACCTCGCCATCGTGGATCTCTTTTGCGCCGTATGGGTCTTCTGGGGTGGGCCCAGTCCGGATTTGGTGCCGGATGTCCGGTTCGGAACCCCCATCGGTGAGGAATGGGACCAGGCCCAGGTTGAAAGGGCAGGGGATGTCGATGGGGATGGCCGTTGCGACCTCCTGGTCCACTATCGTAAATTCCTGCCGAACGGGGACCATGCTGACCTGGTCCGGGTATGGGGTTGGACCGAGGGAACGTCTGGCGTTTCCCCGGAAACGGACGGGATGCCCGACCTTGCCTTCATGGGGTGTTTTCCCAATCCCGCCAACCCGCGATCGGAGATCAGTTTCAAGATCAATCGAAGGGACGAGGTCCAGGTACGGATCTTCGACACCCGGGGAAGGTTGGTCCGTACACTCCTTAACAGCCCGGTTGACTCCGGCACCCATCGCGTGTCCTGGGACGGGGCGGATGCGAGGGGTCGCCCAGCCCCCAGCGGGTCTTACCTGGTCCAGATTCTGGGGATGGGGAGAGCCACGACTGGGAAAATATCTCTGGTCCGGTGAGTCGTTGTAGCTTCATGATGTTCAGACGCATTGCTAGATCCGAATGTCGCCCAGCTGAAGTAGTAATAGTTGGGTCGCATGTCAAGCCGTTCAATTTGACAGAACGGCTGATTCCGGGGCTGGTTGACCCCACCGCCGCGCCGATCCAGTCCGCAGCTTATCGCCAGGTCGTTATGTTTCCAATGTGGTCGAGCCGGCTTGAATCAATGCCAGAATTATTGCCGCGAGATTGCCTCATATGAGGCTTTTCAATTGCAAAAATATCACGGCTCGAGGTTATGACCCCGCCACCCCCAACATAAAAGAAGGCCCGGAACCACCGCCCCGGGCCCTTCTCCTTACGGGGTCACCCCCCAATCACCCGCAGTCCTCAGCCGCCTTCTTGTCGAACTTGGCCAGCTGGTCCTTGTAGTAGTCGTTCTCGGGATCCAGTTCGATGGCCTTTCGGATCCGCACCAGCGCCTCGGTGCAGTCGCCGCGGGCGGCGCAGATCTCCGCCGCGGTGTCGAGGATCGTGGCGCGCTGGGCGTCGTCCTCGGCCAGTTCGATGCCGCGCAGGGCCATCTCCTCGGCCTCGTCCAGCTTGATCCCGTTCTCGAAGCACCACCAGGCGAAGGCGTTCAGGCGGCGGGCTTCGTCCCGCCAGCCCTCGGGCTGCAGGCCGACCTTCAGCTCGAAGGCCTTGTCGGCGTCCTTCTCCACCAGCAGGGCGTGGTCGATGCGCAGGCCGGTCAGCGAGCGCGCCAGGTCCTCGTCGGTGTTGCCCTCGGCGGCCTTGAGCGCCGCGGTGATGTAGGGCACGGCCTTCTCCCTGGCGTCCATGGAGCCGGCCATGCGGCTGACCATCTGGGCCAGCTCGACCTTGTCCGACACGGTGGCGCCGGGAGAGGCGAAGGCCAGGTCGGCCTCGGCCGCGACCTCGGCGAACGTGAAGCCGCCGCCGTCGGCGCCGTAGTACATGTTGGTCAGGATCTGCTCGGTGAAGTGGTCAGCATCGGAGGGGTTCAGTTCCCGGGCCTTCTTGAAGTGGTCCACGGCCACGCGGAAGTCGAAGTCGCAGGCCGCGTCGTTGGCCAACCGGGCGGCCAGATCCGCGGTCGGGGCGGCCGCGTAGGCCTCCTTCTTGGCGGCCATGGTCCGCATGTCGGCCTTGGCGTTCTCGACGGTGGCGGCCCAGCGCTCGGCGCCCTCGTAGCCGATCCAGCGGTCGGTGACCTCGCCGTCGCCGTTGACGGCGTAGAAGGTGGGATAGGCGCGGATGCCGTAGATCTTGGCGACGTCCGGTCCCTCGCCCTTTTCGCAGTCGATCTTCAGGAAGACGGCGCCCTCCAGGGCGTCGGCGATGGCCGGGTTGTTGCTCGCCTCACGGGCGAACACCTTGCAGCTCGGTCACCAATCGGTGTAGAAGTCGATGATGACGAGCTGGCCGGCCCCCTTGGCCTGGGCCAGGGCATCGTAGTAGGACTCGGCCGCGATGGGCTCGGCCTGAGCGGCGCCCGCCAGCAGCAGGCACAGGGCCGCACCGGCGAGACCGGTATGGATTCGGGTCATGGTGTTCTCCTCGGAGGCGGTTCGGGGTCGGGGCGACATGGTCTACCCAAGGAGTAGGAATATACGGGATTCCCGCAAGCGGGTTCCAGTACGAAAAGCGGCCGGACCCGGAAGAGTCCGGCCGCCTCAGTGTGATCGCCGGTAGGCGATCTTGCCGTCGACCACCGTCAGGACCGTCCCCATCGACAGGAGGACGGCCGGTTCGGCCGCCACGGGATCCCCATCCAGCACCGTGAAATCGGCCAGATAGCCCGGTTCGATGCGTCCCAGGCGATCCTCGGCGAACCCGGCGAACGCCGAACCCGCCGTGTAGAGCTCCAGGGCGGTGGCTGCGTCCAGCTTCTCCTGGGGCATCCACCCCCCGGGGGGCGTGCCGTCGTGGTGGGTGCGGGTGCGGGCGGCGTACAGGCCCCACAGCGGGTCGACGGCCTCGATGGGGAAGTCTGTGCCCAGGCACAGGTGGGCGCCGGCATCCAGCAGGGACCGCCAGGCGTAGGCGCCGCGCAGGCGTTCGTTGCCCAACCGCTCGTCGGCCCAGTCCATGTCGCTGGTGCAGTGGGTGGGCTGCATGGCGGCGATGACGCCCAGATTGCCGAAGCGGGGGATGTCGTCCACGGCGAGGATCTGCGCGTGCTCGACGCGCCAGCGGCGGTCGTCACCGCCGAGATCGCCCAGGATCTCCGCGTAGACGTCCAGCACCAGGCGGTTACCCCCGTCGCCGATGGCATGGGTGCAGATCTGGAAGCCCAGGCCGCCCAGGTCGCGGCAGACCTCCAGGAGGTGGTTCCGCGGAGTCACGGCCAGGCCGCGGGTGCCGGGGGCGTCCGTGTAGTCGTCAAGCAAGAGGGCGCCGCGGCTGCCCAGGGCGCCGTCCGCGTAGAGCTTGACCGCGCGGATGGTCAGCATCCCCCCGGGATGGAAGTACGGCCCCTCGGCGGCGGCGTGGGCAAGCACCTCGGGCTTGTCGTCGTACATGGCGTAGATGCGCAGGGGCAGTTCGCCCGCGTCGGCCATGGCGCGGTAGATGCCCGCCAGTTCGAGGTCGACTCCGGCCTCGTGGACCCCCGTCAGGCCGTACTTGAGGCACTCGGCCACGGCCAGGTCGATGCGGCGGCGTTTCTCGGCCGCGCTCGCGGGGGGGACGACTTCGCTCACCAGGTCCACCGCGTTGTCGATCAGGACGCCGGTGGGCTCGCCGTCCGGTCCGCGCAGGATGCTGCCGCCCTCGGGATCGGGCGTTTCGGCGGTGATGCCGGCGGCCAGGAGCGCCGCGCTGTTGGCCCAGGCCGCGTGGCCGTCGATGCGGCGCAGCAGGGCGGGGCGGTCGCCGGTGACCGGGTCGAGCTGTTCGCGGGTGGGGTATTCCTGCACCGGCCAGTCGTTCTGGTCCCAGCCCCGGCCCAGCAGCCAGTCGGAGCCGGGTGCCGCCGCGTCAGCGGCGGCTATCCGTTCCAGGGCTTCATCCACGGTGGCGGTCCCCACCAGGTCGATCTGCGCCAGGGCGGTGCCCAGCCCGTACAGGTGGCAGTGGCTGTCGATGAAGCCGGGGATCAGCGTCGCACCGGCGAGGTCGATCACCTCGGCGCCCGGGCCTGCTTGCTCGCGTGCGTCCTGATCGCTGCCCACGTAGGCGATGCGGCCGTCGATCACCGCCACGGCGGAGGCGCCGGGAGCGGCGAAGCCCTCGGGAATGCTGGCGCCGGTAAGGACCAGGGCGGTGGACTCGATGACCGGTTCCTGCCGGCTGCAGCCCCACGAGGCCAGGACGGCCAGGATCAACAGAATGATGGTGAAGCGACGCATGGCCGTCCTTTCGCACGGGGAAGGGGCGATTCCGTCCCTGACACTAGCAGGTCCGCGCGCTAGAATGAAGGCCCAACCCGCAATGAGCCGCGACCCGGCCCGGAATCCTGGAAGGACGATCCATGCCCCCCCGCAAGACCACGTTCACCCGCGATCCCGCGTTTGCCGCCCGGGTCCTGGAGGCCACCGCCCGGCTCCGGGACGAAGCCGGGGCGCTCCGGTTCGGCGACCCCGTCGCCTGGGTCTACAATCCGCTGCAGTACGCCTGGGACCTGCACCGCCAGTACGTGGAGCGGTGGGGAGCATCCCCCCGCAAGGTGCTGATGCTGGGCATGAACCCCGGCCCCTGGGGCATGGCCCAGACCGGGGTGCCCTTCGGCGAGGTGGGTTTCGTGAAAGGGTGGCTGGGGCTGGACGCCCCGGTCGGCAAGCCCGTTCCCGAGCATCCCAAGCGGCCGGTCCTGGGGCTGGACTGCCCCCGCTCCGAGGTCAGCGGCCGCCGCCTGTGGGGCTTCTTCGCCGAGACCTTCGGCGCGCCCGAGCGGTTCTTCACCGACCACGTGATCGTCAACTACTGCCCGCTGGTCTTCATGGAAGAGGGCGCCCGCAACCGCACCCCCGACAAGCTGCCCGCCGCCGAGGCCGCCCCCCTGTTCGCAGCCTGCGACCGCCGGTTGACCGCCCTGGTCGATCTGTACCGCCCCCGGTTCGTCCTGGGGGTGGGGGCGTTCGCCCGGGGCAAGCTGGAGGTGCTGTTTGGCCCGAAAGCGCCGGCCCGTCCGGGCGGGCACAGGCCCGAGGTCATCGGCCAGATCCTGCATCCCAGCCCGGCCAGTCCGGCCGCCAACCGGGGGTGGGCCGAGGCGGCGGGCCGGCAGTTTGCGGAGATGGGGGTGTGGGGTTGAAATTTGTCAGGGACTGCATCGGTCAACACTGCTGTCCAAGATCAATCGGTTTTCCCTTTGTCCCGCCCCTGAACCCGCCCCGATCCCCTGTTTGGAACGGGTCGTTCACCCGCTCCCACCTGGGCCTGGACATGGATACCCCAATGGAAGACCGGTCGAACCTCTCCAACTGGGGGGCCCGTAAAGGGAAGACCGATGGTCGGCGGACTGCACAGCCAGTCCTCCAGGGACGCAGCCTGACGGAGAACCCCCGGTTGCCGACGCCCGGGAAGGGGGATCGGTCTACCCCGGAACTCCAAAACCGCGCTGAAAACCCGGATTGAAGGCTGTTTTCGGGGATATAGGTCCCCCGGGGGGCGAATTTGGATACCATTATCATAAAGCAGGGAAGCGACCGAGCCAAGATTGCCTAAGCGTGCTGCCGCCAATCCCCATTTCGGTTATACGGATTATTGCGTTGGACTCTAAGTACGCGCGTTGCATGGGACCTCTGTCTTCCTTCCCATGTTGGCTTAACCTGCAAAGTCGATTTGAGCGACCCTGGCGCCAGCCGGGGCGTGGCAAGCGGCTTTGAGATGTTCACTGGCTTAATTGTTAGCCCCCAGGCCGCTAATGCACCTGCACATTATTTCAAAATGGACGCGACATCTTGGGCCCCACCCAGCAACCGAACGATCTCGACAGGGCTGGTATTGGACATGTATATCACCAAGTACGAGTAGACGGGAAAGAACCGGACCGGGTGGGTGGTCAAATCCTCTCGGAAATGCCCCATGGCAGGATTCTCTGCCAAGAGTTCGAACACCTCCAAGAAGCGATCAAGGACCCTGTCGGCCGCATCAATGCTGTCCTCAGCTATATAGTTCAGAATTTCTCGAAGATCGGTTCGAGCTTGAGGGACCAGATAGTAGCCTGGCATGCTACAACTTTCTCTTCCGGAGTTCCTGCCGCAGTTCCTCCATGACTGCAGGGCCGTCGAGAAGTTCTCCAGCCAGGGCTTGGTCGACACCTTTTTGGATCTCGCCACGCAGAGCCTGCAGCCTCGCTTCAAGCAGGAGTTCGCGCTCTTTGAGCAGGCGCAGGCCATCTCTGACGACCTCGCTCACCGAGGCATAGTCACCCGAGGCGACTTTGCTTTTCACGAATTCTTCAAAGTCCTTGCCCACAGAAACATTCACCGTTCAGACCTCCTCGTTTATCTCCTGGTTTCAGCGTACAAGAATTAGCAAAAATTGTCAACTGTTGATATCGTGGTCCTGTGGGATGACCGAGGCTGCCGTGGGTGTCCGCCCATTTGGGTTCGGACCACGGAGGGCTCCGAACCCAGGAGTTCGGCGAGACGGTTGCTCGTTTGGGATTCTCGCCATTTCCCTGAATATCTGGTAGAATCCAGGTGGGTGGTTCCCGTCCGGGCCGCCGTCCCGGACGGGAACGCCTCCCGATGGTCCCCCATCCGGTTGCCGCACCAGGGCAAGTGATCATCCGGGTCAACCTCTGCCGGGAGGTCCGTCATGCCCTGCGACAAGCTGATCGATTATCTGACCGGGAATTCGGTGGCTTTCAAGCTCGTGAACCACCCCAGCGCCTTCGCCGCTCAGGACGTGGCGTTCAAGTCGGGGGTGCCGGGCCGGGTGTTCGCCAAGACCGTCATGGTGACCCTGGACGGCGAGATGGCCATGGCCGTGCTGCCGGCCGACAGCCGCATCGACTTCCACCTGCTGCGGGAGGCCGCCCGGGCCGAGACCATCGCCCTCTGCCTCGAGGCGGATTTCGAGGAGATCTTTCCCGACTGCGAGCTGGGGGCCATGCCGCCTTTCGGGAACCTGTACGGGATGCCGGTCTTCGTGTCGGGTAACCTGATCCGGGCCGAGACCATCTCCTTCAATGCGGGCAACCACACCGAGGTCATCACCATGCCTTATCACGACTTCGAACGGCTGGTCAAACCCCGGATCGGGTTCTTCTCGTTCCGGCGGCCACTTGCGCGAAAGGCCTGGGCTTGAAGGATCCTTCCCCCAGGCCGGACCTGGAACTGGAGCCGGCGCCCGACGCCGGTGGGGAGAACCTCTACGCCACGGCTCCCTACCCCTACCAGTCCCTGGATGAACAGGGCCGCTTTCTCTACGTCAACCCCGCCTGGTGCGATCTGTTCGGGTACGGACTCGAAGATGTGGTCGGCAGTTCCTGGCCCGAATACCTGGATCCTCGATGCCGGGACCTGGCGTCCGACCGGTTCTCGGGGTTCAAGCAGAGCGGGCGGGTGACCGGATACCTCTTCGACGTCCGGCACCGCGACGGCCTCCTGATCCCCATCCGCCTGGACGGACGCATCTCCTACCTCCCCGACGGCGCCTTCGAACGGACGCATTGCTTCCTGATCGACATGCGTCCGGAACTGAAGGCCCGGCAGCAGCTGATGGAGAGCGAGGAGAAGTACCGGAGCCTCCTGGACCGGGTCCAGGGGGGGATCTGGGAGATCGACCGCGACGGCCGCTCCACCTACGGGAACAAGGCCCTTTGCGACATGCTGGGGGTGACCGAGGAGGAGTTCCTCGGCAGCCACATGTTCGACTACATGGACGAGCGGGGCATCGAGATGATCAAGGGCCACCTGGCCCGACGGGAACAGGGCATCGCCGAGCAGCACGATCACGAGCTGATCGCCAAGGACGGGCGCCGGATCACCGTCTTCTTCGACACCCGTCCCCTCTTCGACGAGGGCGGCGAGTACTGCGGGGCCATCGCCGAGGTCCTGGACGTCACCGACCGCCGCCGCATGGAGAAGGAGGACTTCCACGCCCAGAAGCTGAAGAGCCTGGGCATCCTGGCCGGCGGCATCGCCCACGACTTCAACAACCTGCTGCAGGCCATGGTGGGGAATCTGGACCTGGCGGAACTCGAGGTCCCCCGGGATTCCGGGTTGCGAGAATACTTCCGGGGCATCCGCCGGGCCGCCGGCCGGGCCGGCGACCTGTGCCGCCAGATGCTCGCCTACGCCGGGCGGGGGGAATTCGAGGTCGAGGATTTCGACCTCGGCCTCCTCGTGAAGGAGATGGCCGGGCTGATCTCCGTGTCCCTCGACAAGAAGGCCCGTCTGGTCATGGACCTCTCGCCGTCCCTCCCCAGGGTCCACGGGGATGTCACCCAGCTGCGGCAGGTGGTCATGAACCTCATCACCAACGCCTCGGAGGCTCTGGGGGGCGAGCCGGGCGAGATCAGGGTTTCCGTCGGGACCGAGCCCGCCTCGGAGGGATCCGGCCCCGGCCAGGTGGTCTTGACCGTCCAGGACACCGGCTGCGGGATGGATCCGGAGACCCAGCAGCGGCTCTTCGATCCCTTCTTTTCCACGAAGTTCTCCGGTCGGGGGCTCGGCATGGCGGCGGTCAGGGGCATCGTCGATTCCCACCGGGGGACCATCACCGTGGACAGCATCCCCCTGCAGGGCACCACCGTCAGGGTGGCTCTGCCGGCGAGCACCGGAACCCTCGACAAGGCGGGGGATGGGCTGTCGGACCGGGCGGGGGCGGGCGCGGGGGAAGCCCCCCTGGTCCTGATCGCGGACGACGAGGAGATGGTCCTGAGGATCCTCGGCCAGATGCTCAACATCCTGGGGTATCGTGTCCTGACCGCCCATGACGGCGATGAGGCCCTGGCGATCTTCAGGAGGGCGGGCGGCACGCTGGCGGCCGTCCTGCTGGACCTGACCATGCCGCGGATGGACGGGCAGGAGGTCTTCCTCGCCATCCAGGCCGCCGATCCGCAGATGCCCGTGGTCATCTTCAGCGGATTCCCGGCGGAGGACATCGCCCTGCGGTTCCCCGAACCCCGACCTGCGGCCTTCCTGCAGAAGCCGTTCTCCCTGGAGGGGCTGAAGCTGGTGCTCGGTCCCCTGCTGGGATCCCGGCCGACCGATGGGAGCAGCCCGGGCTAGGCGATGGGGATCAACGCATCCTGCACCGAACCCAGACCCTGCACGAACTGGAGCAGCCGGGCCACGCCCAGCTCGAAGCCCGCGCGTGGCGGCTGCCCGGGCCGCAGGCCGCCTTCCATGGTCTGCCCGGCGAAGGGCAGGATGTAGCCCAGGGCCTGCTCTGCCTTCCCGCTTCCGGGCATGTCCTCGATGATCACCGGCAGGTTCCCGCAGTAACGCACCAGGGAGGCTTCGGCCTCGGAGGATAGCGGCCGACCGGGGACCACCTCGATCCCGCGGGTCGCCAGCACCCGCACGGCCTCGGCGTGGGTGAGCCGCGGGTGCGCGACCCTCAGCATCTGATCCAGGCGCGTGACCGCGCGCCCGCCCAGCAGGTCGGCGCCCAGATCGGCTGCCACGGCCTTCACCAGGTCCTGCATCAGGTCGCCGAGCCCCGTGCCATCCAGGTCCAGCCCCACCGCCTCGATGAGCTTGAACTCGGCGGGGGATCCCGTGGCGTCGAGAGCCCAGGGCCGCAGGCCGGCGGTCTCGCACCAGACGGCGGGGAACCCTCGCCGCACCATGGCGTCGAGGTGGTCCAGGCCGGAGGCGGGGGAGAGGCCGCCCGCGGCCGCGGCTGCGCCTGCGGCCGCACGGGCGGCGAACAAGGGTACGGGGATCTCCTGGAACCGGCGTTCCTCGAGGAAGCTGCGGATGCGCCGCAGCACGCGGTTGTGGATGGCCAGCCGTCGGGCCAAGGGACGGGGACGCCCGGGGGCCAGGAACAGGGCCGAATGGAAAACGGGAGTCTGATCGGGAAGGTCGAGAGCGTGCGCAGGCGCGTTCATGGAGGGATCTCCTTTCGGGCTCACGGGCCGCGGTTAAAGGACAGCGGGAGATTAAGCGCCGCGGGGGCGGATGTCAAGTATGCAGCGGCCCGTGTGCCCACAGGGCCGCTGCGGGTCGGCCTCTGCGGCGAGGCCGCCGTGGGCGGCCGCCTTGGGCGGCCGCCATGGGCCGGCCGCAAGTGGTTCTTGTGCCTGGACTTGATGAATGGTGAAGCAGCCGGGTTCTTACGAACCCGGCTGGTATCCGGTTGATCAAGATGAAGGGCATGCCGATTGCCAAATCGGAGGGGTCCATTCCGGCCTCCCGTTCGATGAGAAGAGCCGCTATTTCAAAAGCAGGGCTTTCACGGTTTGGCTCTCCCCACCGGCCTCCAACCGGATCATGTACATCCCCGTTGGAACGGTTCTGCCGGCTTCATCCCTGGCATTCCAGGGAACGCGGTACGTCCCCGGGGCATAGTCCCGGTCCTCCAGGACGATGATCTGATTGCCTTTGAGGTCGTACACGGTGACCTGGACGTGCTGGTTGTTGGGGATCGAAAACTGCACTTCGGTCAGGGCGTTGAAGGGATTGGGTCCCACGCTGGCCCCAAGGAGACCGGCCTGCCCCGCGGCGTCCAATCCGTCTGATGGTGGGGTACCGCTCGTGGGATTCTCCTGCCCGGCGTCGAGGGGACACTGCGCCTTGAGCGTCACGATGCTCCTTGAGGTCCCCAGGAAAACCCGGTCACCGACGACTTCAAAATCGCTCTGGGTACCCAGGCACAAGCCGAGTTCTACAAGGTTGCAGGGGTCGGTTGCATCAAAGACAGCGATCAAATTTGAATAGAACTCGTGTGCGTAGACAATATTCCCGGCAATCTCGACCTGAGTGTAGTACTTGCCGGGGTTGTATTGGCATGAATAGGTGACACTGTCCGGCAAGGAATACCCTACGGTCCAGAGCCCCGAAGAAGTCGCAAGGCAGACAAACCCATCGCCTAAGGCAAAATCGGAAGTCCTCCCCGCCGAACAACTCACATTGGCCGTTACGGAGGGCACGGAAGGAACGGCAACATCGACGACAACAAGATCCGCGTTGCTGTAACTGAGAATGACATGATGGCCTTGATTCTTGATTTTTTTGATCCACCCGTCAGCCAGCGGCAACTCGGAAACCAGGGCAGGATGCCACGGGTCGGATATATCCAAAACCCGCAAACAATTCGTGGTATCATCAACCGCTTCCGCCAGAAAGACGTGGCCCTCATGGATCGCCGCTCCCCAGACCACCCGCTCCTCAGCGCTGCGAAGGGTAACCGTTTCCCGTGGCCCCGTGGGGCCGGGAGGGGTCACGAGGATCGTCCCGAGATTATCATCCCACCCATACATATGCCCAAGAACGGCCACGTCTTCGCCGAAGGTAATGAATCCCGGAATTGCGGCGTCCATGAGGAGGAAGGTTTCCGTCGCCGATGGTGGTAGACCATCCAGGACATCGAACAAATTGAGATTCGGGACGGTGTAAGTCAGGAGCCAATGCCCTTTGGAGGCCATCATACGCCCCGGCAGCAGGGAATAATCAAGGAAGGGACTCGGATAGTTCCCGTTCGGATCCACGACGCGCATGCCGTACTTCTGCGAGGCCACCGCAACGTAGGGGTCGGCCGCTATGACGTGCGTGGCGCCGCCAGGAAGGTACGTGGTCTTTTCAATCCTCGGACCATGCGGATCCGAGACATCGATCTCCCTTAGCCCAAGGGAACCATCAGCAACATAAACGATATCTTCTCCGACGGAGAAACGAGACGGGGAACCGCCGAGATAGCATGACCCCAATACGGACGGGGAGTCCGGGTTCGTTATGTCGACGACGAGGAGTTCAGGTGTGTTCGAGACGGCATACATGAGGCCGTCCTCTATGACGACTCCGGCTCTCAAGGTTGCGAAATCCAAGAACCCCGTCTGCGTGATGGCGCCGTCTTCGGCGAATTCGAGCCAGTAAACATTCTCCCTAGAGGAAGTCACGTACAGATGGTTTCCGTCGCGCACGATGTCATAATTGGATGGGGGAGCACCGGCAATGTCGATGGGGGTGAGACCACCGCCTTCCATCCTGTAAATGAAGATCGCCCCGGAACCGAGAGCCCTGTATCCCAGCACGAATACGAGATCGTTGTAAACGGCAAAGCCGTTCCCGCTGAAGTAGACGTTGGTTTCCAGCCGGCCATTTCCAATTCGTGTCAATGATGCATCCGACTGTATCTTGAAGAGATCGAAACTGGGGGCCTCACCCAGCGGGCTGGATGATGCAGCAAATGCGAAGGAATCCACCACGGCGAACTTGTTGAGGTCCTGAAAGAAGCGAGACGTGACGATGAACGGCGCCAGGGGATCGGAACAGTCGATCGTGTGGACATAATCGGAGGCATCGGCGAGAAAGGCGTAAGGCGGGAATCCGCTCAGCGAAACCGCGTCGGCCCCCACATTGACCTCGGATTCGAATGGGCGGAAATCGCGGTAGTCGAAACAATCCTGGGCCCAGGAAGGCAGAGCAACCGCAAGGAGGGCCATCCCCAGGATTGTTCCCGGAAATCGCGCGGCTCGGCATTTCATGGAAATATCCTCCGGAATGAAAATTTCCAGTTATTCCTGCATTCAAATAAGTCGCGAGGATTATATCACAATCATTCGCACCTTGGCGAAAAAGCTGAACTCCCCGCTCTCATCGCGGTCCAAAGTGATCGTGCGGTCCTGAGCCTGGACTTGATGAATTGTGAATCAGGCGGGTTCGCACGAACCCGGCTGGTATCCGGTTGATCAAGAATCCCGCCCATAGGAACAGGTTCTTCTTGCAGGTTTACCGAACTCCCTAGGGGACCAAGCTGGCGAAATAGGCCTTCATCTTTCTGGTCATGATTTCCGCAACGAAGCAGCCGCCCACCGTGCCCCCGATTCCTGCTCCGATTGCGGTTCCCAGGTAGGACACATGGATGAACTCCGCGCCAAGGCCGCCGCCAAGTCCGGATAACAATCCACAGATGCAAAATCCCAGGATTGTGGCCGGTTGACGAATGGCGAATCGTTTGGCTCGTTCGTAGAGCAGATTATGCTCGAGATCCGGATACTTACTCAGCTCCGGCCATTGTTGCGCTCTTGTGCTCATAACGATCACCTCATGCCGTCAATCACATCCCAAGCCGCCTCGAAACCAGTTGATCCCGCGATTGCGCCAACCCCGGCCCCAACCCGGGCTCCACAGGGACCGCCAACATTGCCCCCAATAAAGGCACTAAGATTGCCACTAGCCAGGAACGAAGTGGGGCCTGCGCCTGGACTTAATGAATTGTGAATCAGGCGGGTTCTTACGAACCCGGCTGGTATCCGGTTGATCAAAATGAAGGGCATGCCGATTGCGGAATTGGAGGTGTCATTCCCGGCCTCCCGGTCGAAAATCCCATGCCTCCCAGTAGGATGGCTTCCATGACCGATGAATTCCCCGTCAAGGGGGAGGCACATCCGGCCTCAAGGCGCCAACCATCGTTGCCGATGGTCTCGACCCCGCAATTGGCGGAGCCCTCAACCGGTGCCCAGGGCACCCGGTCCTCGCCGGCCTCGCCGGCGACCCTGGCCACCCCGGCGACTCTGGCGATTCACAACAACTTCCGCAACGCCGTCGGAGGGCTGCGCCGCGAACTGGTGCGGACCATCTACTACCTGCGGGTGATCCATGACCGCAAGATCTACCGCGCCCTGGGTTACACCAGCATACGCACTTACGCGGCCGAACACGGCGGCCTGACCGAAGCCCAGTGCAAGGCCTTCCTGCGCATCGGCTCAAAATTGGACGACTTGCCCGCCATGAAACGAGCCCTCGCAGACGGCTCCCTCACCTGGCGGAAGGCCAATGCCATCGTCGGCGAAGCCGACCCGGAGAACGAGCAGAAACTGGTGGACCTGGCCTGTGGGTTGTCCGAAACGGCCTTGCAAGCGGCGCTGGCTTCGCCAGCGCCGCAGGCCGCGCCTCAGGCATCACCGCTGGCCCCCTCGAAGG
>JAHJTW010000175.1 GCA_018829565.1 bacterium | reverse complement strand
GTTTTGGTTTTGGAGAAGCCGAGCTCCTTCTGGGCGTAGATCTGGATGGAGGCGAATCCGAGATCCCGGTAGAGGCCGCGGGCCATGATGTCGGCGAACCAGAGGACGGCGCAGTGGCGGGCCTGGTCCATGACCCGGACGGACTGCTTGAGGGCGGCGTGGGCGGCGGCGGCCGGCTGGCCGGGCTGGAAGACGGGAAGGATGGGGCTGGCAGGCATACTTCTCCTCCTGGGGATCCGGGAGGAGTGGACTGGAGAAGATTATAGCGAAAATTTGGCGAAAGTGCAATGGGAAAATCGAAAATAATGGAGGACGGGGAGGGCGAAATTCCGCCCCCCGGGGGGCCTGGAAGGCCGAAAACGGGCTCTAATTGGTGTTTTGGCGGCGATTTTCGCCAATAGGATGGAAAATCCCCAAACCCCATCACCCTCCACAGGATTCCGCCCCGGGGGCGGTCCTGCGGAAGATGGGGTGGGCCTGGCGAAAATGTTCCGACCTCTGCGGCCGAGGGATCAGCCTTCCAGCTTGCTCTTGAGGTGATCGATGACCAGACCATGCTCGTGCTGGGGGCTGAACAGGATGATCTCGGAATCCTGGTCCGCCCTGACCGTATGGCCGGGAGGCCAGTAGAACAGATCCCCGCCGCGCACCGTATCCACGGCGCCGTCGGCGAAGGTGATCGCCAGTTCGCCCTCGATCAGATAACCCCAGTGGGGAGACTGGCACAGGTCGCCTTCGAGGCCCTGGAGAAGCGGTGCGATATCGGTACCCTTCCCGATCGAGAAATACTCCGCCCCGAGCTTCCCGTAACCTGTGGAATCCCCGAAATCGACCTGCTGGCGGGCCTTGGCGCCCGGGACGTCGATCTTCACGGGGATGTCGTTCTTGGCAATTCTCATGGGATTCGACTCCTTATCATGGGATGACTTTAAACAGGACAAAAATAATCCCAAATCAAGCGGCGGGGGTCAAGGACAACGTACCGCCCGGCGTCCCGGATGGGGCGCCGGGCGGGGTAAGCACCGGGACCGCAGCCGCTTGGCGGGGTTCGGGTCGAGGCTATGGTTCCACCGGAACGGGATCCTCGGCTCCGACGGCGCCTTCCGCGCCGAGGAGGTAGTGGCGGAACCACTGCAGCTCGCGGGTCTGGTAGTCGATCATGTGGCTCGGCTTGTTGATGCCGTGGCCCTCGCCTGGATAAAGCACCAGGCGGCTGGGGACGCCGTTCAGCTGCAGATAGCTGAACATCTCGATGGACTGCCTGGGGTCGACGGGCTCGTCGTCCTTGCCGTGCATGATCAGGGTGGGGGTGGTGATCAGGTCCGCCCGGGAGGCGGGGCTGTGTTCCCACATCCGTTGCAGATCCTCGTCCCAGGGTCGCAGGTAGCTGTCGATGAACAGCTGGGGATTGTTCTGGCCCATGGCGGAGGTGTAGTTCCAGATCCCGGCGATGGACACCGCCGCCTTGAAGCGGTCGGTGCGGCTGACCACGGTGTTGGTCATCAGTCCCCCGTAACTGTAGCCGGTGAAGCCCAGCCGGTCGGGATCGATGGTTCCCTGCAGGACCAGGGCGTCCACGGCCGCCATGATGTCGAGATAGTCGTCGGTGCCGAAGTTGCGGTAGACCCCGCGCAGGAAGTCCGCCCCGTAACCCGTGCCCCCGCGCGGGTTAACGATGAACACGGCGAACCCCTCCTGGGACAGGACCTGCCACGGGTAGCGGGTGGTCCAGGCGTTGCCGTACCGGGAGAAGGGACCGCCGTGCATCTCGATGATGGCCGGCAGCCGGTCGGTGTCCCCGGCGCCGGGGGGCAAAAAGAGGAAGCCTTCCACGAATCCGCCGTCATGGCCGGGCAGGCGCAGTTCGCGGGCGGGCTGGAGTCCGAAGGTGGCCACGGACCCGTTGGTGTTGTCGATCTCCTTGACCTTCCCTCCCAGCCTGCCGGCGAACAGGGTTCCCGGCTTGTCGAGGGCGGTTTCCAGGTAGGCGAAGGAGCCGCCCCCGAGACTCAAGCCGAAGAGGTTGCCCTCGAGGTCGGTCAGCTTCTCGGCGGTCCGCTTCTTCACGTCGATCCGGACGAGATCCAGATCCGTCCCGTCGGCTGCGGACAGGTAGAGGTACTGCCCCCTGGGCCCCCACTTGGCCGTCTCGCCGGGGGTGCTGCCGTAGCCGGCCAGGGTCCAGGTCACCCCGGGCGTGACCACGGTCTCCGCTCCGGACTCCAGATCGCGGACCACGACGTCCTTCAGGTTCAGGTAGGCCCGGAAGTCGGCTTCCCGGTCGGTGAAGTAGGCCAGCGACTTCCCGTCGGGCGAGAACGAGGCCATGCTGCTGTGCCGGTCCAGGGGTGTGATCACCTCGAATTCGCCGGAGACCACGTCCATCAACGCGATCTGCTGCTCCTCGTCCACCAGGCTGGAGAACCGGGGATTGAAAGTGACGGCCAGATGGGATCCGTCGGGGGACCAGGCGACGTGGTAGGGATGCCAGGGGGCGGACGTCAGCCGGCGGGGCGCGGGCTCGTCGACCGGTTCGTTCCGGTCGACGGGGACGAGCCAGAGCTGCTGGTATTCGGAGGGCTGCTCCAGACGATCGAAGACAGTCCAGTCGTGGCGGTCCTCGGGCACGTCATAGACCCGGGCCTCGCGGGGATCGGCCTCCGCATCGGCCTGGGTCTCTTCGGCCCCGACCTCGGCGGCCTCTTCGGCTGCCTCCTCGTCCTCCGGTTCGGTCGGATCGGCCAGGACGGCCAGCCACTTCCCGTCGGGGGACCACCAGTAGGCGCCGACGCCGCCGTCGACGGCCGTGACAGGGCGGGGTTCGGAGCCATCCAGGGGATTGACCCAGACCTGGCGGGCATCCTCGTGGGTGCGCAGGTAGCTCAGCGCGCCGTCAGGCCGCCAGGACACCCCGCCGACCCCGTCGTCGGTGAAGGTCAACTGGCGCGTCCCGCCGGTTTCCACGTCCCCGAGCCACAGGCGGGTGATGCGGTCGTCGTCCTCGAGGTCACGGCGGCTCCAGGTGTAGGCGACGCTCCGGCCGTCGGGGCTGACGGCGAGGGACCCGAGGGTGGGGACCTCGAGGAACCGGGCCAGGGTGAACCCGGTCCCTGCGGCGGGGCGGGGGGCGAGCAGGAGAAATCCGCACAGGATCATCGGGATGCTGGAATAGCGCATGATCTGGCCTCCGGGGGCGGTGGGTCGAAACCGTCAACCCGCGGAGGATACCAGATCCCCCGGGAGGATCAAATGGATGGAACGGCGGGGAAGGCGAAATCCCAGGCGGGTGACGGAAAAACAGGAAAGGCCGACGCCCAATCTGCAACCTCGCCCAGATTGCACATCATGCACGCCGACCTTCCCCGAATTCGGCAACGCCCATATGGAACCTCATATGGAAAGCAATATCACGATCAATCAGGGACTTGATTGACGGACGTTGCCCAACCGCCGCCGGGAATTCCCATGATCACCTGGCGGCAACAGTAAAAGCCCGCAACCCGGGATTCGATTGCACCTTGTTGCATTTTTTTTCAGAAATCTGGTATCATTGATGGGATCCCTGAAAAAAATCGGGATCTTGAATTTTTTCTGCAATCGGGAGACGCGACGTGGGCTTTTACAGGCGGGAAGAGGAAGGGCGGATCGTCCGGCCCGCCGGGAGGCCCGGCTCCGAGGTCGCGTCCCGCGGGGGGATTTCGGGACCGGATCTGGAAATCGAGAAGAAGTGGCTCCAGCTGGTCCGGATCGACCAGGAACAGTTTTCGTTGTTCTTCGACAAGTATCATGATCGGATTTTCAACTTCATCTACCTGAAAATCGAGGATCACGATACGGCGGCCGATCTGACCGGAGAGGTGTTCACGGTCGCCTGGAAGCGGATCAACCGGTTCACCTGGCAGGGATACTCCTTCGGCGCCTGGCTCTTCCAGATCGCGCGGGGAGTCCTGAACCACGAATTCCGGCGGCGCAGGCGGAACTGGACCATCTCCTTCGACCCGGATGAACACGTCCATGCGACGGCGCGGACGCCTGAAATGGACATGGTCGCGGGCCAGGACGCCGCCCTGGTGAGGAGCAGTCTGAGGCGGTTGTCGCCCGAGAGGCAGGACATCTTCATCCTGCATTACTGGATGGACTTCACCGTGAAGCAGATCGCCGTGGTGATGAAGATGCCCACGGGGACGGTGGCCAGCCATCTGAAGCGGGGGCGGAAGATCATCCTGGATCACCTCCTCTCATGCGGGCGTATCGAGAGCCTGTCTCCGGATGCGGTGGCCGCCTTCCGCAGGGCGGCGAGAGAGGACGCGGGATTCCGGGTGCTGGAAGGCGGGGAAGGGGACCGGGGGGATGGGGACTAGGATCATGAACCGGGACTTCGACGACATCCTCAGGGCCGCGGCCCCGCAGGTTCCCGACCCGGGACCCACGCGGCGGACCCATCGCGCCATGCTCAAGCCCAGCCTGCGGCGCAAGGAAAGGCTTCGCCGCCTGTCCGATCGCTCCGTGGCCGCCGGGGTGTGCGTGCTGGCCCTGTGCTTCCTCGTCGGAACGGCGGGGAACCTGGGCGGCGACGACTT
>JAHJTW010000174.1 GCA_018829565.1 bacterium | reverse complement strand
GCGGCCCAGGCCCTGGCCCACGGCGGCAGCATCCACCGCGACCTGCGCGGTGCGTTCCTCCCCGGAACCCTGACCCGCCGGATGTGCCACGTCTGGGCCACCACCCCGGAGATCCTGAGCATTCCCCGGGCGGCCCGCCGGGCCCAGGTCCTGTGCTATGGGGGCGGGGTCAAGCTGGCGCGCCAGATCGCCGGCGGACTGCCGCGGGTCATGTCGAACCATCGGGAGGAATTCTGGGCGGAAGCCATCCACTGGTTCTGCCGGCAGCCGGACCTGGATCCGGTCCAGGTCCAGCCGCTCTGCGACTTCCTGAGCCACCGGATCGCCGAGGATCCCGGGTATTCCCTGAAGGGGCGCACGTACGGCAGCCTCAAGCGCGCCATGGAGCAGTGGCACCGGGAGACCGCCGACCTGAGACGCATCGGGGTGAAGGTCTTCACCCCTTCCGGGTTCGCGGAGGCGACCTGGAGGAAGACCATCAAGGTCCACGGTCGCCTCGTCGCCGAGGAGCTGTGGACCTTCCAGGAGATCCTGACGGCCAGGGATCTGTTCGATGAGGGAACCGCGATGAGGCACTGCGTGGCAGCCTACGCCTTGTACATCGGTTACGGACACTGCTCCATCTGGTCCCTCCGGATGAACGGGAACCGCAAGCTGACCATCGAGGTCAGGAACAGCGAGCGCAGGGTGGTCCAGGTCCGGGGGAAGTCCAATCGCCGGGCCGTGGAAGCCGAGGTGGCCATGGTGAGGAAATGGGCCGCCAAGAACGCCCTCCAGGTCGAGCCCTGGTGTCTTTGAACCGTGGCCGAAACCCGAATTGATTGACATTCATCAACGAAGGTCATGATAATGGCGCATCGCCATGACCCTATTCGAAGGATATCCGACATGAGATTCATCCCGGTTGCCTTCCTGGCGGTCCTCATCCTCCTCTCCGGAACGGTGTCCGGCACCGGCTCCACCTCCCCGCTCTCCCCTGCCTGGGACCTGCTCTGGAACAATGACTTCACCGGCGCGGTGAAGGCCTTCCAATCCACCCTGAGGGATGACCGGGACGATCCCGAGGCCCTGCGCGGGCTGATGCTCGCCCAGGTGGCCCTGGGAGACGACCGCGGACTTGCGGAATCCCTGGCGACCTATCTCGAGGGAGCCCGGCACAGCCAGTACGACGATCTCCTTCTGGATTGGATCGACGCGAACACCGACATGGAGGGAAAATCCTTCAGGAAGGACCTGGCCGAGTTCAGCCGGCAGCTGGCGGACGACCCCGAAGCCGATCCGGTCGCCCGCAGGTGGCTTGCCGCCAGGGAATTGCGCTTGGTCCGGTTGCTCGGCGACCGGAAGAGGACCCTGAAGTGCGCGTCCCCCCTGGAGCGGATCTCGGACTGGACCCTGCTCGGTCCCTTCGACAACACCTCGGGCTCGGGTCACCGCAAGGACCATGTCCAGGACTTCCGGTACAACCCCCTCTACACGTATTCCGGAAAATTCGGCCAACCCATCAACTGGTTCCATCCCCAGGTCCATTCCCTGGGAGGCGAGGTCGTTCCCAACCTTCATTTCCATCGCAAGGAATTCACCACCGCTTTCGCCCAGACCAGGGTCCGAATCGAGGAATCGGGGTCCTATCTGCTTTCCTTGGGTTACCATGGCGATGTCGATCTTTTTCTCAACGGAGAGCTGTTCCGGCAATGCTCCCGCGAGATCGGTGGCGAAGAAGCGCTGCACTGGTTGATCGACCTTCCCCCCGGCTGGCTGCAGATCGTGGTCAAGATCAGCGGCCGGGAGGAATCCCCCTGGTTCACCTGCGCCCTGACCTACCCCGACGGATCCCCCATCGATAACCTGGAGACCCAGGCGACCGGCCACGGCCACAATCCTCCCGGCGGGATCAAGGTTCGTCCGGCTCCGAATCCCATCCTGGCCCGGATCGCCGAGAACGCCGTCGGCCCCGAAGCCGCGTTCTGGAACATCCTTCGCGGGCAGATCGAAGATGAATCTTCGATGTTCAAGAAACATTGTGCGGCGGCCCTGGCCATCCATCCCGATTGCAGCCTCATCAAACTGGCCATCTACAGGGCCTTCGAACACAAGCGTGCATCGCGGTCCGCCAGTCTCGATGAGATCCTCGGGCTCGCCCCCGATCTCGCTCCAGCTCTCCTGTTCAAGGCGAACCTGGAACTGGAAAAGGGCCGCGGAGACGAGGCCCGGAAGGTTCTCGATGCCGGTTACCGGCAAGGTGCAGCCAGCCTATCAGCCATGCTTTGCCGGATCGAAAGCTACGAGCAAAGCGGGCTCTGGGAAGACGTGAAGTCCTCCGCCCTTCAAGCGGCCCGCAGCTTTCCCGGAGAACCCGGGCCGTACCGGGCCCTGGTCCGCTTCGACGAGGAATCGGACCTCGTCAACGACTTGAATGACCATCGAAGAAACGTCATGGCGCTGTCCGCCCCCATCACCCGGCTGCTGATGCGGTTCCACTACGAATTCAACCAGGAGAACTTCGGCGACGCCAAGGGCGCCATCGAGGATCTGATGGAATTGGCCCCCGAGTACGACGTGGTCTGGAAATTCCGCATCCTGACCTTGCTGTGGGATGCCGATCCCGAGAACGCCCTGCGTCAGAACATCTTCGCCCTGCAGAGCTTTCCCCAGAGCCTGGATCTGCTGGAGCGGCTCGCCGATCTCGCCCAGTGGGGTGCCGTCCTTCGCAACGACCTGTTCAAGGAGGTCTTCCCTCCGGACATCGCGGCGGAAGTCTCAGCGAATCTCTTCCGCACCGACCTGACGGCTCGGGAAGATCTCAAGGTCATCCTGAAGCGTGGGGCGGCGAGGATCCTGCAACGGGCGCTCGACGTGGATCCGGGAAATTTCGAGATCC
The DNA here is from genome assembly GCA_018829565.1 of bacterium. Taxonomy (GTDB): domain Bacteria; phylum Krumholzibacteriota; class Krumholzibacteriia; order LZORAL124-64-63; family LZORAL124-64-63; genus JAHJTW01. The sequence continues at coordinate 5,218 of JAHJTW010000174.1, read as the reverse complement.
GGGACCGGATCAACGGCCTCCTCGAGATGCCCCCCCTCAGCAACACCCTGCCCGACCCGCATTGCGATGAGATCGGCGAAATGAGGGTCCGACCCGAGGACTACTCCGGAGCCGGCTCGGTGGTCCTGCTTTCCAACAGGCGATGCCTTTTGTTCGACCGGAGGGCAGGCGTCATCGACAACATTCTCGCCGTCCAGATCCTGACCAGGGAGGGCGCTGCGACCTGGGAGAACATCGACTTGGTCGGCGACCCTTTCGGAGACCTCCAGGTTCTCGCCAAGGAAGTCATCAAGGAGGTCGGACCCAGGACCGAGGGCAAGCGGTTCCTGAACAAGGTCATGTTTCCGGGTCTCGCCGTCGGGGACATCCTTCTGCTGCACTACCGGACGAAGGAATTCGTGTCGGGGAACCTTGCCGGGAATTTCTGGGATCAGCACTCGTTCTCCTTCGCGACCGTTCCCTGTGTCCGATCACGGTACGAGCTCATCCTGCCTGCAGGCCAGCAAGCCCGGACCAAGCTCTGGAACGCCGGAAATTACCTGGTCGAGGGGTACCCGAGACAGGATGCCCTGGACGGCATGAAGGTGCGCCACACCTGGATTTTCGCTGATCTCCCCGCCTCCGCGGACGAACCCCTGGCGCCATCCGACCTGAACACCATGCCCTGGCTGGACGTCTCCACCATCGAGAGCTGGGACACCATTGCCCAATGGTATTGCGACATCGCCGACGGCCAGGCGGTGGCCAAGGAGGAAATCCAGGCCCGGGCCGCGGAACTCACGGAAGGGTGCCGGTCCGAGGATGAGGCCGTGGCGAGAATCTTCGATTTCGTCGCCGGCGAAATCAACTATGAAAGCGTACCCCTGTTCCAGTCCGGATTCATCCCGCGGCTTGCCGGCGACGTCCTCGCCGACGGCTACGGTGACTGCAAGGACAAGGCCTGCCTGATGATCGCCCTCCTCGCCGCCGCCGGCCACGAGGGGTTCCGGTTCGCCCTGGTGACTCCCGGCGCCCCCGGCGACCGGCCGTTCCTGCCTTCGCCGCGATTCAACCATGCGATCGTCTTCAAGCGAGGTGAAAATGGCCGCGATCTCTGGCTGGATCCGACTTTCCGACACGGGCGATGGGACCGGATTCCCAGATACCTGGCGGGGTCGCCCAGCCTCGTCGCCGCCCCTGGGATCACCGACCTGATGGTGATTCCCGGCACCGATCCCGGGGAATTCCCCTACGTGGTCGAATCCACGGTCAGCCTCCAGAGCAACGGAGACGGGGTCGTCGATCTGCAGGAGGTCTACCATCAGATCGACCACATCGCCTGGATCAGGGAGGAACTGGAAGGCGGCCCGGAAGATGCCCTGGTCTCCCTCAAGACCACGGGCTTGTCCATCCTGTATCCCGGAGCGGAGGTCCTGGATGCGAAGGCGGGGAGTCTCGATCCGATGCCGGACCTCCTGACGATCACCACCCGGCTCAGGATTCCCGAACTGGGAACCCTGGACGGCGGAATCCTCTCCCTCCATCTCCCCTGGAACAGCCAGTTGACCGGCAGGTTCGGCGCCGTCGTCGCCCAATCCGGGAGAACCCTTCCTCTGGATCTCCGGGCCATGAACCTGTGCGAGAAGGAATCGCTGAACCTCGTCCTCCCTCCGGACTTCACCCCGACCAGACTCCCCACCGGAAAGGACGTCAGCTGGGGGGAGTGCCGGTACGCAACCAGTTTCGGGGTGTCGGAGGAAGGAGTGGAGGTCCACCGGGACCTGGTCATCAAGGGGGAAATGGTCGATGTCGAGGCCTATCCCGGATTCAAGGCATGGCTGGACGAGGTGCGCAGGGATCTGAACCGCATCCATCACTTCCGGGCGGATTGACCGGTTCGTGAGGAGCTCATGGATCGGTGGGCCACTCGTCCCCGTGCGCCCCCGCGTTCCCGGTTGGCCGGCCGGGGGGAAAGGTTTGGCCCGGATCGGGACCCTCGATGGTGATTTTGCGTTATGTTGAATATTTTCATCAATATATTAAAATATTTCTTCAACGATAGTAAATCTCATCAAAACAATTAGACTTGACCTTGCTGTGTTTTCCCATCATTATCATCCATATCAAGCTTTAATGGGGGTAAAATTCATCATGTCCTTCTACTCCGCCACCGACCCGGTCATCCTCGCCGAGATCGGCGACCGCATCCGCCGCCGCCGCCTGGACCGCAATCTGAGCCAGCAGGAGGTCGCCGAACGCGCCGGCCTGGATCGCACCACCGTGGGCGCCCTCGAACGCGAGGGCCGGGCCGCCCTGCTGACCTTCGTCCAGGTGCTCAGGGTGCTCGACGCCCTCGACGAGCTCGACGCCTTCCTGCCCGCCCAGGGCCCGAGTCCCCTGGAGCTGGCGCGCCTGCAGGGCAAGGTGCGCCGCCGGGCCTCCACGTCCCGCAAGGGCGAGGAGACCGACTGACATGGCCGATCGCATCGACGCCGCCTTCGTCCGCATCTGGGGCCGCACCGCCGGGGCGGTGGCCTGGGACCCCGACCGCGAGCTGGCCACCTTCGAGTTCGATCCGGACTTCCTGGACAGCGGCCTGGACATCTCACCCCTGCGCATGCCCCTGGCCGCGGCGGTCCGCGGCGGGGTCCGCCTCTCCTTCCCGGGGCTGCCGCGGGCGACCTTCCGGGGATTGCCCGGCCTGCTCGCCGACGCCCTGCCCGACCGCTTCGGCAACCGCCTCATCGACGCCTGGCTGGCGCGCCAGGGCCGCCGCCCCGAGGATTTCAGTCCCGTGGAGCGCCTGTGCTACCTCGGTGCGCACGGCATGGGCGCCCTGGAATTCGAACCCGCGCTGCGGGGACCACAGGAGGAGGCGTCCCGGGTCGATATCGCCCACCTGGTCGACCTGGTCCGCCAGGTCCTGCAGGAGAAAACCCACCTCCAGACCGGCCTGTCCACAGGAACCGAGCCCATCGCCGACATCCTGCGCGTGGGCACCTCGGCCGGCGGGGCCAGGCCCAAGGCCGTCATCGCGGTCGACGAGGCCACCGGCGAGGTGCGTTCGGGCCAGCTGGACGCCCCCCCGGGTTACGCCCACTGGATCCTCAAGTTCGACGGCGTCCACGATCAGGAGCTGGACGACCCCGAGGGTTACGGCCGCATCGAGTACGCCTACCACCTGATGGCCCGGGCGGCGGGGGTCACGATGAGCGAGTGCCGCCTGCTCGAGGAGGGCGGGCGCGCCCACTTCATGACCCGGCGCTTCGACCGCCTGCCCGGGGGCGGCCGCCTGCACCTGCAGACCCTGTGCGGGCTGGCCCATCTCGACTACAACGACCCGGCCTCCCACTCCTACGAACAGGCCTTCCAGGTCTGCCGCGAGCTGCGCCTGCCCTACCCCGACACCGAGCAGCTGTACCGGCGCATGGTGTTCAACGCCGCCGCCCGCAACCAGGACGACCACACCAAGAACATCGCCTTCCTCATGGACCCCGACGGCGTCTGGAGCCTGTCCCCCGCCTACGACGTGACCTACGCCTACAACCCCGACGGGCGCTGGACCGGCCGCCACCAGCTGGCCATGGCCGGCAAGCGCGAGGGCATCCTTCGCGCCGACCTGCTGGAGGTGGCCCGCACCGTCGGCGTCAAGAAGCCCGACCGCATCATCGACGAGGTCGGGCAGGCGGTGGCCGACTGGCCGGCCTGGGCCGAGCGGGCCCACCTGCCCGCAGCGCAGATGGAACGCATCGCGGCCGGGTTCCACGACTTCCGCAACCCCGACCAAGGAACCGCACCGTGAACCCCTGGCACCTGGCTCTCCTGTTCGGCGTCGGCGCTGTATCCGGCGTGCTCAACGTCCTGGCCGGTGGGGGGTCCCTCCTCACTCTGCCGGTGCTTCTTTTCCTGGGGCTGCCCGCCGGCGTCGCCAACGGCACCAACCGCATCGGGATCCTGGCCCAGAACATCGTGGCGGTCGGCAGCTTCCGGCGCAGCGGCCACCTCCCCATGAAGATCGCGCTGGTGTGCACGCCGGCGGCCCTGGTGGGCAGCATCCTGGGCGCCGAGCTGGCCGTGGACATCGGCGATGCGGCCTTCCGGCGCATCCTCGCGGTGGTCATGCTGGGCGTGTGCGTGCTGATGGTCGTCGACCCGACGCGCCGCCTGAAGTTCGAGCAGGCCCATCTGGGTCCCCTGCGGATCGCCGCCCTGGCCGGCACCTTCCTGGTGGTCGGCTTCTACGGCGGGTTCATCCAGGCCGGGGTCGGATTCCTCATCATCGCGGGCCTGCTGGTGCACGGCATGGACCTGGTGCGCATCAACGCCGTGAAGGTCTTCGTCGTCGGGGTGTTCACCGTGAGCGCGCTGGCGGTCTTCATCATCCACGGGCAGGTGGACTGGGGGCTGGGCCTGGCCCTGGCCGCAGGCAACTCGGTGGGCGGCTGGCTGGGGGCGCGCCTGGCGGTGGCCAAGGGGCACGACTGGATCCGCAAGCTGGTGCTGGTGGTCGTGGTGCTGTTCGCTGCGCGGCTGCTGCTGGGCTGACCGACGCCTGCCGGGATCAGCTGAGGGCCTGCGCCCGCCGCTCGAACTCCTCCACCGCCGTCCCGTAGAAGGCGATGTCCTCGGCGTTGCGGTCCAGGAGGTCCTGGACCAGATCGCCTTCGAGGCCATAGGATGCCTCCAGGGTCGGCCGGGACTGGTTGAAGCTCAGGTTCATCAGCTTCCACCCGAAACGCCGGTTGGCCATCTCCAGCGAGGCCTCGTACCGCTCGGTGATGCCCAGAAACCCGTAGCGGTCCAGGGGGATGCCCTGGACGAACGCCTTCTGGCAGTTGGTGAAGGCCGGATCCCGGTAGAATTCCTCGAAGCCCTTGACGTAGCCGTTGTAGGTCACGTAGTGCCGGTATTCCGAGATCAGCCGCTGGACGGGATCCCGGAGGAAGACCAGCGCGTTCTCCGGGCCGAACAGGTCGCGGTACTTTTCGGCGGGGAAGTGGCCGCAGACGACCTGGACCGGGCCGTCCAGGACCGCCGCCTTGAATTCCTTCAGATCCTGCCGGTCGTAGACGTGCCGCATGATGATCGGCGAGGTCACCTCCGAGTCCGGACCGTAATCGTAAGCCATGGCGTCGAAACCCAGGAGGCGTTCGAGGGCCATGCGGAAACTCGTGCCCGCGGTCTTGGGCACGTGGACGAACACCAGCGGTCCCTCGGTCGCCAACTCCGCTCCTCGCTG
>JAHJTW010000173.1 GCA_018829565.1 bacterium | reverse complement strand
TGGACCTTGGCCATCTTCAGGGTGACCGGCACGAAGTCCTGCAGGAAGCTGGAACAGCAGAACTCGCGGCCGCAGATCCCCATGCCGCCCTTCAGGCGGGCCTCGTCGCGCACGCCGATCTGGCGCAGCTCGATGCGGGTGCGGAACACCGCGGCCAGGTCGCGCACGAGCTGGCGGAAGTCCACCCGCTTCTCGGCCGTGAAGTAGAAGGTGATCTTCTTGTGGTCGAACTGCCGCTCGACCGACACCAGCTGCATCTTCAGATTGCGGGCCTGGATCTTCTCGCGGCAGATGTCGTAGAAGCCCCACTCGTCCCCGCGGTTCTCGTGCATGCGCGCGAGGTCGGCCGCACCGGCCGCCTGCAGCACGCCCTGGTCCTGGGCGGCGGACCACCACTCCGGCTTGCCCGGACCGACGTAGGTCACCCGGCCCAGGTCCCGGCCCCGATCGGCCTCCACGATGCAGTACTGCCCGACCTGAAGCTCGATTCCGCGCCTGTTGTGGTAGCAGGCCTTGCGGTTGCCCTTGAACCGGACCATCACCAGGTCCACGCCCTCGGGGATCTCACGGGGAGGTTCGCGTCTGGGCCTCAGGCGCAGGCTAGGATCGGGCGGCCCGGACTCGGGTCTGGTCCTTCTCGGCATGATCTATCAGTCCTTCACCGAGCACCGCGAGCAGCAGCCCGATGTTGAGGTTCCGGTCTATGTCTTCGCGGGCGGACTCGATCATGGCGACGTCCGCCAGCAGGGATTCGGTGGTGCGGGCGAGCGCGGCCGCCCGGATGAAGTCCTCCGCCCCGGGCAGGCGGCATTCCCACCGCCCGGCCCATTCGCGGCACCTGAGGATCTCACTGTAGAGCAGGACCAGCCATTCGCATAGCTGATTGGCCAGGTCGCGGCGCACGGCCGAGCCCGAGGATGCCTCGCGGCCGCCGCCCCCGCCTTCGCCGTCGCCGTCTTCGGCGGACGTCCGTCGGCTCCCGCTCTCCTTGCCGTGCTGCTTCCAGACCGCGGCCTGGGCCGGGCCCAGGATGTGCGGCGGCGCCCCCCGGTGCATCTGGTCGGCCAGGATGGCCGCGCTGCCCCGCTTCCCCTCGAGGATCCAGCGGCCCCAGGTCACGGCCACCTCGCGCACCACCGGCGAGATGTCCTGCAGCAGGGCCATGGCCCTGCGGGCGTTGCCGTCGGCCACGCGGGCGGCGTCCTCGGCCTCGGCGGGTGCGCAGCCGGTCAGATCGCCCAGCAGGGCGGCCAGCCGGTCCTGCGGCCACGGGTGCACCTGGATCTCCTGGCAACGGCTGAGGATGGTCGGCAGCATGCCCTGGGTCTCGGTGGCCAGCAGGATGATGATCGCATCGGCAGGGGGTTCCTCGAGGGTCTTGAGGAAGGCGTTGCCCGCCGCGGCGTTCAGGCGCTGGCTGTCGGCCACCACCGCCACCTTGACCTTGCCCTGGAAGGCCCGCCGCTGCAGGAACTGGATCAGCGACCGCACCGTCATGGGCCCGGGGTTCTCCTGGTCGCCGATGCTGACGTTCGCGGTGGAGGCGTAATGCGGCTGGAAGAAGGGATTGCGGACCTTGGCGGCCAGCAGTTCGGCCGCGCGGGATTCGTCGAAGTTCGCCGGCGCCGGGCCGACCCAGCGGATGTCCGGATGCTGGAAGGTCGCGGCCTTGGCGCAGCTCTCGCAGGGGGCGGCCGCCGAGCACGCGTCCGGGGCGACGCAGTTCAGCCGGCGGGCGAACTCCAGCGCGGTGGTCTCCTTGCCGGCGCCCTCGGGCCCCACCAGCAGCAGGGGCTGGCCCAGACGCCCGACCGCACGGATGCGCTCGAGCCTGGCCAGCAGTTCGGGGCGGTACGGAAAGAAGTCCAGTGCCAAGATCCTGCTCCCGGGAGGCGGTCCAGGCGCGCCTCGACTGGGATCGCGGATGCCGGGTTCGCCGGGATCAGCGGGGCCGCAGCCAGTCCCCCGGATCCAGGGGCGTCCGGCCCTGGCGGACCTCGAAGTAGAGCTGCGGCTCTTCGCCCTGCGCGGGCCGTCCCACCTCGGCGATGACCTGGCCGCGGGCCACGGCGGCGCCGGGGGCCACGAAGGCGCGATCCAGATACGCGTACAGGGTGTAGTACCCTGCACCGTGGTCAAGGATAACGCATCGGCCGAACCCGGGCAACTGGTCACAGAATTCCACGTTGCCGGCGGCCACGGCCGCCACCGGGGCGCCGACCTGGCCGGCGATGTTGATGCCGTTGTTCATGGTCACGGTCTGGTAGCGGGGATGGACCGATCGTCCGAAGCTGCGGATGACCTGGCCGCGGGCGGGCCACTCGAGGTTGCCCGTCAGTCCGACCAGTTCGGTTCCCTCGGGAACCGGAACCGTGGGCACGCTGGTCCGCTGTTCCTCCAGATCCGACAGGATGTAGTTGAGCTTCTGCTCGTTGAGGTTCAGTTCCAGCAGGCTGTTCCTGAGGTCCTTGCGTTCGTCGTCCAGTTCCCGCAGGGCGGCCTGCTGCTCGGCCATCAGCATCTCCATCCGGCCGTTCTCCAGGGCCATGTCCTCGCGCGAGCGGTGGATCTCGGCCAGGGCGGCGTCCAGCTGCTTGTTCTCCTCGAGGATCAGGCGGGCCTGCTGGAGGGTGGTTTCCACCATCGAGGCCTCGAGGCGGGCCAGCATCCGGCTCATGCGCGCCCGCGCGACCAGGTTGGAGAAGCTGCCGGCGGTGAGCATCCCCTCGAGGGGGCTGCGGTCCTGGCGCAGGTACATGGACCGCAGGTTGCGGGCCAGGATCTCCTTGCGGGATTCGTAGGCCCGGCGGCTGACCGAGAGGTCGGACTCCAGCAGCTGCGACTGCTCCACGAGGGTGCGCTCGCGCTCGGCCATCTGGGACAGGAGGGTCCCGGACAGCTCGATCTCCTGCAGGATCTCCTGGTAGCCGCGGCGGACCTCGGCCTCCTGGTCGTCCAGGGCGGCGATCCGCTTGCGGCTCTGTTCGATCTTTGCCCGCAGCTCGGACAGCTTGGCGTTGTTCTGGTCGATGGCGGACTGCACCTGGTCCGGCCCATCGCCGGCCGCGGCCGCCGCCACGATCAGGCACCCGGCCACCGCCCACAGGACGGCGGCCCTCGGGAACCGGATGGCCGGTCCTCTTCCTCGCCTCATGCCGTCTCGCTCTGCAGGGTCAGGTACTTGCGCATGGCCGCCCAGCTGCCGGCCAGGCCCAGGAACATGCACAGCAGGACGAATCCGCCCATCTGGGCCGGGGTGAAGGGCACCAGGCCCTCGAGGTTCTCCTTCAGGAACCAGAAGCCCACCGCCAGCAGCCCCATGGCCAGCGAGCCGGCCAGCAGGCCCTGGATCATCCCCTCGCACAGGAAGGGCGTGCGGATGAAGGCGTTCGTCGCCCCGACCAGCTTCTGGATCTGGATCAGCCGGGCGCTGGAGGCGATGGTGAGCTTGACCGTGTTGGAGATCACGAAGATCGCCGCCAGGAACACCACCAGCCCCACCGCCAGGCTGACCATCTGGAACCGGAAGGTCCAGCGCTCCAGGACGTCGATCCAGTCCTGGTTGTAGATGATCTCGGCCACCTGGGGCCAGCGGGCGGCCTCGGCCCGGATGGCGCCCACGGCGGTCAGGTTGCGGGCCTCGGGCGTGAGCGTCAGGTGGAACGAGGCGGGCAGGGGGTTCGAGTCCAGCATCTCCAGGACGGCGGCGTCCTCGCCCAGGGTCGTCCTGAACTCCTCCAGGGCGTCCTCGGCGGAGATCCAGACGGCCTGCTCCACGCCAGGGATGGCCACCAGGTGGGGCTGCAGCTCGGCGGCGTCCTCGCGGCCGATCCCGTCCTCGAGGAAGACGCGCAGGTCGATGCCGCTGCGGGCGGTTTCCAGCAGGTTGCTCAGGTTCAGGGTGGCCAGGGTGAGCACCGCGAGCACCAGCAGGGACGAGCCCATGATCAGAATGGTGACACCGGTGGTCAACTTCCGCCGTCCGAAGCCCGCGAAGGACTCCCGGGCGAGGTATCCGGCCTGGGATCGGCTAAGCATGGGCGGGTTCCTCCCTGGACGCGGCCGCATCGAGGTCGGCGCGGTACATCCGGTCGGCGAGATTCACGCTGCGGTCCACGATGCCCTGGCGCTGCTTGTCCGAGACGATCCGGCCGTCCTCGAGCACGATCACCCTGCGGCCGAAGGACTTGACGATCTCGTGGTCGTGGGTGCTGAAGATCACGCAGGTGCCGGCGTCGTTGAACCGGAACAGCAGGTTGATGATGTCCTGGGCGGTGCGCGGATCCAGGTTGCCCGTGGGCTCGTCGGCCAGCAGGATCTTGGGGCTGTTCACCATGGCCCGGGCGATGGCCACCCGCTGCTGCTCCCCACCGCTCAGCTGGTGGGGCAGGCGGTGCCGCTTCCCCCACAATCCCACGTTGTTCAGGACCCGGGAGACGTTCTCCGCGATCCTTTTATGCGGAACGCCCACAACGAGTTGCGCGAACGCCACGTTATCCTCGACGCTGCGGTCCTCCAGCAACCGGAAGTCCTGGAACACGAAGCCGATCTCCCGCCTCAGCTGGGGGATCTTGCGCCGGTTCATCTTCGAGGACATCATGCCCCGCACGCGCACCTGGCCCCCGGTGGGGAAGGCGTCCATGCTGATCAAGCGCAGGATGCTGCTCTTGCCGGCGCCGCTGGGGCCGGTCAGGCACATGAACTCGCCGTTGGTGACGTTGAACGACACCTCGGACAGGGCGTCCTGGTCCTTGTAGGCCAGGCTCACGCGGTTGAAGCTGATGATGGTCCGGGAGTCCAGGGGCCCCGGGGCCAGATTCATGTCGGTATTCAACGCCATCTCCCGGGCTGTCTGGGGCGTGCAGGGGCCGGTCCCTAGGGGATGCCGGATCCTGCGCCGGTTCAGGTCGCCCCCGGTCTTGCAGAATCCGTGCCGCCATGACCATAATGGCCGGATCGCACCCGTCCCTCGATCCCCCGATCCCCGGAGCAGCCATGGCCCGCCTGAGCCTCTGCATGATCGTCCGCAACGAGCAGGACATGCTGCCGGGATTCCTGGCCTCGGTGGACGGCCTGTGGGACGAGCTGGTGGCCGTCGACACCGGGTCGGACGACCGCACCGCGGCCATCCTCGCGGACGCCGGGGCCCGGGTGATCCCCTTCGCCTGGGGGGACGATTTCGCGGCCGCCCGCAACGCCGGCCTCGCCGAGGCGACCGGGGACTGGATCCTCTTCCTCGACGCCGATGAGCGGCCGGGCAAGCAGTTGGCCGGCCAGATCCGCGACCTGCTGGACGACGACCGGGCCGGCGCCGCCACGGTGGTCATGCGCAACGAATGGCCCGACGGCCAGGTGCAGGAAGCCGACCTGTTGCGCCTGTTCCGCAACGATCCCGGCATCCGGTTCCGGCACCGCATCCACGAGGATCCCGGCGACGGCGTCCGGGATTACCTGAAACGGACCGGCCGCCGGCTGCTTCGCCTGACCGGGATCGTGCGCCACCTCGGCTACGTCCGGGAAGTCGCCGCCGCCCGCAACAAGCAGGAACGGGACATGCGGCTGCTCGAGGCCGCGGTCCGCGACGATCCCGACGACCTCTACAGCTGGTTCAAGCTGCTGGAGCAGGCGCGCTTCTGGAACGATCAGGGGACCTGGAAACAAGCCGCCCTGAAAGCTTCCTGGGCGCTTGACCGGGTTCGGGGCGAGGATCTCAGGGAGCGTCAATGGAGCGGCGAGCTGGCCGCGCTGATCGCCCAGGGCCTGCTCGCCGAACCCGCCGCGGCCCTGAACTGGCTCGATGCGCGCGCCGGCCTGGTGCGTCCGACCGGGGCCTGGCACCTGCGGCGGGGCATGTGGCTGGAGGAGCTGGGCCGGCTGGACGAGGCGGCCCTCGCCTACCGGGCCTGCCTCGCCACCGGCGAAGCCGAGAACACCACCCCGGGGGTGCGTCCGGTCATGGGGATGTGCCGCATCGCCGCAGGCAAGGGCGACCTGCAGACCGCCGCCGCACTGGCTCAGGAGGCCGCCGCCCTCGGTCCCCGCGATCCGGAGGCCCTGCTGGCGGTCGCCGTCTTCACGCCCCAGGCGGATCTGCCCGACTTCGTGGGCCCCCACCTCGAACGGAACCCCGACGCCCTGGAACCGCTGGCGCGCGCCCTCATCGGGGCCGGCCGGATCGAGGCCGCCTTCGACCTGCTGGCCCGCGGGGCCGCCGCCGATTCGGGGGCCGCCCTGGGCCTGCTGACCTGCGCCCTGGCCCTGGGCCGGGACGTGGAGATGAACATCGACCTGGACCAGGAGACGGCCGACAAGGCCCTGCGCGGTTGGGTCGCCCTGCTCTGGCAGTCCCGCCGCCCTGACGCCATGGCCGCCTTCACGGCCAACGCAGCCGCGGTGGCGGAGACCTTCCCCTGGCTGCCTTCATTGATCGAAGCGCTGGGCAAGAAGTAAAGAAGGACGTCTCATGTCAGGCTCTGGTCCTCGGGCTTCGCCCTGCGGATGAGCCTGACATGAGACGTCCTTCTTTGCTTCCCTATCCCTTCGAGCCAGTGAAGGCACGATGGCGAATCCACCGACGACCTTCGCCCGCGCCGTCTCGATGATCCGGCTGGAATGGTCGACCGGCGATTAGGCGCCAATCGCGCAGCGGCCGAGTTCGAGACCTTCCCTTGGTCACCTCGGTTGGTCAGGGATTTGATGGGATATGAAGAGCGATACCCCTTCATCGGGCTCATCCGCAGGGCGAAGCCCGAGGACCAGAGCCCGATGGAGGGGTATCGCTCTTGACATTCCCTTCAGATCGGTGAACAACCGCGCCCGAGGACCAGAGCCCGATGGAGGGGTATCGCTCTTGACTACCCCTTCAGATCAATGAAGAACCGAGAGCGAAGCCCCTCGACATACTTGGCGAGCGCCGTCTCGATCTTCTGGTTCTCGACCACCTGCCGCAGGTTCTCCTTCAGCTCGTCGAAGGTGTACATGTGGCCGGGAGTGCGGTCCAGGACCTTGAAGACGTACCAGCCGGCAGGGGTCAGGACCGGGTCGCTGACGGTTCCCGGCTGGAGGTCCCGGAGGACTTCCTGGAACTGGCTGGACAGGTCGTCCAGCGAGAAGGTGCCCAGCACGCCGCCGTTGCGGGCCGAGCCGGGATCCTCGCTGACCTCGGCCGCCACCAGGCTGAAAGCCTCGCCGGCGATGATCCTGTCCCGGGCGGTCCGGATCTTCTGTTCGGCCCGGTCGATGTCCTCCTGGGTCACGGTGATCGGCAGGAAGATCTGGCTGAGGGTGCGGCGGCCGTCCTCCTCCACCGCGTCGACCCGCACCAGGTGCACGCCTCGGGCGCTGACGATGGGTTCGCTGACCTGTCCGACCGGCAGCTTGAAGGCCGCGTTGTTCAGGGCGGGGTCGAAGAGCTCGCCCGGCCCGAAGGAGCCGATGCGTCCCCCGCGGGAGGCTGCCGGACCGCGCGAGTACTCGCGGGCCACGTCGGCGAAGTCACGCCCGGCCGCCAGGGCCTGCTGGATGGCGGTGACCTGGCCCTGGACCCCCTGGCGCACCTCCAGGGACGGCTGCACGGTGACCAGGATGTCGGCGATGGTCAGGCTGTCCGGATCGGCCGGCATCTCGTCCAGGTGGGCCAGGTAGTAGTCCCGGACCTCGTTCTCGAGGACCTCGACGTCCGGGCGGATGAACTTGCCCACGACCAGGCGCAGGTACTGCTGGTCGCGCAGCTGCGAGCGCATGCGGGCGCGGTAGTCGCCCAGGGTCATGCCGTTCTTGCGCAGCTCGTTCTCCAGGTTCTCCAGGGAACCGAAATGCTCGACGAACTGCTGGATCTTCTCCTCGACGCTCTGGCTGATGGCGTCCTCGTCGACGGTCATGTCGGCCTGCTTGGCGGCCGCGATGATCAGCTTGCTTTCGATCAGGCGCTGCAGGAGCTCCTCCCGCACCCGGGTCAGGTCGGCGGGGATCTCCTGCCCCTGGTACTCCAGGTCCATGCGGTAGAGCTCCAGCTCGCGGTCCAGATCGCTCTGCAGGATGGCCTCCTCGTCCACGATGGCCACGATGCGGTCGATCAGCAGCGGCCCCTCGTCCTGGCCGCAGACGGGGCCGGCCGCGAGCGCGAGCGCCACGGCTGCGGCCAGGACCAGGAGGCCGGGGATTCCCTTGCGGGCGTTGTCCATCGTCATTCCCTTTTCGTTCCTAGTTGCGCGGAACGAGATTCTCGGGGGTCTCGACCCGTGTCAGTTCATCCCAGCTGGGCAGGTCCGCCAGGTTCTCCTCGTGGACGGTGACGGGGAACTCCTCGCGCCACTTGACGAGGAGCGCCTGGAAGGCCTCCTCCTGCCGGATCTTCTTGATGCGCTTGCCGACCTCCTCGGTCACTTCCCGCAGCTCCACCGAGCGCCCGGGGATCTCGTTCTCGAAACGGACCACGGCGAAGCGGCCGTCCCCCAGGTCCACCGGTTCGGAGATCTCACCCTCGGCCAGGGCGAACAGGGCGTCGCGGACCGGACCGGTCGCCGACTCCGAGACGGCCTCGAGGCGGCCGGCCACGGCCTTGTTGTCGCGGTCGGTGCCGTACTGGACCAGCAGCTCGCGCCAGGCGACCCCTTCCATCGCCGCGGCGTAGGCCTTGTCCGCATCGGCCCGGTCGCGGCAGACCACCATCCGGCCGTTCCGGGACCGGGGAACCGCGTAATCGCCGGAATGCTCGGCCCAGAAGGCGTCCAGATCCTCGGGGGTCACCCGCTCGTCGTACTTGACCACCTCGTTGAAGAGCTTGGTGATCATGATCTCGTCCATCTTCTCGTTGATCTGGAAGGCCACGTCGGGTTCCTCGGCGAGGTTGCGGGCCTTGGCCTCCAGGTTCACCAGGGCCTTGTCCAGCTCGGTCTTGATCTTCTGGCGCAGGCCGCCCAGGAACTCGTTCTTCTTGGGCCGCTGGAACACGTTCATGCGGTCGAAGATGACCTTGTAGTCGCCCAGGGTGTAGGCCTTGACCTCGCCCTCGGCCTCGTAGGAGTAGAAGGGCATGTCGAAGTCGGCCGGCTTGATGTCCAGGGGCTTGAGCTCCTCCTGGGGCACGGGCTGGTTGGTCTCCGGGTCGAGGATCACCTCGTCCGCGGGCAGGCCCTGGTAGCAGAGCCACAGGGCGTCCTCGTTGATGGTCAGCTTGTACTTGGCGCGCAGCTCCTCCTGGAAGTCGTTGCGGGCCTTGGCGAGCTTGCGGTTGTAGGTGGTGTCCAGGATCTGCGCCTTGGAGGCCTCCAGGTCGGGCTTCTTGCCGGGCTTCAGCCGGGTCTCCTCGTCGACGCTCACGACCCAGTAGCCGTAGGAGGTCAGGATGGGCTCGGTGATATCGCCGATCTCCGCGGCGAAGATGGGGTCCTCGAAATCGGTCCCGTAGCGCCCGAAGGGCACCTCGATCTCGAACTTGCCGGTGGGAGGGATCTCGCCGTCATGGTACTCGGCGGCCACGTCGTCCCAGTCGGCCCCGCCCATGGCCATCGTCCTGGCCTTCTGGGCGTCCTCGAGGAAGTTGGTGATCAGGTACCGGCAATGCCGGGTGGCGTCCATCTTGTCGTAGAAGTCCTGGAGCTCCTCCACGCTGATGGTGCCGGACGGCTCGGCGATCGCCTTCTCCCAGAGGGCCAGGCCGGAATGGTAATCGGTGAGCGAGGCCCGGGCGCCGGCGATCTTGGGTTCCTTGGGGTACCCCAGCTGGATGGCCTTCTGCCGCATCAGCTCCTTGTTGATCAGGGTCTCCAGGAACGCTCGCTTGCCCTCCAGGCCGCCCATGTCCAGGGTGGCGCCGTCTTCCCCCCGCGGCAGGTCCTTCAGCTCCTGCTTGGCGAGGCGGCGCTCGTACTCACCCGACATGACCTTGGCGTTCCCCACCTCGGCCAGCACCACGTCCTCCGCCTGGTCGGCGGCCTTGTCCCCGCCCTTGCCGCAGCCCGCGAAGGCCAGCAGCCCGATCAGGAAGGCGGCCGGAAGACCGAGGGACAGCAGCCGGGCGAACCCGGACGATCGAACCAGGGGCAGCTTGCAGAACATGTTCACTCCTTGTCACGCAGCTCCAGCAGGCGCTCGAGCATGACCGAGGCCACCACCAGTTGTTCCTCCCTGGCGGCGGGCACCTTCATGATGAATTGATCGACGGCCTTGAATTTGAGGCCTTTGGGGCCCGATTCCATCAAGCCCTGAATTATAGGCGGGGGCGGTTCCTGCCCGCCAGCGAAAAAGAAATCCACGCCCTGCCGCGTGGCCTTGATCTCGGCGACCCCGGCCGATCCGGCCAGGATCCGCAACCGCTGGATGTCCAGCAGGTTCTCCACGGGCGCGGGCATCCGCCCGTAACGGTCCCTGAATTCCTCCGCCATCCTCAGGCATCCGGCCTGCTTGCGCAGCCTGGCCACCCGCCGGTAGAGATCCATCTTCTGCTGGGGGTCCCCGACGTAATCGTCTGGCAAAAAAGCGCTTACCCGCAGATCCACCTTCACGTCCAGGGGTGCAACACCGCCGCCGCCCTGAAGTTCCGCCACCGTTTCCTCCAGGAGGCGGCAGTACAGATCGAACCCGATGGCCTCCATGTGGCCGTGCTGCTCCTCGCCCAGCAGGTTGCCGGCGCCGCGGATCTCCAGATCCCGCATGGCGATGTGGTAGCCCGAACCCAGGGCCTGGAATTCCTCGAGGGCGGCCAGGCGGCGGCGGGCGTCCGGTGTCAGGCGCTCTCCCGGCGGGGTCATCAGGTAGGCGAAGGCGCGGTGGTTGCTGCGGCCCACCCGGCCCCGCAGCTGGTAGAGCTGGGCCAGACCGAAGCGGTCGGCACGGTCGATGATGATGGTGTTGACCCGCGGCATGTCCAGACCCGACTCGATGATCGCCGTGGCCACGAGCACGTCGAACTCGTGGGCGAGGAAGTCGGTCATGATCCGCTCGAGCTTCTCCTCCTTCATCTGCCCGTGCGCCCAGGCCACCCGCACGTTGGGCAGCAGCTCGCGGATCAGCTGCGCGGTCCCCTCGATGGTCTGCACCCGGTTGTGGACGAAGAAGACCTGCCCCCCGCGGTGGAGCTCGCGCAGGATGGCCTCCACCAGGACCTGCTTGCTGAAGGCGCACAGCTCGGTGTGGATGGGCAGACGGTCCCGCGGCGGGGTGTTGATCAGCGACATGTCCCTGGCCCCCATGAGGGCCAGGTAGAGGGTGCGCGGGATGGGCGTGGCGCTGAGCGTGATCACGTCGACCTGCCGCTTCAGTTCCTTGATGCGCTCCTTGTGCTTGACCCCGAACCGCTGCTCCTCGTCGATCACCAGCAGGCCCAGGTCCTTGAACCGCACGTCCCGCGACAGCAGCCGGTGGGTGCCGACCAGCAGGTCGACCTTGCCGGCGGCGCAACGGTCCAGGATGTCCTTCTGTTCGGCCGGCGTGCGGAAGCGGCTGATGGTCTCGACCCGCACGGGGAAGTCCCGGTACCGCTCCC
Source organism: bacterium (assembly GCA_018829565.1). GTDB lineage: Bacteria > Krumholzibacteriota > Krumholzibacteriia > LZORAL124-64-63 > LZORAL124-64-63 > JAHJTW01. The sequence continues at coordinate 3,045 of JAHJTW010000173.1, read as the reverse complement.
CGAAGGTCTCGCCGTGCTGCTGGGCCAGCAGGGTGGTCGGGCAGAGCACCGCCACCTGCTTGCCCGCGGTCACCGCCTTGAAGGCCGCCCGGATGGCGACCTCGGTCTTGCCGAAGCCCACGTCCCCGCACACCAGGCGGTCCATGGGCTGGCTGTCCTCCATGTCCCGCTTGACCTCGGCGATCGCCGTGGCCTGGTCGGGCGTCTCGTCGTAGAGGAAGGACTCGTCGAGAGCCTTCTGGATGGGGGAATCGGGCGGGAAGGCGTGGCCGGGTCGGGCCCGGCGCGCGGCATAGATCTCCATGAGCTCGGCGGCCATGGCCCGGATCGCCTTGCGGGCCCGGCCCTTGACCTTGAGCCAGCTGCCCGAACCCAGACGGGCCAGCGGCGGCGAGGCCCCCTGGTCCGAGCTGTACCGCTCGATCTGGTCGATGTTCTCGACCGGGACGTAGACCTTCCCGTCCTCGGCATACTCCACGACCAGGCACTCGCGCTGGGCGCCCTCGACGGTGATGACCTCCAGGCCCCGGTAGCGGCCGATGCCGTACTCCAGGTGCACCACGTACTCGCCCGGGCGCAGGGAAGCCCGTTCCTTGACCAGCCCGCTGCTGCGGTGGCGGACCCGCACGGGCCGCCGGTAACGGTCGAAGAACTCGTGGTCGGTCACCACGGCCAGGCGGGCCTCCGGCCAGTCGAACCCCGCGGACAGGGCTCCCACCAGGGGCCGCGTGGCCGGGGGGACCCCGTCGGTGTCGTCGATCAGGTCGGTCAACCGGTCGGCCTGGCCCTGGTTGTCGCAGACCAGCAGGACCGCCTGGCCGTCCGCCTCCCTGCGGCGCAGGTCGTCGCGCAGGCGGGTCACATCGCCGCCCCTGAGCTCCTGGCCGCCGGTCCTGAAGGCGACCTGCCCGCCGGGCTCGAAGCCCAGCCAGCGCCCTGCCGGATCCCCGGCGATCCAGGATCCGGTCACGAAGGCATGGGTGAACCGGGGCAGTCCCAGGCGCTCGGCCGGCTCGACCATCTCCTCCAGCTCCGGCAGGAGGGGCTCCCGGTCCAGACGACCCTCGCGCAGGCGCGGCATTTCGCCGTCCAGCAGCTCGGACTGCTCCTTCAGGCGCACCGGATCGATCCAGAAGATGCGCAGCCCCTCGGGCAGGTAGTCCGTCAGCAGGGCCGAGGCCCCCAGCCAGGGCAGGTAGGACTCCAGGCCGTCGTCGACCAGACGGTCCTCCAGCCGGGCCTCGAGGTCGTGGATCTGGTCCTGGTCGGCCTCCTCTCCGGCCTCGGCCAGCCTGGCCTCCAGGCGGGACAGGCACGACAGGACGGCGTCGTCGTCGATCAGCAGGTGGCTGACCGGCAGGATCACCGCTTCCTGGCTGCGGTCGGTGGTGCGCTGGGATTCGACCTCGAAGCGGCGGATGGAGACGATCTCGTCGTCGAAGAACTCGATGCGCAGGGGCTGGTCCCCCGGCGTGAACACGTCCAGGAGTCCGCCGCGGCGGGCGAAGTCCCCGACCTTGGCGACCATCCCCGCCGGCCGGTAGCCCCGCTGGACCAGCTGGGCGCACAGGGGGCCGATGTCCACCTGCTGGTCGCACCTGAGGCGCAGGGTGGCCCGCAGCAGGTCCCCCGGGGCCATGATGCGCTGACGCAAGGCGGCCAGGGAGGTGACGATCACCGCGTCGGTTCCACCGCGGATGCGGTCCAGACCGAGGAAGAAGTCCCCGACCATGGCGGGCTCGGGCGAGTTGCGGTCGAACGCCAGCACGTCCTGCTGGGGGAGATAGATCACGTTCGCGGGGCCCAGCCAGATCTCCAGGTCGTCGGCCAGCTGTTCGGAGGATTTGCGGTCCGGAGCCACGAGCAGCGATCCGCGGCCGGTCTGCTGGGCCAGGGCGGCCATCAGGGCCGGCGTCGCCCCTCCGTTCAGGCCGCTGACCAGCAGGGGAGCCCGGGGCGAGGGCAGGGCGCGCAGGGCGGACTCCACCCTGGCGGCGGCCTCGAGCAGGCCCTCGCCGGCGACGGTGTCCACAAGAGCAGCGTGCAGCAATCCCCGACCCCGGTCGGACCCGCTGCACGCAGGTGCGTTGATCTCCATCGTCATCCCGTCCGCAGGGTCGTCGCCCTGCGGCTAGCCGAAGGTCGCCCGGTCGGCGTTGAAGGGGGTGATCATGCGCAGACGCTCCACGATGGGAGGCAGCACCCTGATCACGTAATCCACTTCCTCGGCGGTGTTGTAGCGCGAAAGCGAGAAGCGGATGGAACCGTGGGCCAGGGTGAACGGCAGGCCCATGGCCCGCAGGACGTGGGACGGTTCGAGGCTGCCGCTGGTGCAGGCCGAACCGCTGCTCGCGGCCACGCCGGCCCGGTCGAGCAGCAGCAGGATGCCCTCGCCCTCGATGTACTGGAAGCTGATGTTCGAGGTGTTGGGCAGCCGCCGCTCGGGATCGCCGTTCGCCAGGGCGTCGGGGATGGCCGCGAGCAGGCCGGCCTCCAGGCGGTCACGCAGGGCGCGCACGGCGGTGTTCTCGACCTCCCGGTGGGCGGCGGCCAGGTCGCAGGCCACCCCGAGACCGGCGATGGCCGGAACGTTCTCGGTGCCGGCCCGGCGGCCGCGTTCCTGGTGGCCCCCCACGATCAGGGGGCGGATCTTGGTGCCCCTGCGCACGTAGAGGGCGCCCACGCCCTTGGCCGCATGGAGTTTGTGCCCCGAGATCGAAAGCAGATCGATGGTGGATGACCGCATGTCCAGGGGCAGCTTGCCCGCGGCCTGGACCGCATCCACGTGGTAGATTATGCCCCGTTCCTTGACGATCGCCCCGATGGCCTCGCTATCGAACAGCACCCCCGTCTCGTTGTTGGCCATCATGATCGAGACGATGGCAGTGTCGTCCCGCAGGGAGGCGCGCAGCTCGTCGGGATCCAGGCGGCCGCGGCCGTCCACGCCCAGGAAGGTCACGTCGTACCCGTGGCGCTTCTCCAGATCCCGGCAGAGGCCCAGCACCGCCGGGTGCTCCACCGCGGTGGTCACGATGTGCCGCTTGT
>JAHJTW010000172.1 GCA_018829565.1 bacterium | reverse complement strand
CGGCGTCCAGGACGGCCAGATCGACGAACGATTCGCTGATGGCCTGCAGTTCGGCCAGGCGGTCCCGCAGGAATTCCGGAGAAGGCCGGACCAGCGCCAGGGGATCGTCGGTCAGACCTGTCAGGTTGAGCAGCCTGTCCCCCAGGAACCCCTCGAGCATGGCGGCCTGGTGGGCGGCCAGGGATTGGCGGTGGCGCTCCTCGGTGTCCCGGATGAAGAGGCGGTACTGGAGATGGAAGAACAAGGCCAGCAGGAGCAGGGGAACGAAGTAGAGCAGCACCAGACGCACCAGGGCGTGCCGCAAGAGATCCCGGTACAGGGACCGCTGCATGGTTTCGGCTTCGCTGCGAACACGTTCGCCCATGGACCTGCTCCACCGGGGACCGACGGGAACCTGACCGGCCCCATCATAACACCCGGCCAGGCCCGGAGATACCTCCGTCCCTCCCGGATTCCCCCCCTTTCAGGATAATCCGACCGGGCTTCGCTCGCCCCACCGCAGGACCCGGATTCCTGGAAATACCCCTTCCGGCGACTTACCATTGTCATGACCCAGCAGGACCCTCGGCATTCCCGGAGCCCGGCCCTCCGACCGCGGGTCTTTCACCATCACCCCCGGAGAGCAGCCATGCCCGCCCGACTGCGCCAGTCCCTGTTCACCTTCCTGATCTATCTCGCGTTCTTCGCCTCCGGGGCCGCCAGCCTCATCGCCGAGGTGACCTGGAACCGCATGCTCATCGTGGTGGTGGGCAACAGCCTGAACGCCACCGCCATGGTCATCGTGATCTTCATGGGCGGACTGGGCCTCGGTTCCTGGATCGGGGGCCGCGCATTCAGCCGCCGCCAGGTCTCCCTTCGGCCCTACTTCCTGCTTGAGGCTGCCATCGGGCTGTACGTGCTGGCCTCGCCCGTCCTGTTCGACCTGTTGACGAGCATGTTTGCCGGCCTGGCCGAAACCGTGGACCACCGCACCCTGCTGACGGTGGTGCGCCTCGCGGTCACCATGCTGGCCCTGCTGCTGCCCGCCACCCTGATGGGCGCGACCTTTCCCGCCATGGTCAGCGGCACCGCGCAGTCCGACGCCTTCCGGCGCACCGCCCGCACCGGCTACCTCTACAGCCTCAACACCCTCGGCGCAGCCCTGGGCTGCTTCGCCGCCGGTTACCACCTTCTGCTGGAGCTCGGCGTGCAGATGACCCTGAACATCGCCATGGGCATGTACGCCCTGGCGGCCCTGGGCGGCCTGCTCGCCAACTTCCTGCGCGGACCGGCCGGCGGGGCCGCCGAGGAGCCTGCTGTCCCGGCGGCAGAGGGGCCCGGGGCGATTCCCGTGCGATTCCTCGCCGTCGCCACCTTCCTGATCGGGTTCGTTTCCCTGGCCTACCAGGTCCTGTTGACCCGGATCAGCATCCTCTATCTCGGCAACTCGATCTCCGTGTTCCCCCTGGTCCTGACGGCCTTCCTGCTGGGCACCGGGTTCAGCGCCGTCGCCGGCACCTGGCTCTTCGGCGCCCTGCAGCGCGCCGGCCGCGGGTCCCAGCGCCTGTTCGGCATCCTGTCGGTGGCCGCAGGGGCCCTGATCATCGCCGCACCCTACATCCTGCTCAGCGACCTGATCACCGGCAAGGGGCACTTCCTGCAGATCGCCGACGCCGCCCCGCGCAATCCCCTTCCCATCCTGGCGGTGCTGATCGGACCGACAATCTTCATCGGCGCCCTGCTGCCCGTGGCCATCCGCATCCTCAACGCCCGGGCCGCGGGGGACAACACCCGCGCCGCGGCGAACTTCTATTCCCTGAACACCGCCGGGGGCCTGATCGGCGCCGGCATCGCCAACCACCTCCTGGTTCCGGTGGTGGGCATGCAGGGCACGCTGCTGCTGCTGACCGGCCTGTGCCTGCTGATCGGCCTGTGGAACCTGCTGGACCCCCGGGGCGGAACCCGCCGCCTTCCCGCCGCCGCCGCCGCCGGACTGGGCCTGGCCCTGGTCCTCTTCTTCGCCCTGCCCCACCTGACGATCATGTACGCCGAGAAGATCGCGAACTCCACGGACGCCGCCGAGGCCGACATCCGGCTGGTCCACGAAGGCCGCGCCGCCACCGTCACCGTGCTGGACATCAAGGACCAGCGCATGGGCCAGTATCGGGACATGTTCCTCAACGGAGTCGAGGAAGCGTCCACCCGTTACTGGCACGTCCAGCTCTTCAAGCTGCTGGGCATGCTGCCGGCGGTGACCCACGAGCGGCAGGAGGACCTGGACGCCATGGTCATCGCCTTCGGCGCCGGGATCACGGCCGGATCGGTGCTGGCCTCGCCGGCGGTGCGCTCCCTCGACGTGGTCGACCTGAACCCCGACATCGAGGGCATCAACGACCTGTTCACCGAGGTCAACGGCGACGTCTTCCACGACCCCCGCTTCCACTTCGCGAACGACGACGGCCGCAACTACCTGGTCACTTCGCACAAGAAGTACGACCTGATCGTCAGCGACTCCACTCACCCGCGGGCCTACGACAGCTGGATCCTCTACACCGAGGAGTTCTACGAGTCCGTGAAGCAGCGCCTGGCCCCCGACGGGATCTTCGCCCAGTGGGTGCCGGTGCTGGGGTCGATGCGGGGGCAGCTGTTCCGGATCCACCTGAACACCTTCCGCACCGTCTTCCCCACCGCCACCTACTGGTACGTGTACGGTTCGGATCAGGCCTTCCTCATGGCCACCCCGGAATCCTACCGGCTGGATGCGCCGACGATTCAGGCCCGGCTGGACCTGCTGCCCGACTGGTTCAAGGCCGAACACTACCAGATCGACACCGTCACCCACCTGGCGGGGTTCTTCTGGCTGGACGAAGCCGCCATGACGCGCATGATCGGGCCCGAATCCCGCATCAACCGGGACCATCTGCATTACTTCGACAAGCAGTCGGCCGTCTTTCCGCTGCCTCCGCAGTTCCAGGCGCCCATGTTCCAGACGTCGATCCTGCCCCACCTCTCGGGCGGGGATGCCGCCCTGGCCGAAGCGGTGCGCAGGGAACAGCGGACGGCCCGCCGCCTGGGCAACTTCGCCTACTACGTCAACACGGACGAACTGCACCGGGCCTGGTGCGAGGATCCCGGGAACGGCAACGCCGTCTACTGGATGGAGCGGGCCTTCCAGGGCGAATTGCCCGAAGCCGCGTCCTTCTGCGTGGACGTGGAGCTGGAGAGTTACCGCGCCCTGCTGGAGCAGCACCCCGACAACTCCCAGGCGCTGAACGCGGTGGCCGACATCCTGGCCGGCGCCGGGCGCCTGACCGAGGCCCGGGAATACGCCCGGAGGGCCCTGGATCTGGCCCCGGACGACGGTCCGGTCCTCGACACCTACGGGTGGATCCTGGTCCTCACCGGCGACACCGCGGAAGGAATCGCCTACCTGGAGAAGTCGCTGGCCGCCCTGCCCGGACATCCCATCGTGCTCTACCACCTGGGGGCGGCCCACCAGCGCGCAGGGAACGCCGCCGAGGCCCGCGACTTCCTCGATCGGGCCCTGGCGAGGGAGAGCGAGCTGCCCTACGCCGCCGAGGCTCGCGATCTGCGGGAGAAGCTCGGGAACCGCTGACGGAAGTCCGCGGGCCGGATCAGGTCCTGTCCGCGGAATCCAGGATCCCGCGCACGGCCGTGAGCAGGCCTTCGGGGCTGAACGGTTTCTTGAGGTACGGCTGGTCCACCGTCAGGAGGTCGCGGCCGTCGAGGATGTCCTGCGGATAGCCCGACATGAACAGGAAGGGCGCCCGGTGACCCCGGGTGCGGGCGGCGAGCATGAGATCCTGGCCCGACATGTCCGGCATGACGACGTCCGAAAGGACCAGGTCGGGGCTGCAACCCTCCGCACTCAGCAATTCCAGCGCGGCCAGCGGCCCCTCGGCGAGATTCACCCGGTATCCGTTCCGCTCCAGGATGGTGGACGTGATCTGCCCCACCTGCGGGTCGTCCTCCACCACCAGGACGGACTCCCGGCCCTTCAGCGTGGCCGGCTCTCTTTTTTCCTCCGCTTCCGCCTGGATTTCCGGGCCGGCCACCGGCAGGTAGACCAGGAAGGTCGCTCCGCGGCCCACCTCGCTCTTGACCGTGATGTGGCCGCCGCAGGCGTCGAGGATCCCGACGGCCGTCGCCAGGCCCAGGCCCGTGCCGCGGCCGACGTCCTTGGTCGTGAAGAACGGCTCGAAGATGCGATCCAGGTTCTCCGGCGGAATGCCGGGGCCGGAATCCGTGATTCCGGTGACGATGAAATCCCCGCCGAACCGCTTGCCGCAGCCCCGGCAGACCACTCCCTCCTCCTGCACGCGCTCGACCTTCAGGGAGATGATCCCCCCCTGGGGCATGGCGTCCCGCGCGTTGACCAGCAGGTTGAAGACCACCTGTTCGAACTGCGAGGGGTCGGCCAGGACCGGGGGAAGGTCCGCCGGGGTCTCGCAGCGCAGGTCGATCTCCTCGCCCAGCATCCTGCCCAGCAAAGCGTGATTGGACCTGAGCATCTCCGACGGCCGCATCAGCACGGAACAGCCCGGCTGCTTGCGGGAATACGTCAACAGCTGCCGGGTGAGGGCTGCGGCCTTGGCCGCCGTCTGGGAGATCATCCCGATCTCCCTGGCCATCGGGTGGTCCGGGCCCGCATCCAGCTGCATCATTTCGACGCAACCGGTGATCACCGTCAGCAGGTTGTTGAAATCGTGCGCGATGCCCCCGGCCAAACGGCCCACCGTCTCGAGCTTCCGGGCATGGTTCAGCTGGGCCTCCAGCAGGAGCCTCTCCTCCTCCGCCTCCCGCACCGAGGTGATGTCCCTCAGGATGGAGACCACGTGATCCTTGCCCTCCATCTGGACGAGGTTGCTGGAAAGCAGCAGGAACTGAGGCTTCCCGTCGGCGTCGGGCAACTGGAGTTCAAGGTTGCGGGCCTTGCCGGTGCGGACCAGCTGGCCCACCAAGGCCCGGCGCCCCTCGCCGCCCCGCCAGAGGGGCAAGTCCGCCGCATCCATTCCCGATAGGGCCTCCAGGTCCATTCCCACCAGCTCCTGGAAGCGGGGGTTGGCGTCCACGAACACCCCGTCGGGGAAGGAGGTGATGGCGATGCCGTCGGGGCTGGTCGCGAAGGCCAGCTTGAACCGTTCCTCGATGATCTTGTTCTCCACCAGATCCCAGGCGAGATCGGCCAGCTTCTCCACCAGGCCCAGGTCCCCCTCGTGGTAGGGGACCTCCTTGTTCCCCACCCCCATCAGGGCGACGATCCTGCCCCTCCGGAAGATGGGAACCGTCAGCTGCCTCGTGACCGGGGCATGTCCCTCGGGCATGCCCTTTTTGCCTACCACGGATTCGAAATCGTTGTGGATCAGGGACTTGTGCTGGCGAAGAGCGTCCGCCCAGACCCCCGCGGTCCTCACCGGGTAATGGCGCTCCGTGACCAGGGCGGTGCACATGGTCTCGACCGTGTTCGACGACCAGGCCTGCAGGGTGAGGTTCTGCTCGTCTTCATCCGCGAAGTGGAAGAACCCGATGCTGCTGTCGGTCAGGACCTCGACCTCGTCGAGGATCGCCTGCATCAGGCCGGCCAGGTCGCGATCGTGGGACAGGTCTTCCAGCTTGACCCTCGCCTCCAGGAGGGTCTGGTTCAGGCGGCGCTCCGAGATGTCGCGGATGAAGGCCATGCCCCGTTCATACCCGGCCCCCAGGAAGGTCACTCCGATCTCCACGTCGATCACCCGCCCGTCCTTGCGGCGGTGCCTGGTCTCGAAGCGCAGGTAGCCCTTGTCCACCATTTCCTGCAGGTGCCCCCTCGTGTCCTCGGGGGTCTCGACCGCGTCGATGTCGCTGATGTGCTTGCCCACCAGTTCGTGAAGGGGATATCCCAGCATGGTCGAGGCGGCCTGGTTCGCGTCGAGGATGTTGCCCTGCCAGTCGATCAGCCAGAATCCGTCCAGGGCCGCCTCGACGAAGCTGGCGTATTCGCTCTCCCGGGCCAGGCGGTCCGAGATGTCCATCCCGACCAGGCCCAGCTGCTGTTTCCCGCCGCCGTTCTTTCCCAGCCGGAACAGGACGGATTCGATGGCCATCCGGCGACCCTCGGAATCGACGTATTGCTCCCGGAAGGACTGGGGGCGGCCGGTGGAGATCACGGCCCGGATCCGTTCGTGGACGGCCCCACGCCCTTCCCCGGTCGCGAGGTCCCAGACCGAATCGGCATGCCGGCTGCCGTCCTTGGCGGAACGCAGGCGCCGGGCGGCGGGGTTCTGCTCCCTGATCAGGCCGTCCTCGTCCAGGATCACCATGGGCACGGTCATGTGATCCAGGAAACGGCGCCACTGCTCCGACAGCATCTTCAACTCGGCCGAGCGGCGGCGATAGTTGTAGAACAGGGTCGCGTAGGGCTGGCTCAGGCCCAGGCGGATCAGGGCGAAATAGAGCAATCCGAAGGAAATCGCCTTGATGACGTGACCGATGACGCTGGCCATGCCGTCGACGTTCGAATAGGCCAGGAAGAAGAGCTCGGAGAGGATGGAAGCCCCCAGGGCAAGCCTGAACCCCTGGAAGAGTCCCCGCGCGAGTTCCTGGCTCCGCCGCGTCATGAGGACTCCCGCGACCAACAGCCCCACGCAGACCGCGGCTTCCGAGGCGATCTTGAACGGGGTCGGTCCGTGACCCTCCCGCCAGCAGGCCGGGAACGCGTCCCAGTGCAGCATGGCCGCCAGCAGCAGGAGCGCCGCAGCGCTCAGACCCAGGAGGAAGAGGCGGCTGGAGACCCGCCGGCCCAGGGTGAGGGCGAACAGCAGCCAGCCCCCGGTTTCGATGTACCGGGCCCCGACCCAGAGCTGGGTCGCCAGGTCGGCTCCCTCATGCCCCAGGATCGGTTTCATGTCGTGGAAAGTGAGGGCGTGCAGGAGGTGGATCAAGCCGACCCAGGCATAGGCCCCGCTGAGGATCACCAGGGCTTCGTTCCGGATGAACCGGCGGGCGTTCCAGACCAGCATGAACACGCCCCAGGCCACCGCCACCGCGACGAGTTCGGCCAGGGTATGGAACATCAGGAAAGGATAGGGAGAACCGGAAAAAAGGAGCGTCAGGGTGATCCCCACGCAGGCCAGGCCGATGATTCCCAGCCAGGAAAACCCCCGGGACCGGCCAGGGGGGCCGTCCGGCTGGGATTCCTCACGGCTGATCCTCGGATCAGCCATCTGGGGCGCTTGGGACATCCAGCCAAATCCCCTCAGGACGATAGGAGAAACAATTCTACTGAAAATCCTTATACAACAATCAGGGGCGGGGTGTAAATAATTTCTTCCATTCCAACAAATTCATCTCATTCTGGTCCAGGTTCGCCCCGAAGTGGAGCAGATCCAGGGGCACGGGCGGGTCTAGCGGGGGGTCAGGTCGTGGAGTTCCTGGGGTTTTGCGGGGTCCTTGCCGGCGAGGGGGCAATTCTCCGCCGATCCGCAAGTGGAACACATCTTCTTGCTGCGCAGGGATTTGATGAAAGAGCGAATGGCCCAGGCCGCCGCCAGCAGGACGATGACCCCCACGGCCACGGTATCGAAGGACGCTTTCATCACGGACCTCCCATCACCGATCCCAGCCCGAGCAGCAGCCCTCCCTGGTAGACGGTGAAGGTCACGATCCAGGCCAGGAGGGTCAAGCCCACCGACTGGGCCAGGGCCCACTTCACCGAACCGGCCTCCTGCCGGGTGATGGCGAAGGTCGCCACGCAGGGCGTACTGATCAGGGCGAAGAGCATGATACAGAATCCCACAAGCTGCGAATAACGGTCACGCAGGCGGGTCCGCAGATCCTCGGAAGTTTCATCGGCCTCCCCGACGGCGAAAACGATCCCCATCTGGGCCACGAAGACCTCCTTGGCCGCCATCGCGCCGACCAGGGCCGTACCGATCCGCCAGTCGAATCCGATGGGTTCGATCACGGTCTCGAGGATGCGGCCCACGCGGCCGGCGATGCTGTAGCTCAGCTCGGCCGACTGGATGGCCGCAGGATCAGTCAGGTCCCCGAACCGGGTCTCCGATCCGATCGCCGCCCGGTCGAAGCCCTCGGGCACCTTGTAGTCGGCCGGCGGCTTGGGGTAGAAGGTCAGGAACCACAGGATGATCGAGGCGCCCAGGATCACCGTGCCCGCCTTCTTGGCGTAGAGCCAGGCCCTGGTCCACATCTGCACCAGCAGGCTGCCCGCCGTGGGAATGCGGTAGGGGGGCAGCTCCATCAGGAACGGAGTGGTCTCGCCGCGGAACAGGGTGGCCCGCAGGAAGCGCGCCCCCGCGAGCGCCAGGACGATGCCGGTGACGTAGATGATCCACAGGATGGGTCCCTGCCAGCGGGGAGCGAAGAAGGCGGGAATCATCAGGGCGTAGATGGGCAGGCGCGCCCCGCAGCTCATCAGCGGCAGCACCATCATGGTGATCAGGCGGTCCCGCCGCGTTTCCAGGGTGCGGGTGGCCATGATGGCCGGCACGGTGCAGCCGAACCCGATGAGCAGGGGGATGAAGCTCTTGCCGTGCAGCCCCACCTTGCTCATGAACCGGTCCATGACGAAGGCGGCCCGGGCCATGTACCCGGTGCCCTCGAGGACCGCGATGGCCATGAACAGCAGGACGATGTTGGGCAAAAAGACGATCACCCCGCCCACCCCGCCGATGATGCCCTCGACCAGCAGGGACCGCAGCGGGCTGGCCGTGCCTTCGGTCCAGAAGCCGCTGATCAGGGCGGCCAGCCTCACGAACCCGTGGTCGATGAGGTTCATGATCGGATTGCCCAGACCGAAGGTCAGGGTGAAGACGCCGTACATCAGGGTCAGGAAGATGGGCACACCCCAGAGCGGATGCATGGCCCAGCGGTCGATGCGGTCGCTGAGAGTCCTCTCGGACCGGTCGGGGATGCGGAGCACGCCATGGCACAGACGGCCGATGAAATCGTAGCGCAGCCTGGCGAGGACCGTGTCGGAGTCCTCCGCAACCTCCTTGGCGAAGGCCCCGGACTCGGCGGTGATGCGCGCGCGCACCCCGGGATCGGGAATGGATTCCAGCAGGGCCTCATCCCCCTCGAGCAGCTTGATGGACTGCCAGCGGCGGTGTCGGGCATCGGGCAGCAACTGGCTGACGGTCTCGAGGCGGGCCTCGACGGCGTTTCCGTAGTCCACGCGGTGGAAGTTCCCCCCGGTGGCGACCTGGGTCAGGGAGGCCAGGCCCGGGCCCGCGTCCCGGCACTGGTCGGCCGGACCCGGCAACGAGACCTGCCGGAAGGCGACCTCGGCCACGGCGGCGATGATGTCGTCCATGCCCTGGTTTCGGTTGCCGACCGCGGGCACCACCGGAACGCCCAGACGCCGGGCGAGCAGCCCCGCGTCGATGGTCAAGCCGCGGTCTCGGGCGACGTCGGTCATGTTCAGGACCAGGATCAGGGGCAGCCCGATCTCCATCAGCTCGGTGGTGAGGTAGAGGTTGCGTTCGAGGCTGGAGGCGTCCAGGACGTTGACCACCACGTCGGGCTGCTGCTTGATGAGGAAGTCCCGGGCGACCAGCTCCTCCTCGGAGTAGGCGGTCAGGCTGTAGGTGCCCGGAAGGTCGTAGAGCTTGAGGCTCAGATCCCCCCGCCTGACCGTCCCTTCCTTCCACTCCACCGTGACCCCGGGATAGTTGCCCACGCGCTGGCGGGATCCCGTGAGGTTGTTGAAAATGGTGGTTTTCCCGGAGTTGGGATTGCCGGCGACCGCCACGGTGATCGTCTTGTCGAGGGTTTTCGTCACGCCTTGCAATCCCCGGTATATGAACCGGCCGGCTCGCCAAGGGAACCGGCCGGCGAGAGTTTATTCGACCTCGATCCGGGACGCCATGCCCCGGCCGATGACCACCCGGCTGCCCTTGACGCCGACCACGAAGGGACCGTGCCCCGAGTTGCGGATGACTTCCAGCTCGATCCCGGGCAACAGGCCCATGGCCGCAAGGCGTCCCCGCATCTCATGCCCGCCGGTGACCGCCCGCAGAACCGCCTTGGCGCCCTCGTGAACCATGCTCAAAGGCATCGTCATCCCTTCCGATTCAGGCCCTTCCCGGGCCATGTCTGCCTTATCGGCTTTCATTCTCGTCCGCTCCGGGACCTGCGAGGCCCTGGGGGCCCCCGCAGGAATCGCGTCCGCAGGTCCCGTCCTCCAGCCCCTTGCCGCAGAAGAAACCCGCGGCGTCGTCCCACATCACGTCGTTCAGGGGACACTGCTCGAAGTACTCCACGAACTTCACGAGGCGATCGAGGATCATGCCGTCGATGCTGTGCTCCATGCGGCAGGCGCCCTCGTCGGCCCTGTCCGCCGGCAGTCCCAGAACCTTGACCAGGAACTTGCTGAGGACCTGGTGGCGCTTGACCACGTCCAGGGCCACGCGGCGGCCGGGGGCGGTCAGCGTGATCACCTCGTACGGCGCATAGTTGATCAGATCCTTCTCCGCCAGGGCCCGCAGGGCCTGGGTCACCGAGGAATTGTGGACTCCGAGGGCCAGGACGATGTCCTTGGCCCGGGCGGCGCCCTTGGCTTCCTCCGTGTGGTAGATGGCCTCGAGATAGTCCTCGAGACTGGCGCTGATCTCGACCTTGCCCGTCACCTTGGCGACCTCCTCGTCCACAATGGTAACATCCTTTTTGTTGTCGGCCAAAAAGTTTTTGTTGAAACCAAAATTTCGGTTCCAAATTCATTTATTGCAAATTTTCGGCAACCCTTCGGCCCCGAACCGTGTCAATGTCGATTGGATGGACGAGGCTGACCCGACACCCCCTGCGGAGATCCGTCTTGCGACCCGACCAGGACGAAAACGAGCTGATCCGGCGCATCATGCGCGGCGATCCCGCGGCCGAAAGGGCTCTCTACGGGGCCCACGTGGACCGGGTGTACCGCCTCGCCTTCCGGATGACCGGTGATGCGGCCCTGGCCGAGGACCTGACCCAGGACACCTTCATCCGGGCCTTCGACCGTTTGGAGGATTTCCGGTCGGACGGCCCCTTCGGAGCCTGGCTGCACCGCATCGCGACCTCGGTGATCTGCTCGGCCCTGCGCAAGCGCAAGCGGATCATGGACTTCGAGACCGCCCGGGACGATCTGGCGCATCTGTCGGGGACGGGACCGGACCTGGATCCGGACCTGAGTCGCCGGCTCGACCGGGCGGTCACCCAGCTGGACGACGATCAGCGCCTGGTGCTCGTCATGCACGACGTCGAGGGTTACACCCACCAGGAGATCGCCGCGGCCATGGGCACGCCCGTGGGCACCGCCAAGGCCCGCCTTTCCCGGGCGCGCCGGAAGCTCCGCGATCTGCTGGCCGGGCCGCTGCGCCACCATGACCTGGAGGCCGAACCATGAAGAACGGACCCATGGACCACCCCGATGATGAAGTCCTGGCGGACCGGCTGAAGCGTCTGAACGAGCCGCCGGCGACGCCGCGGGACCGGATGTGGGACCGGATCGACGCCGCCCGCAGGGACCGGCGCGGACTCGCAGCCCCGACGCTCGCCCGTCATCCCCGGCGTCATTCCGCCCTCTGGCAAACCGTGGCGGCGGCGGCAGCCGTCCTCGTCCTCGGCTTCGGGATCGGCAGGCTGACGGGGCCCGGGCCGGCTCCCCTCCCGGTGGCGGTCACCGATCCGACGGCGGCCGTCTCCCCCGTACCCGTCACGGTGAGGGACGACATCTACCGCCTGGCCGCCATCGACCTGTTCTCGCGGGCCGACGTCCTGCTGACCGACGTGAAAGCCCGCCCATGTTCGGCGTTGGATCTGGGCGAGGCGCCCGCCTGGGCGGGGGGAATGCTGCTGCAGACCCGGCTGCTGATGGATACGCCGGTGGCGGACGACCCCGAGGTCCGCTCCCTGCTGGAGGACCTCGAACTGGTGCTGGCCCAGATCGCCGGCCTGTCCCGCAACAACTGCAGCCGGGACATGGCCTGGATCAAGGATGGGCTGCAGGAACGATCCACCCTGAACCGTCTGCGCGTGCTGGCCGACAGCGGCGCGCCCGGGCGGGCACTCTGAACGGAAGGACGCTGAAATGAACTCGCGCACTCCTCGAATCGCCATCCCGCACACGCTGTCGGCTGCGGCGTTCCTGCCGGCACTGCTGGCTCTGCTGTTCCTTGCGGCCTGTCCGGCCCTGGCGGGCGACGAACCGGCTGCGAAGATGGAAGCAGGAAGGACGGCTCTGAACAAGGGCCGCTTCCAGGAAGCCGCCGAGTACTACCGGCAAGTCCACGAATCGGCCCGCGAGGAGGACCTGGCGGGCAACGCCCTGTACTGGGAAGCTTTCGCCCGTTACCGGCTGGACCGGGTCGAGGAGCTCAAGGAGGCCGCCGCGCTCCTCGCCCAGCAGGCGGAACTCTATCCTGACGTCGAGACGGCTTCCGACGGCGAGGCGCTGCTGGCCCGCATCTACGGCGAACTGGCGCAGCGCGGCGAGGCGGACGCCGCCCGCAAGGTCCGCGAACTGAGCGAGGAGCAGGTGCGCGCCGAGACGCAGATGGCCGCCCTGCACGCCCTCATGGAGATGGATCCGGACAAGGCCCTGCCGATCCTGGAGAACATCGTCACGGGAAAGAAGAAGACCAGCGACGAGATGCGCCGCAACGCCGTCTTCATGCTCTGCCGCTACGGCGAAGAGCGCAGCGTGGACCTCCTCATCAGGCTCCTTCACGAATCGGAGGACCCCGAGCTCCAATCCGAACTGGTCATGTGCCTGTCCATGACCGACAGCGAGAAGGCCCTGGACGCCATCGTGGACTTCTTCGGAACGACCAGCGATCCGGAGCTGGGCGAGGCCGCCCTGTTCGCCATCGGCCGCCACGGCGGGGAAAAGGCCTTCCTGATGCTGGCGGACATCGTCCAGGACACCACCCGGGATCCTCAGATGCGCCGCCAGGCCCTGTTCGGGCTCGGCCATACCGGTCGCGACGACCAGGTCGCCGCCTTGGCGGCCGACATCCTCAAGACCGAAACCGACCCGGAAATGCTGGAAATGGCCCTGTTCTCGCTGTCGGACCTCGACTCGGAGGTGGCCGACCGGGTCTTCCTCGACCTGATCCGCAACACCGCCGCGGACGATGAACTGCGCGCCCAGGCCCTGTTCTTCGCCTCGGAGCGGGAGATGGTTTCGCTGGACATGATCCGGGAACTCTACGCCGGCACCGATAACCGCGATCTGAAGCAGCAGATCTGCCACGTTTTGACCCAGATGGACGACGAAGAGGCGGCCCTGGGCCTGCTGATCGAGATCGTGCGCATGGAGAAGGACCCGGAGATCAAGCGGGACGCCGTGTTCTGGGTGAGCCAGTTCGACGACCCTCGGGCTGCGGATTTCCTGCTGGAGATCATCAACGAGGAATGACCCCGGCGGTCAGTTCAGCGGCGAGGGCGGCGCCGGCCACGGCGTTGCCCCGCCGGTTCCAGTGGGTGTCGTCGGGTAGGTAGAGGCGGGCCGTATCGCAATGGGCGGCCCGCATGACCGGCAGCAGATCCAGGATGGGGACGGACCTGGCCCCGGCCCACTCCTTCAGCCTCCGTTGCGGTCCGTCGAAATCATGGTCCCCCTCAGCGAGCCCCAGGCCGGTCAGCACCTGCCCGCGCACCACCGGATCGACCTGCTCCTCTGCGGGAATCACCATCAGCAACCAGGGAACGCCGGCCCGATCGCAGGCCGCATCGATGCGGTCGAGATGCCCGAGAGCCTCCGACCACAGATCCTCCAGGTCGGAGCCAGGCTGCTTCAGGTACACCGGAAGGTTGCCTTCCAGGATCTTCAGGTACAGGGGCGAGACCCCGGGACTTGCGGTTTCCCCGGGCTGACCTGCAACCTCGGGTCCACTCCACCTTTCCTTCAGGCCGCGGTACACCACGCCCTCGGCCAGCTGGAAGAGCTGGGACTTTCGCGCCACGTCCAGCCAGCCGATGGGGCTGTGAGGGTAATACATGCGTCCGGCCAGGACGCGGCCGCGCACGGGGATTCCCGTCACGTCGTTGCCCACGAAGAAGCAGGCGACCACCAGGTCGGGATCCAGCCCAAGCCCGAAGCTCTCCAGCAGGTCCGCCTCGTGTTCGGGGCTGTACCCCGGCGCCCCCAGCAGCACCATCTCGGTGCCCAGGGAGTCCCCGTTCGCCGCGAGGGCGCGCTCGCAGACCTTCAGGAAGTTCTCGGCCGGCGGCACCGCTCCGTAGACGAAGGAGTCGCCGAGGCCAAGGATGCGCCTCACCCCCTCGGGCTTGGCCACGGGGTGATTGCGGTCACGGAAGCCGAAGGCGTTGATGAAGTCGGGATGATCCTCGGGCAACGAGCCCGGCGGGCTGGGCCGCAGGCGGAATCCGCACTCCGGGTCGGGGATCCAGGCCGCCCCCTCGGGCGCCGGCAGGCGCGGCAGGATGATCCGGGCGGTGATCTCGCCCAGACCCAGGCCCAGCGCCAGTCCGAACGCCGCCAGAAGCAGACGTCCGCGCCAGGCCGGGATCACGGCTCCACCCGGCGGAGCAGGTCCCGGGCGCTGGCCGCCTGTTCGGGGAAGGCGAGCGCCCGCTCCAGGTGACGGCGGGCCTCGGCCGGGCGGTCCAGTTCCAGGGAGCAGTAGCCGAGCATCAGGTGGCCGCGGCCGAATTCCGGATCCAGGGCGACCGCCTTGCCGAAGTGCTCGGACGCCGCCGCGAAGTCGCCGTCCATCAGGTCCACGTCCCCGAGCAGGGCCCAGCCCGACGCGGTCGGCCTTTCCGCCATGGCCTGCCGCAGGGTGCGGCGGGCGGCCTCCAGATCGTGGGCGGCGAGCCACGCCGAGGCCAGACGCTCCACCTCGGCCTGGCCGGCGGTCTCATCCCGCTCGGCGTCTCCCCCGTCGGCCTGAAGGGCCCGCTCGTAGCAACGAGCCGCCTGCAGGGGCACCTCGATGACGGCATACAGATCGCCCAGCTGCCGCCACTCCGCCGGCGTCAGCGGCCTCAGGTAACCGGTCACCGTGAGGAGAACGGCGGCGGAGCGGTAATCCTCGCGAGCGGCCGCGTACTGGGCCGCCAGCTCCCAGGAAACCGGGTCGGACGGTCGATCGGCCAGCAGGTGGTCCAGGAACGGACGCGCCTGGCCGGGATCCGTGCTTTCGAGAGCCGCCGCCACCAGGGCCCGGTACCACTCGGGTTCGGCTGTGACGCGATGGTCGGACAGCAGGGTCGACAGGGCGGCGGCGGCCTGGTCCGGCCGGCCCGCCAGAAGGTCGCACACCCCTGCGTAATGCAGGAACTCGGGCCGGGGGTCGGGCGTCAGGGCGTAGCCCCGCGCGAACCCCTCGGCCGCGGCGGCGTATCGCTCCAGGCCGTAGGCCGTCTCGCCCAGCCGCAGCCAGGCCCGGGCGAAGCGGGGCTCCATCATCACCGCCGCCTGCAGGTCGGCCAGGGCGCCGGCCTCGTCATCCTGCGCCAGGCGCGAGTTCGCCAGCTCGTAGCGGAGGAGGGCGTGGTCGCGCGCCGGGTCCCCGGCCAGCCACCCGGCCAGGACCTCCACCGCCTCGGCGTGCTTGCCGTCATCCAGCAGGCTGCGGGCGCGGAACAGGATCTGCTGGGCGCGGGGAGAAAGATCCCCCCCTGCCTCGATGCGCACCTGCTCGACCTCCCGCTCGGGAATCTGCGCCGAAGACCCCGCCGCCGGCAGGACCAGCAGGAGCAACGCCGCAGCCATGCGGGCCCTCGCCCTCATCGGTCGATCTGGAAGACGACCCGGGTGACCACCCAGGACGGCACCGGGCGACCCTCGAGGCGTCCGGGTTCGAATTTCCACTGGGGCACGGTCTTCAACGCCGCACTGTCGAAGACGCCCTCGGGGCTGGCATCCAGGATCTCGACCGAGGCCACCGAGCCGTCGGCCTGGACCAGGAGCTTCACCTCGACGTAGCCCTCGATGTTCCGCTGACGCGCTTTGAACGGGTAGACCGGCCTGGTCCTCACCACCGCCCGCGGCGGCTGGTCGAGGTCTTCGGCCTGGAAGATGAAGTCCCCTCGCACCGGCTCTCCCCGCAGCAGGGACGGATCGATGGCCACGCGGACGTCCCCCAGCTGGGGCCGGTCCAGACTGGGCCGGGGCAGGTCGGGCATGAAGTCCATCTGCGGCGGGGCTTCGGGCTTCGGCGGCGGCTCCCGGAGAGGCTCCGGCCGGTCGACCTCCGGAGGCCGCAGCGACACCAGCTGGACCGCAGCGGCATCGTACTGCCGCGGTTCGACCGTGCGGTCGCGGGCCAGCAGGGCGGCCGCCGCGAACAGCAGCACGTTCAGGACCAGGGCCGCGACCGCGGCCGGGATCAGCAGCAGGCCCGGGCGGCCGTTCATTCGACGCCCTCCCGGCTGGCCGCCAGGCTCACGTTCTTCGCTCCGGCCAGGCGGCACTGGTCCATCGCCTTGATGACGGTGCCCGTGTTGCTGTCCTTGTCGGCCACCACCACCACGCCGGCCTCCGGGTCCTCGGCCAGGGCCCGCTCGACCAGGGCCCGCACGCTGCGCACGTCGATGCGCTTGCCCTCGAAGTAGACGTGGCCCTCGGCGCTGATGCCCAGCAGGATGGTGCCGTGCTCGGTCACCTCGGCCGTCGCGGCGGTGGACCGCTGGACCTCGATCCCCGTCTCCTTGACGAAGCTCGTGGTGACCACGAAGAAGATGAGCAGCAGGAAGACCATGTCGATCAGCGGGCCCATGTTGATGTTGACCTCGCTGCCGACCCCCCGCAGGGTGCTGCGGACCTTGATCATGCCGCCTCCCGTCCGCCGAGGGCCCTGCCCCGGGCCGCCTCGGCCTCGGCGACCGTGGTCTTCAGCCGCCGGGCG
>JAHJTW010000171.1 GCA_018829565.1 bacterium | reverse complement strand
CCACCGCCGCCGCCGCCAGCGACCGCGGGCCCGAGACCTGACGGGATGTTGTCCTCGGTCTGGTTGGGGTCCCCATCCGGCCCGACGGAGAAGATGGCCCTGACGTCCGTGTTCACGGCGAACGGCCGGCCCCAGCCGTCAACCTCGAAGAAGTCGGTTAAACCGAGGGTCTGCCTGTCGGCCGTCCATGATCCCGTCAAAGGAGCGCTCTGGTTGGCGGTCAGGGCCGCCTGGGCGATGTCCAGGCGCCAACGCGTCGCCGTGCGTCCCGGCGGGATGCTGCTGACGGTCATGACCAGATCGTCGCCGCCCCCGCCGTCGTCGGATCGGTCAGGACCGTAGCTCCGGACCGTCAGGGTCGCCGGGATGTTCCCGTCGTCGTTCAGGACGTATGGCCGGTTCCAGGGGTCGATGAACGCACCCCCGGAGATCCCCTGGTCCAGGTAATCGGCGGACAGGTCCCCGCTGCCGGCGGGAAAGCCCAGGTGATCCTCGTAGTAGCGGCCGCAGGCCGCGGCGATCAATTCCATCTCCTGGCGTCCGGCGACGATCTTGTCCCGCGTGATCGGACCCGCGGCGACCAGTTGCAGCAGGTCGTCGCCGGCGCCTCCGACGGTCCAGGTGCCGCCGACGGACCCGGAGGTCACCGTATGATCGGCGCCCCCGCTGGCCACCACGAGGTCCGCCGCCCCGGGGGGTTGCGTCGCCGGTGAATGATCGTAGAGGTAGGGATTGCCGAAGGAATCGGTGGTCACCTCCGAGGCGGGATCGCTCTCCACCGCTCCGAAATAGGGTCCGCTCCAGCCGGAAGCACCCGGGTCGGCGACCAGGGCGGCCAGGCCCTCCACCTCGGAGGGGAAGCGTCCCGTGTCCTCGAGGAATTCCAGCAGGCCCGTCTCGATCAGGGCCAGTTCCCTGGCCGTTTCCTCTTCCCGCATGCGTACGAATTCCCTGAAGGCCAGCGGGGCGATGGCCCCGGCCATGATCGCCACGATTGCCACGGCGATGATGATCTCGATCAGGGTGAACCCGTCGCGTCGCCTCCGGCGTATTGAACGCATCACCATGGGTGAACCTCCACCCTACATTCCCGCCCGCACGGACATGATGGGCATCAGCAGGGCGAGCGCCGCCACGCAGACCATCACGCCCAGCAGGGCGATGACCACGGCTTCGAAAACCGTGAAGGCCCTCTTGAGATCCTCGGGGATCTCCTTGTCCAGGTATTCCGAAGCCTTCCGCAGGCTCGTATCGAGCGATCCGGTCTTCTCCCCCACCGAGATCAGGCGACGGAGCAGGGGCGGAAACAGCGTCGTGTCGTTGAAGGCCGCCGTCAGACTCTCCCCGGAGGCGACCCGTCGTCTGACCTGCTCCAGTTCCCCGGCCATCACCTGGTTGCCGGCCACCGCCGCCACGAGCTTCAGGGACCGGATCAGGTCCACGCCCGCCCCGAAGATCATGGCGAAGGTCTTGCTGAAACGGGACAGGGCCAGCTTCCTCATGAAGGTTCCCACCACCGGCATCCCCAGGAGCATCCGGTCCTTCAGGTAACTGCCCCGGCGGGTGGTCGCAGCCGCGTTGAGCCCCGCGATCAGGGCGCCCACCGCCCCGAAGACCAGCCACCACCAGTGCCCCATGAACCTGCCGGCGGCCATGACCCTCAGGGTCAGGGTCGGCAGCTCCACGTTCAGGCCCTCGAAGATCGCGCTGAAGCGGGGGATCACGAACAGCATCATCAGCAGGAAGAGCCCGATGATCGCGACGAACAGGATGGACGGATAGATCATGGCCTGGCTCGTCTGGCTGCGCAGGTTGTCGTTCCATTCCAGGTAGCTCACCAGTTCGAGGAAGGCCGAATCCAGGGCGCCGGAATTCTGTCCGGCCGCCACCAGGGCCAGGTACACCGGGGAGAAGACCTCGGGGTGCCTGGCGAACGATTCGTCCAGCTGGGTCCCGCTGCTGATGTCGTTGCGGATGTCGGTCAGGATCTCTCCGAAAACCCCCTCGCTCTGCTTGCGGAAGTCGTCGATCGCCGCCACGGCCGGAATCCCCGCCGGCAGGCAGGTGGCCATGTGCTGGGTGAAATCCCGCAGTTCCTTGCGTCCGATACGCCGCGAGGGGGAAAAGACGGCGCCGAGCGCCCCGAGCGTCGGCTTGCTCTTCAGGACCACCAGCCCCTGCTCCATCAACTCGGCGACCAGGGCCTCGGTGTTCGGAGCCTGGCGCAGGCCGGTGATGGTCTGGCCCGTGGTGGTCAGGGCGCTGTACCGGTATTCCCTCATGAAACCACCTTCATGACTTCCTGGAGCGTCGTCTGGCCCGCACGGAACTTGGCGAGGGCGTCATCCTTCAGCGTGAGCTGGCCACCGGCCCGGGCGGCGGTCTCGATCTGCACCGCGTCCTTGCCCTCGACGATCATCCGCCGGATGTCCTTGTCGATGCGCAGGTACTCGAAGACGGCCATCCTGCCCCGGTAACCCGTCTGCCGGCACAGCGAGCAGCCCTTGCCCTGCTTGAGATCGAGCCCCTCGATATCCGACCGGGACAGACCGGCGAGGTCCAGGTCCTCGGACGAGGGCGTACCCGGCTGGGCGCATTCCCGGCAGATCGTCCGCACCAGGCGCTGCGCCACCACCGAAACCAGGGTGGCCGACAGCAGGAACGGTTCGACGCCCATGTCCAGCAGGCGCGGGATCGCCCCCGCCGCGCTGTTGGTGTGGAGCGTGCTGAAGACCAGGTGCCCGGTCAACGCCGCGCGGATGGCCAGCTGGGCCGTTTCGGTGTCACGGATCTCGCCCACCAGCAGGATGTCCGGATCCTGACGCAGGATCGCGCGCAATCCCTTGGCGAAGGTGAATCCTTTGGCGTTGTTGATCTGGGCCTGGTTGATGACCGGCAACTCGTATTCCACCGGATCCTCGAGGGTGATGATCTTGGTGTCCGGCTTGTTCAGGTAGGTCAGCGCGGAGTAGAGGGTGGTCGTCTTGCCCGAGCCCGTGGGCCCGGTCACCAGGACGATGCCGTTGGGCCTGGCGATGTCCCGCCGGAACTCCTCGTACATCAGCTCCGGCATCCCCAGCTTCTCCAGACCGACGATCAGCGCCTCCTTGTCGAGCACGCGGCAGACGATCGTCTCCCCGTGCACCGTGGGGAAGGTCGACACGCGGAGGTCCACCTTCTTGCGTCCCAGATCGAAAAGGATGCGCCCGTCCTGGGGCACGCGGTTCTCGCTGATGTTCATTTCGGCCATGATCTTCAGGCGGGTGATGACGATGGGCAGCAGATCCAGCGGCAGGATGGCCCCCTGGACCAGACGCCCGTCGATGCGGTACCGGCACCGCAGGACCTTTTCCTCCGGCTCGATGTGGATGTCCGTGGCCCCGTCGCCGATCCCCTCGGCGATCAGCAGGTCCACCAGGCGGATGAACGGGGAATCCCCGTCGCCGAGCTTGACCCCGCTGGCCAGGGCCCGCTGGGCCTGCTCGATCAGGACCGGGACGTCCCCGGACCCGTCCTTCTGCTGGCCGAACAGTCGGATCAGGGCATCCTGGACGTCCCGTTCGGGCGCGTGGACCACGTCGACGTACAACCCGGTCATGCGGCCCAGCTGGTCGATGGTCTCCAGGTCGGTGGGGTTGGCCATGGCCACGCGCAAGGTGCTGCCCCGGTGCTCCAGGGCCACCAGGGAGCGCTGCTCCGCGAACTCCTTGTCCACGAGATCCATCGCATGGCGGTCGAGCTTGACCTGGGACAGATCCACCGTGTCCACCCCGGCCTGCCCGGCCAGGACCCTGGAGATCTCCTTCTCCGAACAGACGCCCAGGCGCTGCAGGATCATGCCCAGCTTCTCGCCGGTCTGACGCTGCTCGTTCAAGGCCATATCGAGTTTTTCGGGGGTGACGATCCCGGCATCGATCAGGATCTCCCCCAGCCTCTTGGTCTTGACCTTGGCCATGAACTCCCCCTGCCGCATCCCTGCGGCCGAATCCGGATCCCGTCCGCAACGCCGACCGGCAACCGGACGGCATCGTGCGGGCGTGGTTCGCAAGACCCATTCCCGTTGGCGGTTGAATGGAAACCGGTGCGGCCAGGGATTCCTTTAGAAGTCAGGGCGGGGGAACCCTTCAATGCAATTGTCTTCAGGTTGTTTTTTTATTTGTTTGGATACATTTTCCTGAGAATCCGATATTTAAAGACAGAAGCCGCCGGGTCATTCCTTCCCGGCGGCTTCCGGCCAAATACCATCCCGGCAGGCCAGGTTCTGGTCAGATCCCCGGCGCCGGTTCGATCGCGAGGATCTCCCATTGCCGGCCTTCTTCCCCCTGGCCGTACCCGACCACCTGTCCCGCCTTGGAGCCCATGAACGCCAGGGCCAGGGGCGCCTGGTAGTTCAGGGTGCGGTTCTCCACGTCGGTGTCCCAGGGTCCCAGGAAGGTGTAGACCTCCTCGGGGCCATCGGGCAGGAGACGGACGGTGACCCGGGTGCCGATGTTGACGAAATCGCTTGCGGCCATGTCGTGGGAGATGGTCTTGGCCATGTCCAGTTCGGCCTGCATCCGGGTGGCGCGGCTGGCCAGCTGATCCCTCTTCTCGAGGGCGGCGGTGTACTCGCTGTTCTCGCTGAGATCCCCGAAGCTGGCGGCCTCGCCGATCTGCCGGGCCACCTGGGGGATCTCCGTCTCGATGATGAACTTGAGCGCTTCCTGCTGGCGGCGCAGACCCGGTTCGGTCGTGTAGATGGTGCCGGGCTCCTCCCATTCCCGGGTGATCTCCACGAACAGATCGGCGTGCTTGGAGCGCAGGTAACCCAGGAGCTGGGCCCGGTGGGCGGAGTTGAGCCCGGAATTGCCGCTGATGACCCCCTTGAGACGCAGGGCCTCGACCCGGTCGGCCTCGTCGATGACCGCCAGCAGGGGCCGGTTGTTCTGGGTGGCCAGGGCGGACCTGCCCGCCTCCAGAACCTTGAGATGCTTCTCGTCCAGGGACATGCCGTACAGCTTGCCGATGGAATCCAGGAGGGCGAACATGGCGTCCGCCACCCTGGCGGCGGGCAGCGCCTCGATCCCCGCCAGGAACTG
>JAHJTW010000170.1 GCA_018829565.1 bacterium | reverse complement strand
TTTCACCGTTCAAAGGGACCTTGCCACACTTTCAGGAGGATCGATCAATGCGGAAGCTGACTCTTATGACCCTCATCGCCCTCATGGCTGGTGTCGCGCTGGTCGCCCTGGCCGAGGGTTTGCCCGAAAATATCACCATCAAGGAATGCGCCGACAAGAAGACCCCGGTGGAATTCCCCCACAAGGCCCACGTCGACCTGAAGATCGACTGCGTGACCTGCCACCATACCAGCGAGGGCCTGACCGCCGCCAACTTCGCCGAGATGAAGGTCGCCACCTGCGGTTCCTGCCACATCGCTCCCGAGAAGGCCGAGACCCCCAAGTGCAGCGAAAGCAGCAAGAAGACCAACCCCTACCACATCAGCTGCATCGGTTGCCATGCGGACGCCGTGGCCAAGAACGCCGAATCCACGGCCCCGACCAAGTGCACCGCCTGCCATCCCAAGGCCGAAGGCTGACACCGGCCTCGCAGGTCTGATTTCAAGTGCCCCGGCTCCCGCCGGGGCACTTTTTACACCACCGGCGCCCGGAAGGCGGTCGCGGAATCTGTTTCCTTGCTGGGGCGGAGAAAATGCCCGGTCGCCCGCTGGGGGCTTTCGCAACCGGCGGGGGGATGCTAGATTGATGGCTCCCTGGCCCCGATCAGCCCGCTTTCTCCCTGGAGCTCCGCGGTGAACCGTGACCATGATTTTCCAGACGAGAGTTTCGCTCCCGTCCCCGTCGGTGCTTTGGCCGACGACGCCCTCCAGTCCTATCTGCGATCCCACGGCCTGACCCTTGCGGCCGGCGAAGCGCGCCGCGTGGCCGAACTGCTGGGGCGCGATCCCACCCTGACCGAGATGACGCTGTTCGACACCATGTGGAGCGAGCACTGCTCCTACAAGAGCAGCCGGCCCCACCTGAAGGCGAACCTGCCGACGAGCGCGGCCAACGTGATCATCGGTCCGGTCGAGGACGCCGGCATCGTGGACTTCGGCGTGATCGACGGCAAGCGCTACGGGATCATCCTGGCCCACGAGTCGCACAACCATCCCAGCCAGGTCATGCCCGTCGAGGGCGCCGCCACCGGCATCGGCGGGATCGTGCGCGACGTCTACTGCATGGGCGGGCAGGTCATCGCCGCCCTGGATCCCTTGCGCTTCGGCTGGCCCGAGGGGGAGGACGGCGCGGGGGCGGCGCACCGCGTGGACATCGCCCGGGACGTGGTCAGGGGGATCTGGCAGTACGGGAACGCCATCGGGGTGCCCAATCTGGGTGGGGACGTCTACTTCCATCCTAGCTTCAACGAGAACTGCCTGGTGAACGTGGTCGCGGTGGGCATCGTCGAGGTGGACCACATCACCCACAGCGCGGTGCCTCCGCAGGCGGTGGAGGAGCCGTACGATCTGATCCTGGTGGGCAAGCCCACCGACTGGTCGGGCATGGGGGGCGCCGCCTTCGCCTCGGCCACCCTGGACGCCGAGGCGGCCACCGAGAACAAGGGGTCGGTGCAGACCCCCGACCCCTTCCTCAAGCGCATTCTGACCGTGGCCAACCAGGCCATGCTGGAGATGGTCCGGGCCGAGGGCGCGGCCATCGGGTTCAAGGACCTGGGCGCCGGCGGCGTGTCCTGCGTGACCAGCGAGCTGGTGGACGCCGGCGGTTTCGGCTGCGACGTGGACCTGGCACTGGTGCACCAGATCGCGGGCCTGCCCGCCCGGGTCTGCGCCTGCAGCGAGACCCAGGAGCGCTATGGCCTGGCGGTGCCGGCCCGGCTCACGGAGAAGGTCCTGAAGATCTACAACGAGGACTTCGCCCTGCCGTCGCTCTACGACGGCGCATGCGCCTGCCGCATCGGCTCGGTCACCGCCGAACGCACCTACGTGCTGCGGGTGGGGGACCGCATCCTCTGCCGGGCTCCGGTGGAGACCATCACCGAGGGCATCCGCTACGACCGTCCGGCCCGCCCCATCGCCCGGCCGGTCATCGGCCCCGAGGTCCGCCTGCCCGAAGCGGCGCCGGAGCGGATCGCCGAGGAATGGCTGGCGCTCCTGGAAAGCCCCAACCTGTGCAGCCGCGAGTACGTCTACCGGCATTACGACCCCGAGGTGCAGGCCAACACCATCCTGCGTCCCGGCGAGGCCGACGCGGGGGTCCTGGCTCCGGTGGCGGGCTCCCGCCGGGCGGTGGCCATCACCGCCGACGGCAATCCCCTGCTGGGGCTGGAAGACCCCTGGACCGCCGGCGCCGCCGCCGTCCTGGAGGCCTGCCGCAACGTGGCCTGCGTGGGGGCCGAACCCGCGGCCGTCACCGACTGCCTCAACTTCGGCAACCCCGAGGTGCCCGAGGCCTTCTGGCAGTTCGCCGAGGCCGTGCGAGGGGTGGGGGACGCCTGCCGCGGCGTGGGCTGCTTCGCCCGGGAGGGGGAACCCCTGCCGGTGATCAGCGGCAACGTGAGCTTCTACAACCAGAGCAACAGCGGCCGCAGCGTCGCGCCTTCGCCCATCGTGGCCTGCGTGGGGATGATCGAGGATCATGCCCTCTGCCGCAGCCAGCGGTTCAAGGAAGCCGGCGACGTGATCCTCTTGATCGGCGCCCGGGTTCCCGATCTCGGCGGCTCGGCCTATCTCGCCGCCGGGTTCCAGGCCGGCCGTCCAGCGGTCCCCTCCCTCGACTTCCCGACGGCCAGGCGCGAGATCCGGGCGGTGATCGACCTGGTCCGGGCCGGGCTGCCGTCGGCCGTCCACGACATCAGCGACGGCGGGCTGGCCTTGTGCCTGAGCGAGATGGCCCTCGGGCTCGAGGGCGCCGAGGTGCGGGGAGCATCCCTCGTCCTGCCGGCCGACGCCGGATTGACGGCGAGGGAATTCCTGTTCGGCGAGGCCGGGGGATTCCTGCTGACCGTGCCGCCCGACCACCTGGAGGAGGCCGCCGACCTGCTGGACGGGGCGGGCGTCACCTGGAGCCGCCTGGGCGAGGTCACCGGCGGGCCCGCCATCACCGTCGCCGTGGCCGGAGGGCAGCCTCTCCTTGAAATCGACACCGGGGAGATGGCCCGCCGCTGGCAGCAGGCCCTGCCCCGGATCATGGGCGGGCAGGACGCGGCCGAGGCCGTCCCTGCGCCGTCCGCAGCGCTGTCAGAAGAGGAGTTCGCCGGCGATCCCGGTCGCCGGTCCGCCCGCACGGGGCGCCCGCGCATCGCCGTCGTCCAGCTGCCGGGAGTGAACTGCGAGGACGAGTCGGCCCGCCTGCTCGACCGGTTCGGGGCCCGGGCCGAGGTCTTCCGCTGGACCCGGTCCGCGACCGAACTCGCGGACTTCGACGGTTTCCTGGTCCCCGGCGGCTTCAGCTACCAGGACCGGGTGAGGGCCGGGGCGGTCGCGGCCAAGGATCCCCTGCTGAGGATCCTCCTGGAGCAGTCGGAGCGGGGGAAGCCGGTGCTGGGCATCTGCAACGGCTGCCAGGTTCTGGTGGAGGCGGGGCTGGTTCCGGGAATCGAGCCGGGAGCGGTGGAGGTGGCCCTGGCCCACAACCGCTACCGGGGCCGGGACGGCTATTACACGAACTGGGTGGCCCTGGAAAGGCATCCCCGGGCGACGACCCCCTTCGTGGAGGGGCTGGAGGGGACGGTGCCCCTGCCCATGGCCCACGCCGAGGGGCGATTTACCCACGAGGACCCCGCGTTCTTCGACCGTCTGGCGGCAGCCGGCCACGTCGCCCTGCGCTATGCGGCCCTGGGCGGGCGTTCCAGCAGCAATCCCAACGGGGCGGTCCTGGACGTCGCGGGTCTGACCAACGCCCGCGGCAACGTGCTGGCCATGATGCCCCATCCCGAGCGCGCGGCCCTGCTGCGGATGGTCCCCGAGGACCTGCCCCACGCCTGGGCCCGCGAGCGCCGTGCCTGGGCCGGGGACTTCGCCGTGCTGGAGAGCCCCGGTCCCGGGGCCTTCCTGTTGCGCCGTCTGATCGAGCTGTGTTGAACCCGCGAGGGTGGAACCGGGAAACGAGGACATGAGCCTGCAAACCACCTTGATCACCAGCCACAAGGGCGTCGATCTCCACGCCGCCACGGCGCTGCGCGTCATGCAGCGGCGCCTGGACGGAGGAGACCGCCTGGCCGGCCTGTTCCGCTGCGAAATGCACACCTTCTGGGGCGAGGCGTTTCCGGGCGGCGCGGACCGTCTGCTCGAGACCGGGCGCTGCTTCAACCCGAACAAGCACCACTTCGGGGTCTTTGCGGCCGCGGGCGATGAGGGGCCCTGGTTCCAGGGCACGGGCCACGACCTCGCGGCGGCCTGGCCTGGCGACCCCCTGCGGAGCGATCTGCCTCCGGATCCCGGCCTGTACGACCGTCTGCTGGGCGGTGCGGCGGCGACCGGCACGGTGGCGGTGGATGTGATCTCGTTCCCCCGGGGGGAGACCGGACCGGTGCTCGGCGGTGTCCTCTGGCGGCTGGTCCTGGCGGCGGAACCCGGAGAGGCGGCCGCCCTGGCCGAATCCCTGGCCGTGGCCCGCCACCGCAAGGAAGGCCTGCTGCTCAACCCTCACATGGAAGACTGGCTGCTGGCCGTGCGCTGAGCGCGGAGCCGGACGGGAGACACGATGGATCTGAAGAGACACTGGCGCGAAGAGTGCGGAGTGGTGGGGATCGCCGGGGTGGGAGGCGCCGCCGAACTGGCCAGCCTGGCCCTGCACGCCCTCCAGCACCGGGGCCAGGAGAGCGCGGGCATCACCGTCGCCGACGGGCACCGGCTGTCGACCCACAAGAGGATGGGGCTGGTGGCCGACGTCTTCGACGAAACCACCACCCGGACGCTCACCGGGTCCTTCGCCATCGGCCACGTGCGGTACTCCACCTCGGGCTCCAGCAACATCCTGAACGCCCAGCCTCTCCAGGTGGCCTCGCACCGGGGGACGATGAGCCTGGCGCACAACGGCAACCTGGTGAACGCGCCGGAACTCCGGCGCGACATGGAACTGGAGGGCTCCATCTTCTCGACCACCAGCGACAGCGAGGTCATCCTGCACATGCTGGCCCGCAATCCGGCGGCGGTGGTGGAGGACGCGCTGGGGGAGATCCTGCCCCAGGTGAAGGGTGCCTACTCGCTGGTGCTGCTGACCCGGGACAAGCTGATCGCGGTGCGCGATCCCTACGGTTTCCGGCCCCTGTGCCTGGGCCGCTACCAGGACAGCTTCGTGGTGGCCAGCGAGAGCTGCGCCTTCGACATCATCGGCGCCAGGTACCTGCGGGACATCGAGCCGGGGGAGATGGTCGTCCTCGGCCGGGGGGAACTGTCCAGCAGGCGGCTGGCCCAGCAGGCCCCCGAGAAGCGCTGCGTCTTCGAGCACGTCTACTTCTCGCGGCCGGACAGCACGGTGTTCGGCACCAATGTGGAGACGGCCAGGCGCCGCAGCGGGGAGATCCTCGGCCGGGAAGCGCCCGTGGAGGCCGACCTGGTCTGCGCGGTTCCCGACTCGTCGAACACCGCCGCCCTGGGCTTCAGCCGGGCGACCGGGATCCCCTTCGAACTCGCCCTGATCCGCAACCACTACATCGGCCGCACCTTCATCTCTCCCGCCCAGAAGGTGCGGGACATGTCCGTACGCATTAAATTCAATCCGGTGGCCGACGTGATCCGGGACCGGCGCGTCGTGGTGGTGGACGATTCGATCGTGCGCGGAACGACCATGCGCAAGCTGGTCAAGCTGATCAGGCAGGCCGGGGCACGCGAGGTGCACCTGCGCATCGCCTCCCCGCCGGTGACCAATCCCTGCTACTACGGGATCGACACCCCCGTGCGCAACGAGCTGATCGCCTCCAGCCACACGGTCGAGGAGATCGCGACCTACCTGCGGGTCGACTCCCTGGCCTACCTGTCCCTGGACGGCCTGAAGGAGGCCGCCGGGGACGGCGACAAGTACTGCGACGCCTGCTTCACCGGCCGGTATCCGGTCTCGTTCTCCGAGACCCCCAACAAGCTCGTCTTCGACGAGCATGCCGCCGGCGCAGAGATCAAGGTGAAACCCTTTCCCCCCGAGGGCGGGAACACGACATAGCATCGAGGTGACATTGACCGGACCCAGCTCCCCCGGGGACGCCGCCTGGCGACCCGATGCCCGATTCGACGATCCGGGCGAACTGTCCCGGACCCTGCTCCGCAGGATCCTGCCCCTGGTCTCCAATCCGGGCCGCTACATCGGCGGCGAAGCCGGCACCCGGCGCGAAGGGTTCACCCCCGGCGGCGCCAACGTCCTGCTGGCCTTCCCGGACGCCTACGAGGTGGGGATGTCCCACCAGGGGCTGCGGATCCTCTACTCCCTCCTGAGCCGCCTGCCCCGGACCTACTGCGACCTTGTCTTCACCCCTTGGCCCGACATGGAGCAGCGGATGCGGTCGGAGGGCCTGCCGCTGTTCGGGCTGGAATCGCGCCGTCCGGCGGGGCGGTTCGACCTGGTGGGGTTCTCCCTGGGGTACGAACTGGCCTACACCAACATGCTGACCATGATCGATCTGAGCGGGGCTCCCTTGCTGGCCGCGGACCGGACGGAGGACCATCCCATCTTCCTGGCGGGGGGATCCTGCGTCCTGAATCCCGCGGTGGTGGGACCCTTCCTCGACGTGGTGTTCCTCGGGGACGGGGAGGAGATCATCCAGGAGGCCGCGGCCGTGGTGGCCGACGGCAAGCAGGCCGGCCTGGACCGTGCCGCGCTCCTGGAACGGGTGCGCGCCCTGCCGGGGGCCTGGCATCCGGACGTCCGCGGACCCGTCCGGGCCCGCGTCATCCACGACCTGAACGCCTTTCCCCCGCCCGATCCCATCGTGCCGGTCATCGAACCGGTCCACGACCGGCTGGCCCTGGAGGTCATGCGCGGTTGCGTGCGCGGCTGCCGTTTCTGCCAGGCGGGAATGATCACCCGCCCGGTGCGGGAAAGGGATGCGGACGGGGTCGTGGCCGCGGCCAGGGAGGGTCTGAAGGCCTCCGGGCACGCCGAGGTCGGCCTTCTGAGCCTGTCCACCAGCGACTTCTCGGGGCTGGGGGAGACGGTGGCCGGGATCCAGGACGCCCTCGGGGGAACCCGGACCAACCTGGTGCTGCCGAGCCTGCGCATGGATTCGGTGGACGAGGATCTCTACGACCGGATCAGCCGCGAAAAGCCGGCCAGCTTCACCTTCGCGCCGGAAGCGGGCAGCCAGCGCCTGCGGGACGTGATCAACAAGAACATCACCGAGGACGAGATCATCGGGACCGCTTCCCGCGCCCTGAACTCCGGCGTCAATACCGTGAAGCTCTACTTCATGATCGGACTGCCGACCGAGACCAACGAGGACCTCGACGAACTGGTGGCCCTGGTGGGACGTGTGGTCGCCGAGGCCCCCCGGGGGGGCGCCCAGATCCACGTTTCGATTTCGCCGTTCGCGCCCAAGAGCCACACTCCGTTCCAGTGGGCGGGCCAGATCTCCCGGGCCGAGATCGACCGGCGCAACAACTACCTGGCCCGGCCCCTGCGCCGGATGAACGTGAAGGTCAGCCTGCGGGATCCGGAGACCTCGTATCTCGAGGCCCTGCTCGGCCTGGGGGACGAGCGACTGGCCCCGGTGGTCGTCGGAGCCTGGAAGCTGGGAGCCCGGTTCGACGGCTGGAGCGAACACTTCCGTTTCGACCGCTGGGAAGAGGCGCTGGCATCAAGCGGAGTCGATCCCGCACCCTACCTCGCCGAGCGCGATCCGGATGCCCCCCTGCCCTGGGACGAGGTCGACCTGGGTGTGGAGAAGGCGTTCCTGCAACGGGACTGGGGGCGCAGCCGGAAGGCAGGGACCATCCCCGACTGCCGGATCGAGGGCCCTTGTTACCACTGCGGGCCCTGCGTCGGGGACCTCCAGCACGTCTTCTCGCTCCTGGAGGGACAGGACCAGCGCCGGAGGGGGCCTGCCGACCCCCGGGAGGTCCGCGGTCAACCTTCCGGGAGGGTTGAGACGCAGGACCGGGCGAACCGGGAGGGGAAACCGGAGCGGTCCCGGCCCGGCTTCGATCCCCGCAATGCCGATCCGGCCGATCCGGGCCGGGAGGACCGGAAATGGGTGGTCTGGAGGCAACAGGCCGCCGCCAAGTGCTGGTACCGCATGGAATTCAGCAAGACCGGCGAGATGGTGTTCCTGGGCCATCTGGATTTCCAGCGCCAGATGCAGCTGGCCCTGCGACGTTCCGGCTTGCCTGTAGCCTACAGCAAGGGCTATCATCCACATCCGCTGCTGAAGTTCGGCCCGCCGGTGCCGGTGGGCGTCGTTGGTTTGCGCGAATATCTGGACCTGGCCCTGAACCATGAGCACCCCGGGTGGGACGAAGAGCTCAACCGGGTGTTGCCGGAGGGGTTGCGGGTCCTGGGACAGGCGCTGGTGGGCAGCCAGACGCCGGTGTCCATCGATCAGAGCGTCGGCCGATTCGACTTCAGGGCCGTGTTGCCCGCCCCGCGGGAAGGCGGCCCCGATCGGGAAACCGTGGCGGCCCGGGTGCGCGAGTTCAGCGCCAGCGAGACCTGGCCGTTCACGAGGAAACGCCCCAAGGGCGATGTGGAGTTCGACGCCCGGCGCATGATCCACGGCGGCCGGGTCGAGGTCCTGGACGAAGCGGAGGACGGCTCCACCGTACTCGGCTTCGCTCTGTTGCGCAGTGAGACCGGCGCGATCATGCCGGTGGTGGATTTCCTGGCCGCCCTGCTGGGTGAAGCCCTGTCCGAACCCGGGCACTGTCTGATCACCCGCACGGGAATGTTCGGCCTGCAAAACGATGGACGCTGGTTGTCGCCCCTGGAAGAGGTGGGCGAGATCAATCTGCGTTACTGGTTGAGCCGGCATCTGGCCGGCTGAGAATCGACGGGGAAGGAACAACGCCGCCGCCGGGGGAACCGGGTCGGCCAACCTATGAAAAAAGAGATCATCATCAATTCCACCCCCCACGAGGTGCGCATCGCCATGCTCGAGGACGGGGAGGTGGTGGAACTCCTGATGGAGAGCGCCGACGCCAAGCGGATCGTCGGCAACGTCTATCTCGGCAAGGTCACCTCGGTCAAGCCGGGCCTGCAGGCCGCCTTCGTGGACATCGGGATGGAGCGCGCGGGCTTCCTGCACGCCTCGGACCTCGACCACGACGACAGCGAGGAGGAGGAAGCCCCCGCCCGGGGCGGGCGCCACCGTCAGCGCATGGTTCCCAACATCGGGGACGTCCTGAAGGTCGGTGATCCCATCCTCGTCCAGGTCACCAAGGAACCGATCAGCACCAAGGGACCGCGGTTGACCGCCGACATCAGCCTGCCGGGCCGCTATCTGGTCATGATGCCCAAGGGACGGCACATCGGCGTCTCCCGCAAGATCGAGGACCGGCGGGAGCGGGTGCGCCTGAAGCAGCTGCTCCAGAAGCATCGGACCGAAGAGGGCGCCTTCATCATCCGCACCGCGGCCACCAGCGTCAGCGAGAACGCCATCAAGCAGGACGTGGCCTACCTCGGCAACCTGATCCGCAAGATCGCCCAGGCCCGCACCGAGGTCCAGGCCCCGGCCCTGGTGCACGAGGACGTGGGCATCGTCGTCGGTCTGGTGCGCGACATCTTCAAGGAGGACACCGACCGCCTCGTGATCGACGACAAGGAGGATTACGAGCGCCTGGTGGCCTACGCCAAGACCTTCGCCCCCGAGCTCAAGGGCCGCATCCGCCTGTACCGCGGCGACCTGCCTCTCTTCGACGAGTTCGACATCGAGCAGGAGATCCGCCGCTCGCTGGACAAGCGGGTCTGGATGAAGAAGGGCGGCTACCTGATCATCGAGCCCACCGAGGCCCTGGTGTCCATCGACGTGAACACCGGCCGCTTCACCGGCAAGCGCAACCAGGAGGACACCATCCTCCAGACGAACATGCTGGCGGCTCGCGAGGTGGCCCGGCAGCTGCGCCTGCGCGACGTCGGAGGCATCATCGTCATCGACTTCATCGACATGGAGAACGAGGGCAACAAGAAGCGGGTCTTCAACGAGCTGCGTACCCACCTGAAGAGAGACCGGGCCCGCCACAAGGTTTTCCAGGTCAGCGGGCTGGGCCTGGTGGAGATGAGCCGCCAGCGCGTGAGGCCGTCCCTGCTGAGTCAGCTCTCGGATCCCTGCCCCTACTGCCGGGAGACCGGCAAGGTGCTGTCCATGGAGACGATGAGCAACCGCATCGAGCGCCTGGTCCACCGGATCGCCATCGTCTTCAACGAGAAGAGGCTCCAGATCCAGGCCAACCCCGTGCTGGCCCTCTACCTGCTGGAGGAGCGGCCGGAACAGTTCCGGGAACTCTGCCGCACCTTCGATCTCGAGCTGAACGTGCTGGACGACGGGACCCTCCACATCGAGGAGTTCCGGATCATCAGCCTGGGTTCGGGCAAGGATCTCATCGCGGAGTTCGAGAAGAAGACGCGCGCCGGCCAGCGCAACTGATCATTGGCCGGTTCGTCCCGGCGGCTCGGGTCGCAGGTCGTTCACCAGTTGCAGCCTGGCTTTCAGCCATAGCCCCCGGGCCCGTTCCCGGTTGTGCTCTCCGGGCGTCAGCCGCCTCAGCAGGGCCTTGCCGCCGAATTCCAGGAACTGGGCCAGACGGTACCAGCCCACCCGCCACTTCCCGTAGTGCTTGGCCACGAACAGCCGGTAGCTCAGCTGGAACTGGCGCGCGCTGAACCCGCCCACCGTCCCGGCGGCCGCCCCCTCCAGATGCCTGATCTCCGCCTCCCCGCAGAACCAGACCTCCAGGCCGGCGGCCCGCGCCCGGTAGCACCAGTCGGTCTCCTCGAAGTACAGGAAGAACCGTTCGTCCAGCGGGCCGACCCGGTCCAGGGCGTGCCGGCGCATCAGGAGGCAGGCGCCGACCACGTAATCCACCGGATGGGAGGGTTCGCTGCGGGAGGGGGCCACGACGATGCGGCGGGCCAGAGGGCCGCGCAGCCACAGCCGCCGGGGGTCGAGGAAGCCCAGCCAGTGATCTCGCAGCCGGGGGAAGAAACCGAAACTCAGGGTGGGGCGGTCCTCGGCGTCCACCAGGCGGGGGCCGGCGGCCCCGGCCCCC
This sequence comes from bacterium, assembly GCA_018829565.1. GTDB lineage: Bacteria > Krumholzibacteriota > Krumholzibacteriia > LZORAL124-64-63 > LZORAL124-64-63 > JAHJTW01. The sequence goes on along the minus strand of JAHJTW010000170.1, from coordinate 34,975 downwards.
GGATGCCGGTGCATGAAGGCGAACAGGCGGGTCAGCGATCCCGGCGGACAGACGGTGTCGGGATTCAGCAGCAGGACCATGTCCCCGGTGGTCCGGGGCAGGGCCAGGTTGTTGGCCCGCGCGAAACCGAGGTTGCCGCCGGCTTCCAGCAGACGTACGTGGGGGAAATCCCGGCCGATCATGGCCGCCGTCCCGTCCTGCGAGGCGTTGTCCACGACGAGGATCTCGGTGGCCAGACCGGCGGTGGCGGCAGGAAGGGAGGCGAGGCAATCGCGGAGGAGGCCGCAGGTGTTCCAGTTGACGATGACGATGCTCAGGTCCATGGCCCGGCCGGCTACTTCCGCCCGGCGCGGCGCAGGATCTCCTGCTCCTCGGGGGTCAGGCTCTGCAGGCCCTCGCGCGAGATCTTGTCGAGGATCCGGTCGATCTGCTCCTGGTTTTCGTTCCCGTGGGTGCGGTTCCCCTGATCAGGGGTGTCGGGACCGGAGTTGCGGTCGGGCCGCACCATCCGCATGCTCCGGCGGGCCTTGGCCCGGCGCAAGGCCTCGGTCAGCCCGCCGATGGCGCCGCCCCGGGCCAGGGCCGGCACCGTCCAGCGCAGGAAGATGAACCCGGCCACCATGCCGCCGAGGTGGGCCAGGTGAGCCACCCCCGAGGATCCGTGCGATCCCATGGTGCTCATCAGTTCGATGAAGCCGAACAGGATCACCGCGTACTTGGCCTTCATGGGCACGACCATGAAGATCAGGATCACCGAGTCGGGATAGGTGAGCCCGTAGGCCAGCAGGATGCCGTAGACCGCGCCCGAGGCTCCGAGCATGGGGATGTAGGCTTCCATCCCGGCCAGGTTGAAGATGCCGTAGGTGACGGCGCCGCCGATGCCGCAGACGAAGTAGTAGATCAGGAAGGTGCGGCTGCCCCACAGGCGTTCGATCTGCGAACCGAACATCCACAGGGCGAACATGTTGAACAGGATGTGGAACAATCCCCCGTGCAGGAACATGTAGGTGACGAAGCGCCAGATCTGCAGGTCGAAGATGGCCAGGCGGGGCACGAAGGTGAACCACTGGTCGAGCAGGCCCAGGCGGCCGGTCAGGCCTCCGCCGGTGAAGGTCTGCAGCATGAAGACGACCACGTTGGCCAGGATGAGGTTCTTGACCACGGGGGTCATGGTCGAGCCGAAACCGGAGTTCGATCGATAGTAGTGCATGCGGGCCGTTACCTCGCGGATGGGATCGGGTTTCCGTGGCCGGGGTTCGACTTCCAAAATAACACCGGACGGGCAAATCCGGCACGGAAAATTGAAAATACGGGGTTTCAAAGGAACCGGGGGAGCCTTGCGGCTCCCCCGGTCCTGCGTGGAAAAGGACGGTCCTACTTGAAGAAGGCCTTGATGGAGGCGACCAGGGCCGGATCCACGCGGGGGATCCCGTCCGACGCGACGGCGGACTTGCCCCCGCCGTAGCCGGCGTAGGTCGGATCCCAGGTGAAGGCGGCCGGGGGCACCGGGTCGAAGGAGTAGCTGTCGTCGGTGAGCTCGATCGCGTCCATGAACTTCCCGGCGACGTAGGCGTAGCCCATCTGGTTGGGATGCACCCCGTCGAGGGAGAAGTAGGTGCGGGCCGCGGTCTCGGCGACCGTTTCATCCCCGTGGATGGCCCTCAGGTAGAGGAAGTGCTGCTTCTGCTCGGCCGTCAGGGCGTCCAGGGCGGCGTTGACGTCCATGATCCCGCAGTTGGCCAGACCGGTGGCGTTCACCCCGGCCACGACCTGGCTGATCCCCGCGTTGTAGCCGCCGATGACGGTGGACAGATAGGTGACTTCCTCGGTGTCGAGGGTCATGTCGGCAGGCATGACACCCGGAAACGTGGGATCGAACCAGGACAGGAAGTCCAGGATCAGGACGTACTGGACGTCCGTCTCGGTGGTGGGCCAGGCCCCGAAGACGGCCTCGAAGGCCGCCTTGGGCAGGAAGTAGGCCGAGTTGTTGATGTTGGGCACGGTCCCCACCACGATGGTCGAGGGGCGGCCGTTGCGGGACGCCAGGCCGCCGGCAAGGGCGCCCAGCAACTGGCCGTACTCCGCGCCGAACGCGGCGGGATCGGTGACCAGGGGATAGGTGGTGGGCTCGCCGCTGAGGCCCGCGCTCAGGACGTCGTTGGCGCCGAGCCAGAGGGTGACCAGGGCGGGACCGCGGGCGATGGCCTGCCACAGCTGCGAGGCCGACTCGTAGGCCGGGAACCCGGTCGTGGCGTCCGCCGGCATGCTCACGTTGCCGAAGAAGGCGGCCCGGTTGATGAAGTCGAAGAAGGGGTTGGGCGAACCCAGCGGGGCGCCGAAGCTGGAGGCCGCGCTGTAGACCGTCCGGGCCTCGATCAGGCGGGCCCCGGGAACCCCCAGGTTGTTGTACTGGGTCGGCACCGCGGCTGCCAGCAGCAGGCCGGGGACGGCCGCGGAGGCCGTCACACCGAGGGGGGTCACGCCCGCCCCGTCATAGTGCAGGACGCCGGATACCAGGCCCTCGCCCACATCAGACGACCCGATGCCGGGAGCGTTGACGAAGGGCTGGGTGAAGGCGCCGGCGACGGACGGGTCGGTGCTCATGCCCAGCTGCATGGCGATCAGGGCGGGGAAGCTGGTGCCTTGCCCGGCGACCATCAGGCCCGCATCCATGTACCCGGCGGTCAGGCTGTTGCCGATGGCCAGGTAGGGGGTTCCGGCCTCACTCGCGGTGGGGGGATTCACGGTGTCGCTGACGTCCATCGGATCGTCGAGGGAGCATCCTGCAAGCAGGAGGGCGAGCAGGGCACCCGTCAGGGTGGCGTAAAACAGGGTCTTCTTCATTTCCTGCACCTCCTCCTAGAAGTTGTAGCCGCAGCTCAGGCCGAAGATGTTGGCCAGTGACTTGTACGTGCCGAAGGGGTAATCCGTGGTGTTGCGCACCGGCTCGCCGTTCTCGACGTTGGTCCGCTCGTCACCGACCACCACCATGTAGGTGAAGCCGAAGTCCCAGGCGCCGGACCTGTACTGGGCGCCGAGGGAATAGTCGTTCCGGTCGCTGTCCGGAAGGATGGGGCTCACGGCTGCCAGGGGCTGGGGCGTGTTGTCGCGGACGTATCCAGCCATGAGATTGAACTTCCCGGGCATCACCTGGTAATCGACGCCGAAGCGCAGCTGCCAGGTGTCCTCGTAGTTGAAGTGGATCGTCTGATCGAGATTGTCGTTGTCGAAGTCGAGGGCCAGCTTCTCGAAGGTGCCCCAGCCGAACCGGACGTAGTTCACTTCGGCGGCCAGGCGTTCCTGGATGCGGTAGGCGAGCCCGAAGCTCAGGATGTAGGGCAGGTTCAGCTCGGAGGTGAGCTTCTGGTCGGAGCCCCCCAGACCGGCGATCAGGTTGGCCGGCCACGAGTACAAGGGGTCGTCCACGGGTATGGCGTTGTTCAGGGTGGCGTCCCCGTCGTCGTAGTTCATGGTCTTCTTGTGGTGGTACATCACGCCGAGGGACAGCTTGTCGTCGGGGCGGTACATCAGACCGAACGAAGGGGTGACGTTGATGTCGCTGTGGCCTTCGATGGTGGTCTCGATGGCGTTGGTCCCGTAGGTGGGTTCGGGAGAGAACTTGGTCAGGTCGATCTTCTGCTTGGCCACGTCGAGGCCGATGGCCAGGGCCAGGCCGTCGGCGATCAGGTAGGAGACCGCCGGGGTGACGTAGATGGTCTCGATGTAGACGTCATGGCTGACCCGGCGCCCGATCCACTCGCTGCCGTCCTTCCAGGTGACGCCCAGGCCGAAGGGAGCATAGAGGCCGACCCCGTAGGCCAGCTTGTTTCCGGTGTTGTTGGTGTAATAGACGCCAGGCACCGGGAAGATCTTCTTGTCCGACTGGCCGGTTTCGACGGCGCCCCCCTTGGCCAGCTGGCCGTTGAACTTGAACTGGGGGGTGATGGTCATCAGGTGAAGGTTGAAACTCGGACGTTCCTGGAAGGATAGGCCGGCGGCGTTGTAGAAGAGGGCGGATCCGTCGTCGGCGGTGGCGGTGAAGGCCCCGCCGAGGGCGGTGGCCCTGACTCCCGCCTCGTAGATGCTGAAACCGGCCCCCAGCACAGGGTGGGCCCCCGAGAGGATCAGGGCCGTTCCCACTAGGGCACAGATTGTCGTTTTGCGCATAACGCCTCCTCGGTGAGGTGGATGGCTCAATTGGCAAAGCCTTGATTGCCAATGGCTTGCTTCAAGGGCCGACGATGAAGCGGGATTCGTGGGCTCACCCTACCACAGGCCACACGGGGTGCAAAGCTGTTTTCATCCTCGGCCCGAAGCGGCAGGAAAAGGGTTGAGAACAGGGTCCGGGTGCCGATAGAACCCTGGGGATCATCCCCTGGAATTTGCGCCAATCCGACGGAAGACCGATGGCAAGGCTCATGACGACGGCCGTGAACTCAGGAACCGATATCCGCATCGCCAGGATGCTCGCCCGCAGGGGAGCTCCCGGCGCGTTCGCCTATGCGGTGGTGACCCTGGTGGTCGCGTCGGTGACGGGATTGTGGGAGTCGGCGCCGTGGACCATGGGCGCCATCCTGTCCCTTCAGACGGGGGCGGGCCTGTGGCGCAGGGTTCTCTGCAGCAGGTTCGAGGCGCAGTTCGCCGCACGTCCCCAGACCTGGTGGATGAGCTTCATCGCCACCACCGTGGCCTTCGCCCTGACCTGGGGCCTGGTCGTCATGATCGTGGCCGCCCGTTTCGGAACGGGCTGGCAGCTGCTCCTGGCCATGCTCGTGACCACGGGCCTGACCGCCGGAGCGATCACCGCCCTCGCCGCCGATCTGAGGTCGATCCATCCTTTCCTGGCGCTCACCGGAGGGTTGCCCATCCTGGCGGCGATGCGGCTGTCCGCCCCGGAGAACCTGATCCTCGGGGGCATGTTCTCCCTCTATCTGGTCTACAACCTCCTGCAGGTCCGGATCCAGAACAGGCACATCCAGCGCGAGATCCAGGCCGCCGATCTGCTGGAACGGCGCACCCGGGAACTGGACGTGGCCAGGGAGGCGGCCGAAGCGGCCAGCGAGGCCAAGAGCCTCTTCCTGGCCAACATCAGTCACGAGATCAGGACCCCCATCAACGGGGTCATCGGCATGACCGAACTCTGCCTGGCCACCGACCTGGACGCCGAGCAGAGGGACTACCTGGACATGGTCCGCAGCAGCGGGGAAAGCCTCCTGCAGCTGGTCAACGGGGTCCTGGACTACGCGAGGATCGAGGCCGGCCAGCTGGAACTCAAGGCGGCGCCGACCGACCTGAGGACGCTCCTGAAGGACGTCGTCGCGGACCAGGCGGCGAGGTATCCCGACTGCCGTGCGGCTGTCTCCTGGGAGGTCTCCGACCGCGTTCCCGGATGGGTGGAAATCGACGGCCGCAGGCTGGAACAGGTGCTGTCCAGCCTGGTGGGCAACGCCATGAAGTTCACACCGGCCGGGCGCATCGACGTCGCACTGGACTGCGAGGAACAGGGCCGACGGCTGCAGATCCGCGGCCGCGTCCACGATACGGGTATCGGCATTCCCCGGGAAAAGCAGGCCACCATCTTCGCGACCTTCAACCAGGCCGACAACTCCTTCGCCCGCAGGTTCGGGGGAACGGGGTTGGGGCTGCCCCTTTCCCGGCGCCTGTTGCGCCTGATGGTCGGCGGGCTCTGGGTGGAAAGCGCCGAGGGGGAGGGCAGCACGTTCAGCTTCCTGGCCGAAGCGCGGTTGCCGAGGGGGGAGAGGGAAGAGGCCGGGGTGGGGATCGGGTCCCTCCAGGTGCTGGTGGTGGAAGACAATCCGGTGAACAGCCGGGTGGCGAGGCGTCTGCTGGAGAAGAACGGTCACGTGGTGACCGTGGCCGAAAACGGGCGTCTGGGGGTGGAGGCCTATCGTGCGGCGAACTTCGATCTGATCCTCATGGACGTCCAGATGCCCGAGATGGACGGTCTGGCGGCAACCCGGGAGATCCGCAGGCTTCAGGCTGGGGGACTGCCGCCCGTGCCCATCGTGGCCCTGACCGCACACGATTCGCTGGAGGACAGGGACCGCTGCCTCGCCGCCGGAATGGACGCCTACCTGGCCAAGCCCTTGAAGCTGAACTTGTTCGAAGCCGCCTACCGGCGCCTCGGGAGCGGGGAACCTGCACCGGTCTGACGGATCCGGATGGAACCGTTTCCCTCCTGCGGGGTTGACCACGGCCATGCGCCGATCCGAACCCTGGAAGTGGCCCCTGTGCCTCGCCTGCGCCGTGACCCTTCTGGTCCTGGGCGTCTTCCTGACCCCCCGGGCATGGATCTTCCTGCTGCCCCAGCCCGGAACCGAACCTCCCCATGCCGCGCCTGTTGCGCCCGGCCGCTGGTGGCGGATCCTGCCGCCCCCCGAAATCGAGGTGGTCACCCGTTCCAGGGAAGATACCCAGGGACGGATCGCGCCCCTGGGAACCGTCCCCGCGGAGGATCCGCGCTGGTGGACCGAGGGCTGGCAGGTGGTTTCGGACCGGTCCGCCTCCCGTGATTGGACGGCTGCGGCCCGGGACAGCCTGGATTTCGCCCTGGAGATCCTCGGGCTGCCGGCGGACGTCAGGCGGCTTGCCCGTCCCGACAGCATCCTCGCCCGGCGGCTGTTCTTCCTCCGCCTCGAGGAGTCCTTCTCCATCGAGGAGCTCAAGCCCTATCTGCGGTCGCTCACCCACGGGGCCGCCCTGGAGGACATCTATTCCCGGGCCGCGGACATGTACGACGACTTCCTCCGGCAGAGGATCATGGCGACCGATCCCCCCGAATGATCGACCCGGGCTTGCGGACGGGGGAAATTGGGGTAAATTTATTCTTTACCATTTTCCTCAAGCATTCCCGGAAGAGGGCCATGTTCAGGGTGACACGAGCGGAAGAGCAGGCGATCAGGCTCATCATGAGGCTGGCGCACGTCCGGGAGCAGATCACCTTGTCCGAGCTGGCCGAGGCCGAGGATCTGCCCGAGCCCACCGTGGCCAAGCTGCTCAACATGCTCCGCAAGGGCGGGGTGGTCGAAGCGGTGCGGGGCCGCAACGGGGGTTACGCCCTGGCCGGGTCTCCCAACAGCATCTCCGCCGGTCAGGTCATCCGCTGCATCAGCGGGGAAGTGGTCTTCGGTTATCCTTGCAATGACGACCACGGTCGGCCAGACTGCCCCCGGACGATCAACTGCGGGCTGCGGCCGGTCTGGCGCCACATCGAGAGCCGGGTGGAAGAGGTGCTGAGCCAGACCACCATCGCGGATCTCTTGAAGAGCGAAGCCTCCGCCGCCAGCCAGCTCCAGGAATTGTGGCCGCTATCCGGGGACTGATCCCATGTTCGACATCCGCCGCGGGGACGACGGGACGGTGATCCTCGCCGGCCGCCTCGATGCGGCCAGCGCGCCGGTGGCCAGGGACTTCCTGGCCGGTCTGACCACCACCACCCGCATCGACTTTTCCCATCTGGAGTACATCGCCAGCGTGGGCCTCGGGGTCCTGATCGGCGTCCAGCGGTGCCTGCGCGAGTCGGGCCAGGGACTCGTCCTTTGCGGTCTGCGGCCCCACCTGCGCGAGGTGCTGGACCTGGCCGGCTTCACGGGCATTTTCGAAATTGAATGACGCATCGGGCATCCTGACCCTGTTGCCGCGGGTGGGACTCGCGCTCGCACCGGTCCTGGTCTTCCTCGCCGCCCTGCTCTGGTTCGATTCCTTCCGTCTGGTCAGGTTCCGCCTGGTCGCTGCAGCCCTGGGTATGGGTGCGGTCTGCGCCGGGATCGGTTACGCGGTCAACAATGCGCTCCTGTCCCTGCTCCAGATTCCCCTGGTGACCTTCGCCGTGATCGTGGCCCCCCTGGTGGAGGAGGGATTGAAGGCCGCCTGGGGGGGCTGGCTTTCCGCTTCCGGCCGGGTGGGATTCCTCATCGATGGGCTGATCCTGGGGTTCGCCGTCGGCACGGGGTTCGCCCTGGTGGAGAACCTCTACTACCTGCACCATCTGGGGCGGGCTCCCCTGCTGGTCTGGATCGTCCGGGGGCTGGGGACCGCACTCATGCACGGGGGTTCGGCGGCGGTCTTCATGGTGATCCTGCAGGGCTTCGGCCGGCACGAGGGTGAATCGGGGCGTCGGCCCTGGCTGGCGGCCCTGGCCGCCGCGGTCCTGCTCCATACGACGTTCAACCGCTTCATGGACCGGCCGCTCCTGGCCACCGGACTGCTGCTGGCGGCGCTGCCGCTGATCCTCGGGCTGGCCTACCGCCTGGGGGAGCGGAGGCTGCGGCGCTGGCTGGGCGACGGGTTCGACCAGGACGCCAGGCTGCTGGAACTGCTGAAGTCCGGAGCGATCTCAAGCACGCACCTGGGGCTGGCCTTGCAGGACCTGACGCGCCGCTTCTCGGGGCACGCGATCGCGGACATGCTGGCGCTCCTGCGCCTGCAGGCGGAACTGAACATCATGGCCAAGGGGAGGCTGCTGCTGATCGAAAAGGGGTTCGAACCGGCGCCCCATGCCGAACTGGGGACGATGCTCCGCGAGGTCCGCGGCCTGGAGGACCGGATCGGCCGCGCCGGACTGCTGGCCCTGCGCCCTCTGGGCCGCTGGCAGGGCAGGCGGCCCTGGCAGCGCCGCTATCTCGAGGACCTCGCCGAACACGCCGACCGCGTCTGATCCGAGCTAGAGGAAACGGACCAGCCCGCCGAGCCGCTGGTCGATCCGGAATCCGTGCTTCTCGTAGAACCGCCTCAGGAAGAAGTGCGTGCGGATCATGCGGAAGCCCGCCGTGCCCATGCGCGTGGTGAAGTCCCGCATGAGCGCCGCCGCGATGCCCCGCTCGACCAGGGCCTGGGTCACCACCACCCCGTCCAGGAACACCGTCTTGTCGCCCTGCTCCCGGTAGACCACCCCGCCGACGATCTGCTCGGCCTGATCCAGGACCACCAGGTGGCGGTCCGCCCCGCTGATCGTCTTGGGGAAGCCCGACTGCAGGAACAGCCGGTAAAGCAGGCCGACCTCGGCCGGTCCGGTCGGTTCGCAGACCGTGTACCGGCGTCCGAAGCGGTCGGTGATGCTCGAGCGGACGATGACCTGGTCCCGCGAGGGATCGCCCAGGGTCCGCACCTCCACGTCCTGGTCCCGCAGCCAGCGGGGGAAGGCCATGCGGTTGAAGGCCAGCTGATCGTCGGGGTCGTGGAGCACGGCCTGCAGGTCCGAGAGCTCGACCAACTGGGTGGCGCGCCGGCCGGGGCGGCGGTGCATGCGGACCAGGAGCCGATCGAAGGTGTCCAGGACGGCGAGGTCGGCCTGCCGGAAGAAGGTGTGCCGGTACAGGGTGTAGCGCGCGATCTCGGGCAGCCGGTCCAGCTGGTACAGGCGCGTCAGCTCCTCGAGGATGTCCAGTCGGGCCGCGATCTGGGCCTGCGTGTTGACCCGTTCCCACTCGTCGAACCGGTTGATGGCCCCCTTGAGCGGCAGGGGCGGGAAGTACTGCTCGCCGAGCGAAGTGACGAAGGCGTCGAGCTGGGCGGTGAACCCGTCCCACATGCCGCCGTCGGGGGGCAGGCCCTCCTGCCGCACCTCGGCCTGGAGTTCCTGCAGCCAGGCCCGGGCGGCCGGGACGCCCAGGGCCTCCACGAACGCCTCGAAAACCCAGTCGGTCTCCAGGTAGAACTCGGTCCAGGGATAGTGGCTGACCGTGTGGTGGATCATGTTGCGCCACAAGGGGCGGATCAGCGAGAGGGGACCGGTGTAGGGCCGCCATCCGGTCAGGTTGTTCTGGACCGCGCCTTGCCGGAAGTCGGGTTCGGGGACGACGATGTTGTAGGGCGTGATCAGGCCGGGGATGATGCGGCGCTCGCTGTGCTCCCAGCCGCGCACGACGACGCTCATGGCCCTGACCATCAACTGGTGCCAGCGCATGCGGGACGGAGGGGTGGTGCCGGGGCCGCGCACGCTGCTGTACTCGCGCACCTTCTCCCAGACGGTCAGGTCGCTGACGTAGGCCATGGACACGGCTCCGAGCTCGGGACGGCAGCAGCCGAATCCGGGCAGGATGGGGTCGCCGCGCACCGTCCCGCGCAGGGCGATGTACCAGAAGATCGTCTCCATCACGAGATCCTGGTCGATGTCCTGCCGGATGATCAGCTGCAGGTCGAAATGCTTGCCGCCGCGGGTGTTGATGCTCACGCGGAACCGCGAATCCTCGAAACGGGAGATGATCCGGGAGACCCAGATGCCCCCGGGGCCGATCTCCGAAAGGGGGACGTCCTCGCCCTCGAAGGCCAGCATCAGCGACTCGCGCAGGAAGGTGGTGCCCACGAGCACGCGCTCGATCATGGCCACCTCCTCCTCGTTCAGCCCCTCCTGGGTGGCGAGCTTTCCCTGCCAGACCCCGGAATCCATGCCCTCGTAGTCCTTCTGCAGGGTCTCCTCGAACCAGGCGGCGAGCTCGTGGAACCGCCTGCGGGCCTCGGCCGCCAGCCGGGGATCGCGGTCGTGCATGACCCAGCAGACGAGTTCCTCGCGGATGGTGCCGTAGAATTCGGTGTGGAAGCGGCCGAAGTCCGCCAGCAGCTTGAACAGGTCGGTGAAAAGCTGGCGGGTGCGGTCGTTGGCCGGCCATTCCAGGTGTTCGCGGTAGAAGTGCATGCGCTGGCGCAGGGCCAGCAGGCGCCGCGGCTCGAGGCTGGCGTGGCTGATGGCCTCGAAGCTCTTGTCGTCCAGGAAGGGCAGACCCGATTCGATGAAGGCCGGCAGGTAGCGCAGGTAGTCGGGCGCGGGCTGGTCCAGGACCAGCACCTGGTAGGCCCGGCAACGCACCTCCAGCTCCGGATGGTGAGCCAGGGTCTGCAGGCGGCGGCGGATGACCGTACCCTGGCGGGGGCCGGCCCGCTTGAGCTCACGGTCCAGCTCGGCGATGGCCCCGAGGGCCGCGGCGCGGTCGCCGAAGAGGGCGGCGGTGCACAGGCGGTTGCAGTCCTGGACGGTCCGGTCCACGGGGACCGCCTCGACGTAGCCGGCCACCTCGCAATCCTGGCGGAGCGGCAGGTAGACGTGCTCGGAGATCCCCGGGTGCTCGGTGTCCCAGCCCAGCCGGCAGGGCCCGAAGCCGATGAGTTCGGGGTTGGCCAGCCACAGCAGCGGCTGCCGGACCATCAGGCCCAGGTCCACCCGCAGGCCCTTGGGGCTGTCGATGGCGTATTCCAGGCAGCCGACGCGGATGCGCCCCTCGGCGCCGGGCGCGATGGTCAGCCGGCGCCCGCTGTCCCGGTTGACCAGGGCGCCGTCCTCGACGGCGACGGCGTCCTCGATGACGCCCAGGTCCCGGAAGAACCAGCGCGGGATCCGCACCTCGATGTCCCCGCAGCGGAGGATGCGGTCGTTGGACTTGTAGAGGCCTGCGATCACGTCGGCGAAATTCCGCTCGATGACCTTGCGTCGGAGCGATCCCTTGGCGGTGAGTTCGCCGTCGGCGACGGTGAAGTCGCGGTCGATGATGGCGAAGTTCACCACCCTCTCGTACGCCGCCAGGGAGGGGTTGCCGGCGTTGATGATCTGCTGGAAGTATTCCCGCTGCTCCTCCGGATCGCCCAGGGACCGCAGGACCTCGTCGTCCAGGTCGGGCACGATGAGCAGGGTGTTGTAGGCGCGGCCGTCCCCGGCCAGGAAGGTGCGCCTGATGCCGGGCACCTGTTCGAAGAGGCTCTCGACCACCCGGGGGGCGATGGTCTGCCCCTTGTTGTTCTTGTAGATGTCCTTGATGCGGTCGACGATCTCCAGGTGATCGCCCTGGGTGAACCGGAACAGGTCGCCCGTGGGCAGCCACCAGTCATCGGTGTCGGGGGACTCCACGGCGATGCTGCCGGCGGGATCGTCCGCAGGCAGGTAGCGGGCGATGTAGCAGCCTGAAACCTGGAGCTCCCCGTCCTCGCCCAGCCGCACACGGGTGCCGGGCAGGGGGATGCCCACCGAGTTCTCCACGTAGTCGTCGGGCGGGGTCATGGTCAGCCCGCCGGTGCCCTCGGTCATGCCGAAGCCGCTGCAGACCTGGACTCCGCAGTTGTGGAAGAAGCGGAAGATCTTGGGATCGAGGTAGCCGGCGGCCGAGAGCCCCCAGTACAGGCGGTCGCCGACGACGCGGCGCAGGTAGGCCGCCTGGTCCTCCTGGGCGCCGGGCGTCCGCGCGAGTTCCAGGACCTTGTCGCGGATCTGCTGCCAGCGGACCGGCACCGAGATCAGGGCGGTGGGTCGCACTTCCTCGAACTGGGCGAAGAGGGTGTCGGCCGAGGGATTGCCGGCGAAGACGTAGGTGCCTCCCCAGAAGATGGTGCCCAGCATCTCGAGGTAGCGTCCGAAGGTGTGGAACAGGGGCAGGTAGCACAGCATGGTCTCGTCGCGGCCGACCTGGGGCAGGGCCGCCGCGCGGGCGAACCGCTTGCTCACCAGGTTGCGCTGGCTGAAGGCCACGCCCTTGGGCATGCCGGTGCTGCCGCTGGTGAACATGACGGTGGCGACCTCGCGCAGGGGACGGCGGGGCCGGCCGGCGAGCAGGGCGTCGACGTCCTGGGGCGTCAGCCGGGCGCGGCGCTCCTCGAGCAGCTGGACGTGGTCGCGGCCGGTCCGGGGACAGGCGTGCAGGGTGTAGATCAGGAAGGGGATCGCGGTCCTCGCCCGCACCGCCAGCAGCAGTTCCAGCCGGTCGGGATGGTCGCAGACCGCCACGGTGATCTTCAGGCGGTCGAAGATCCATACCAGGTGGTCGGCGTTGAAGTGAACGTTCACGGGAGCCACCAGGATGTCGTGGGCCAGGCAGGCCAGATCGCAGCACGCCCCGGCGATGCTGTTGGCGCAGAACAGGGCCACGCGGGGTCCGGGCACGCTGTCCGCAGCGCCGGGGGCCAGGTCGGGGACGGCGCCCTCCTTCAGGAACAGGGCGGCGGTGGATCTCACGCGCCGCAGCACCTGCTGGTAGTTCCAGCGCCCGCTGCCGGGTTCCTCCAGTTCGCGGAAGAGGATGCGCTCGGGGTTCTCGGCGACCCGCTGGGCCATGAGGTCGCCCAGGTTGAACTGCAGCCGGTCGATCACCTCGAGGACGGTCTCGAGCCAGCGGTCGCGGGCGGCCCGGTCGGGCAGGGCGGTCAGAAAACGGGGATGCCGGGTGACCGCAAGGTAGGAACGCCACTGGTCGGGCCGGGGGGAGGCCCCGCCGGCGGCCAGGGCGGTCTCCGCCAGAGCGGCCTCGGCCCGGGCGAGCAGGGCCGCGGCGGCTGCAGGGGTGGCTGTGTCGTCGCGCTCGAAGGCCGCGAGCAATCCCCCGAAGGTGACGGCGCCGCCCCCCATCACGGCTCCTGGCCGGCGGGCCCGGACTCGAGCACGAGGCGGTAGCCCACGCCGTGCACCGTGAGGATGTGCTGGGGATTGCGGTGGTCCGTTTCGACGATCTTGCGCAGGGCCAGGATGAAGTTGTCGACGGTGCGGGTGGTGGGGTAGGCGCCGAAGCCCCAGACCCGGTCCAGGATGGTCTCGCGGTCCACCGGTTCGCCGACGTGTTCGCAGAGCAGGCGCAGGATCATCGCCTCCTTCTCCTTCAGGTCGACGGTGCCCTCGGCGATGGTCGCCTGGTAGCTGCGCAGGTTGACCTCGGCCCGGCCGATCCGGAGGACCTGAGGCGTCTCCTGGCCCCGGAACCAGTCCTGGCGGCGGAAGATCGACTTGATGCGGGCCAGCAGTTCCTGGAGTTCGAAGGGCTTGGTGATGTAGTCGTCGCCGCCCTCGTCCAGGCCGCGGATGCGGTCCTGGCCGGCGCTGCGGGCCGTCAGGAACAGGATGGGCACGCGGTCGCCGTCCCGGCGGATCTGCCTGCAGACGCCGAAACCGTCCAGCCCAGGCAGCATGACGTCCAGCAGGATCAACTCGATCCCGCCCCGGCGCCAGAGGTCCAGGCCCTCCTCGCCGCTGCCGGCCAGGACCGGGTCGTAGCCCTCGAGCTCCAGGTTGATCCGCAGGCCGTCGGCCAGGTGGGCGTCGTCCTCGACGACCAGGATCCGGCGTTTCATTCGATCCTCCGCTGGGGTGGGTCAGACATCGCCGGCCCTGGCCGCATCCTGCGGCGGCACGGCCGGCAAAACCAGAGTGAATTCGCAACCCAGGCCGCGGGCGCTGTCCAGCTCCACCCGTCCGCCCAGGTTCTCGATGTTGCGCTTGACCAGGTACAGACCCAGCCCGGTGCCGACCGAGCGGCCGTCCTGCTTCCCGCTATAGAAGCACTCGAAGACCTTCTCGTGCAAGCGGCGGGGGATGCCGGGCCCGTCGTCGCGGACCACCAGGCGGTGCTCCTTGCGCCCGGCCTGGACGGCCACGTCCACCGTTACCGGGGCGGGGCTGTGCCGCACGGCGTTGACCAGGAGGTTGCGCAGGGCGAGGCCCAGGGTCGCCCGGTGCCCGCGGATGCAGCTTCCCGGCTCGGCCTGCAGGTTGAACCTGGCCCGGTTGTCGGCGGCGAACCGCTCCAGATCCTCCAGGACCAGGCGGCATTCCTCGGCAAGGTCCAGGACCACCGGCGGACCCTGCCTGAACACGTCGACCGCGCTGGTGGACAGGACGTCGTCCACCAGGCCTTCCAGGCGATGGATGTCGTCGAGCATCCGTCCGTGGATCCGGCGGACGTCCGCCTCGCCGAGTCCCTGCCGGCCCAGGGTCTCGGTGTAGAGGCGCAGGCTGGCGAGCGGGGTCTTGAACTCGTGGGTGGCCCCGGCCAGGAACAGCTCGCGGGCCTGCTTGAACTTCACCTCGCTGCGCCAGGCGTGGATGAGGATGCTGGAGCCGGCGGTGAGCAGGACCAGGAAGAACAGCCCCTCGTACAGGAACATGCGGCGCGTGTTGCGGACCTCGTCCTGGATCTCCTTGACCACCGCGGGATCCACCTCGACCACCACGCCGCCGTCGGAGCGGCGGAAGATCAGGTCGGGGAAGGAGTCGCCCAGCCACTTCTCCGGCTCGGCCCGGACCCGCTCGTCGGACTGCACCAGGAAGCTGGCGTGGATCTGGTCGTTGACCAGCTTCTGGAGGCGGTATTCGGACTGGGCCTTGCTCTCGTTGCTCAGGAAGTAGACCCACCAGGCGCCCATGATGACCAGGAGCGCGACCAGGATGCCGTAGAGGAAGCCGAGGCGGACTTTCAAGTGACGGGGCTTTCGGTTGGGGCCGACCTGAAAATGTAAGGGGGGAGGATATACCATGGAGGAGGAGGGCGCCACACCTGACCGATTCACGTGGATGGCGGTACTCCCCGGGGAGGTCCGGCGGAGGGACCGGTCGGTCCCCCGGTGTCAGCGAAGTCCTGAAGTGAAGCTGATCGCCGGTCGCCCCTGTTCGTCGGGATGGACGATGAGACCCTCGCACCTGGGCAGGCCTTCCAGGAAGGCCAGCCCTTCTTCAAGGCCCAGAACGAAACAGGCCGTGGCTGCGGCGTCGGCCAGCAGGGCGCCGTCGGCCACGACGGTCACGCTCATCAGATTCCGGGAGGGGTATCCGGTGCGGGGATCCAGGATGTGGCCCCAGCGGGAGTTCCCGTCCTCCCTGAAACGCTCGTATTGGCCCGAGGTTGCTATGGCCGCCCCGTCCAGTCGAATGGTGCCCAGGGGATCTTCGCTGCCGCCGGGATCGACGATGCCCACATTGGCTGCGGCTTCGACACCGAACACCAGGATTTCCCCACCCAGATCCAGCCGACCCGCAACCGCCCCGCATTCCTCCATGACCTGCGCCGCGCGATCCAGGGCGTATCCCTTGGCGATGCCTCCGAAATCCAGACGGACGCCCCCGCCATCGCAGCGGACCACTGCCGATTCCGTGACCAGCGTCACACGCTCGTAGCCGAGCTGGTTCAAGGTGGCCTGGACCATGGAGTCGGATGGAGCGGTGACCGTCCCATCCTTGCGGAATCCCCATAGCTCCACCAGCGGCAAAACCGTAGGGTCGAATGCTCCTCCACTTTCAGCCGCGAATCCCAGAGCCTCAGCGAGAACCCGAGCCAAATCCGGGGATACCGCCATCTCCATCCCCGCCTGGAGACATCGGTTCAGGCGGGACAACTCGCTTTCGGGGTTCCAGGTACTCAGGATCCCTTCAAGGCGGGCCACTTCATCGAGGGCGGCGGAAGCCGCGGCATCGGCCTGCCCTGCGGTGCCGGCCCAGGCGGCGGCGGTGGCGAGGGTCCCCATGAGGAAGCGCGCCTGCTCCGCCTGCACAGGATCCTCCGGCGCCACCGCCCGGGTGGTCGGTGGTCCGGCCAGCAGCAAGGCCAGACAAAGGACCACGTATCGCGGCCTAGCCACGGCCGTTCCTCCGGTTGCGGGACCCCAGGGCGAGAAGGAAGCCGGTGATCACCAGCAGCACCAAGGCCGCAGCGCCGCCGGTGACCACCCGTTGGCCTGCTCGGCCAGCGATGAAGCCCGTATGCAGGTCATGGACCAGGCGGTGCATGCCGCTTCCCATGGGCGGCGGGGTCACCGGGTGGGCGGTCCAGGTCGCAGCTCCGTCGCGCGTGCGCCAGAAACCCCCGCCCGTGACGAGGTCCACGGTCCCGTCCGGGTGCAACGATAGATCGATCAGCGCCATCCAGGCCGGGCCCGGGGGTGGTCCGGGGTCCAGGGGCTCCCAGATGCGCCCTCCGTCACGGGAGAGGACCAGCCCGTCTCGTCCGAGCACGTAGAGGACCTCAGGACGCGCCGGATCGAGCACGATCCTGAGCACCGGTCCCGGGGGCATGAGCATGGGGACCCCATCCCAGGTCGCCCCGCCGTCCTGGCTGGCTTGCAGGCCCACGTCGGTCCCGCGCAGGTAGCACCCTTCCCGCCCGGGAAGTTCCACAAACGCCGTCATGGTCACCGGGGTCCGTCCTAGCAGATGAGGGTACTGCAGCAGCAACCCGGTTACGGCAGCCGCCAGGACGAGCAGACCCGTCGCCAGCCCCAGCGCCAGGTGAGTCCGGCGCATGACGTTGAGGACCCGGCGGGGCCGCTTCCCGGCTCTTCCATTCCCGTTAACCACCGCCATGATACCTTTGCCGGACCAATTCCAGGACCCGCTTGACCCCGGCTGTCACCGCCCGGCTGGACATGGTCGCCCCGCTCAGATTGGTGATGTCGCGATTCATGCGCAGGGGGTCGTCCGCATCCCGACCCCGAAATTGCTTGAGGAAGCGCTGCCGGCGCACGCCGTCCCCGCGGGACTCGCGGTAGACCATGACGTGGACCGTCTCCACGGCACCTCCGGGATCGATCTTGACCATGAAGGTGATGGGTTTGAAACGGCCCTTCTCCTCGGTGACCATCGCCACGCCCAGGTCCCGACCGCCGCGCAGGGCGCGGTGGAAGACGAATTCCCGCTCCTGGATGCGCCAGCCCATGGATGCTTCCAGCGCAGCGATTTCCTCGGGGCTGGGCGTCCAGACCTCGCTCCACAGGGTGTCGGCTTCGGCGAATACCTTGCCCAGAGCCTCCTCGAGGGTCAGGTAGACCTTGACGTGCTCGGGCCCGTCAGGGCTCTCGGTCAAGGTGTCCGCCGCCGCGGCGCTCCCGATCAGGAGCACCGCGGTCACAAGGCAGGGGATCGTCAGGTTCATCGGAATCTCCGGTCAGAAGTAGCTGGCGAAGGAGAAAAAGAACCGGCCGTCGCCCATTTCCCGCTCGCCGTCGACGGGGGTCTTCCATGACCAGGTGTAATCCAGCTTGAAGACGGTCTCCTCGGTGGGGCGGAAGTTGGCGCCCAAGGTGAAGCCGTCCTCCGAATCGCCGTTGCGGTCGGTGTCGTAGTCGACCCAATCGCCCCGAGCCACCAGCGTGACGATGGATCCTTCCATCAGCTTGTCGTGCAGGACGTGATAGTTGGCTTGGGCGTACAGACCGCGCTGGCTCTCGGCTGCGGTCGGGTGGAGGTCGCGATCGATGTCGGCGCCGACCATGGCGGCCTCGCCCTGCAGCTCAAGGGGGCCGAAGACCGTCTTGGCGTCCAGGGCGGTGATGGTCAGTCCCAGCTCGTCATTGTCGTCGTACTTCCCGTTGTGGACGGACAGGCCCAGGTTGGTGCCCAGGACCGGGCTGTAGCCGAGCCGGGCTGTGACGGCCTTGCTCTGGTTGTTGTCGGCCTTGGCGCTGCCGCGGCCTGACCGCACCCGCAGTCGGCCGTCGCCGTCGACGATGCCGTCGTCGAAGCCGTTGACCAGGTAGGCCTCGTAGCTGAGCACTCCCTCCTCGCCCACGGTCCGGTCCCCGAAGAAACCCATGCCCGCTTCCATAAGCGTCGAGGGAACGAGTTGCCTGGCCACCAGCGGCCGGTCGGTCAGGTCGTTCAATGGGCTGTCGTGAAGGATGTTGAAGCTGCCGAGGGGACAGAGGATCACACCACCGCGGTAGCTCAACCCCTCGCCGAGTTCGAAGTCGAGGACGGCGAACTCCAGCTTGATCTCGCCGTCGCCTCCGTCGGCGGAGAAATTGCCGCCGTGCTCGAACTCGATCTCCGCCGAGACGGTGACCCGGTCACTGACGTGGGCGGTGATGAAGGGGATGAACCGGTGCTGGTCGAAAGTGTTGTCCCCCCCCTCGGTCCACTCGAATTCCATGTCGAGATAGCCGCCCATCATCACCCGGCCGCCCAGGCCCGCCAGGTAAGGCTTGTCGTAGATGCCGCCCTGGAGATCGGAGCGGCGTTCGTCCTGGGCGGACCCGGGGCCTACCAGCAGGAGCATCAAGACCATGGCCGCCAGGGGAACCCTGAGGGTGCGGGGGGATCCGGACCGGAATCGCTTAAAAAGCTCCATCGAAGGTCTCCTTTATCGAGGGCGAGTCGTCCTGGAGGCAGGATCTCCGGCTCGGCAGGCGAGGGCTGCCCTACCCCATCGTGCATCATCGTGGCAGCCTCATAGGCTGTCAGACCGTCAAATATCCAGGAGACGGGGGCGCTCAACAAATATAAACAGAAAGAAGATCGATTTTCTTTTAAATCCCCCGGGAAAACCATTCAAAACCATGTTTTTAAACAATTTAACGTGAATTTTCCTGCCCGGATTCATTCTTGAATAGGGAGCCGCCTCACTCATCTTCGGTCCGGGAGGGCTGAGACCCTGGAAACCCGAAAGGAGGCGGGCTCGCAACAGGACCCGGACTTCCTCGACCGTGGATCATTCTGTTGGAAACCCCGGAACCTGCAGTTTCATCCCGGGCGATCCGACGGATGGAAGACCCGCGCGGTCCTCCCCGGCGAAGATGATGATCAGCACGGGAAGCACGAACAGGGTCAGGGCAGCGGAGATGATTACGCTCTCTTGCTCGTTCGGTTGAACCGGCTCTGGATGAATGGCTCCCCCTGCCGGCCCGGGCGGGCAGACCAGGGCGTCGTTCTTCTCACCCATTGTTGACAGTCAAACGGTCTTACACTAACAATTGGTGTACGAAATATTGTTGTTGCAGAATATTGCGTGTGGGATGCGCGTTGTCGGCAATGGTTTTCCCGCCCAGCGTCGGGGAAAAGAACAGGAGGATATCGAGATGCTACGCAGCCTGAATGAAATTCGCGGCTACGTCCTTCAGGCGGAAGATGATGAGATTGGACGTTGCAAGGATTTTCTCTTCGACGACCGTTTCTGGACGATTCGTCACATGGTGGCCGATACGGGGAAATGGTTGCCGGGGCGCAAGATACTCATCTCGCCCCTTGCTCTGAAAAAGCCCGATTGGGACTCCAATCGCTTGCCGGTTCGCCTGACCAAGCAGGCTATCGAGGATTCGCCGGACCTCAAGACCGATGAACCGGTCAGCAGGCAGCAGGAAACCGGGTTGTTTCAATACTATGGCTGGCCCTACTACTGGGTCGGAGGCCATACCTGGGGTGTTCTGGACGTTCCCTACGGCGCCAGGGCCGATAGGGATGGTAATGAAAAGCCTGATTCAGGCGATGATCATCTGCGTTCCGTGGATGAGGTCACTGGTTACCACATCCAGGCCACGGATGATGAGATCGGCCATGTTGAGGATTTCATCGTCGACGACAACGACTGGACCATCAGGTATTTGATCGTGGACACCCGGAACTGGTTGCCGGGCAAGAAGGTCCTGGTATCTCCAGCCTGGGCCGCATCCGTGGATTGGGGCCAGTCCAAGGTCATGGTGAAAATGACTCGGGATCAGGTCAAGAACAGCCCGGAATACGATCCTTCGGTCCCGGTGGATCGCAATTACGAAGAGCGGTTGTATGACTATTACCGCTACGCAAAGTACTGGAAAGTGTAGGACTCGTGAATGTCCATCAAGGAATCCTGGCGATGTATACAATCGGGTTTTCAGGCGGGCTGCGGGAAACAGGCGGCCGTGGGGTTCGGAGACTCCCTGGGTTTCTGGTGAAAAAGCATCCTCCTGAACCCGGGCCCCCCGTCAGGAGGCCGCCGGGGAAGCCAGACAAGCCGGAACCCGTCGAGAAACCCCCGCCTCCGCGCCCGGTGCCTCCGGTCAAGGAGCCCCCGGGGGAATGGCCGGAGGAGGATCGGCCTCCAGTCAAGGATCCGCCCCGTGATCCTCCGGGCAAGAAACCACAGAAGCTCGCCGGGACCAAACCTCCCTGAAGGTGGATCGGAAGGAATAACATGCCTTATGACAAACTGGTGGATTTGCCGGACTCGGTGAGAGGGGCGTTGCCGGAACACGGGCAGGAAATTTACCGAGCGGCCTACAACAACGCCTGGGATGAATACAAGGCTCCGGAGGATAGATACGGCGACGATTCGCGGGAAGAGGTGGCCCACAAGGTCGCCTGGGCGGCCGTCAAAAATGTTTATGAAAAAGTTGACGGCAAGTGGAAACGCAAATAGCCAGGCCTCGCGCGCCGCAGGAGGTGGGCCGGCCAGGACCACCTGCCCCCCTGGATACCGAGCCAGACCTCCCACATGGAGCCGGGTCGCCGTCTTGAATCCCGCCCGGTTCCGATTGCCGCTTGCCCATTTGATCAGCCGCCGGATCTTCCCGGTGAGGCTTGCAACGCCGCCGCTGGTGACCATCAGGACGATCGAGGTCCTTGTCTTCCATGGAGGACATTTCGGATGACTATTTCCATGCTGCCCACACGAATTCCTGAATCGCCATTTGATATGATGCCAGGCTCCAGTCAAGCGGACATTCTTGGCGACATCCCTGTACCGGAAGGATCGTCTTGCCAGCCGAAATGTTGATTGTCTTCGTCCTGGTCGCGGCCGCCACGGTGCTGTTTATCCTCGAACGTATACCGGTCGGGATGGTGGCCGCCATGGTCATGGCGACGCTGATGTTGACGCGCGTTCTGACCGTACCGGAAGGCCTGTCTGGCTTCTCGAGCCGCGCCACCATCACCATCGGCGCCATGTTCATGCTCAGCGAGGGCGTGCGCCGCACAGGTGCTCTGGATATAGCGGCGTCGCTGCTGTCCCGGAGCGGAAAGGACCGCTCCGTCCGTGCGTTGCTGACGATGATGCTGATCGTCGGTGGAACCAGCGCCCTGATCAACAACACCGCGGCCATTGCCGTGTTCATTCCCGTGGCGATGGCCGCCGCCACCCGGATGGAAACCAGCCCCAGCAAACTGCTGATGCCCATCTCCTTCGCTTCCATGCTGGGGGGCGTATGCACCCTGATCGGCACCTCCACCAACATCCTAGTTTCGGAAATTGCAGAAGAGAACGGAATGGAGCCCATCAGCATGTTCGAGTTGACTCCGGTGGGTCTGGTGTTCATGGGGATCGGCCTAGTTTTCCTGCTCACGGTGGGGCGCAGGTTGGTGCCGGCCCGCCGCAGCAGCGAGCCGATGCGCGGCTACGACTTGAAACGCTATATCGCCGATTTCAGGATCAAGGAGAACAGCCCGCTCGTGGGGCGCCCTCTTGGCGAGGATGGGGACCTGAACGGCAGGGAAGTGGAAGTGGTGAGCGTCTTCCGCGACGGTCGGGAGCTCAAGGGCAGGATCACCGACATGGAGCCACATGCGGGAGACGTCCTGCGCATCCTCGGCAGCGTCGAACGTGTCGATCAGGTCATGAAACGACGGGGATTGGAGCTGTCCGGCAATCCCGGTTATTCGGAAACCGATCTGGAGGAAACTGACCATATCCTGCTCGAGGTGGTGGTGGCTCCGGATTCGCCCCTGGTGCGGCAGAAGGTCCGTTACATCGAATTCCCGGAACGCTTCGGGGCCTTCCTGTTGGCGATTCGGCATAGAGAGTCCATGTACCACAAAGGATTTCGGGATTTGAGATTGAGGGCCGGCGATTGCCTGCTGCTCGCCGTGGACAGCGATCAGGTCGAGGACCTGCAGATGGATCCGGCCATCGTGCCGGTGAGTCGCGTCCCGCGCACGAGGTATCGGCATTCAAGAATGCCGGTGGCCCTGGCTGTTATGGGCGGCGTCGTCCTGGCTGCGGCGCTGGATTGGGCTCCGATCACCGTCAGCGCCCTGGTCGGCGTCATCGTCATGGTTTTGTCCGGCTGCCTGAAAATGGAGGAGGGCCTGAAATCGGTTCATTGGGAGGTCATCATTCTGCTGGCAGGGATGATTCCCCTGGGCCTGGCCATGGACAAGACCGGCGCGGCCCGCCTGATAGCCGGGGCAGTCACCGAAGCGCTCGGCACCTGGGGCCCCCAGGCCGTGCTCAGCGGTATCCTGCTGCTGAGCATGGGGTTGACCGCGATTATGAACAACCAGGCTTCGGCGGTCATGTTGGGCCCCATTGTCATCGAGATGGCCCGTTCGATGTCGGTGGATCCCCGCACCTTCCTGATCGCCGTGACCTATGGAGCTTCGTTGAGTTTCATCACCCCCATCGGCTATCAGACCAACACCATGATCTACGAGCCGGGCCAGTACCGTTTTACCGATTTTTTCAAGGTGGGAATCGGGCTGAACCTGCTGCTGTGGGCGGCTGGATCGTTCCTGATTCCCATGATGTGGCCTCTCGTGGTTTGACTTCCCTGAAGGTAGGCTGAAAAGATCTCCGGGGATTTCGAGCGCGATGGATCGGGCATGAGAGGTCCGACTTTCCGGATGTTCTTCTATTCCAAATGCACCAGCAGGCCGGCCAGGAAGTACACGTCGCGAATTCTCAGCTCCTGCTGTCCCTTTCCCGTTCGCGGATCGCGTTGACCGCGCTGCCTGCCGCAAGCGCTTCACGTTCGAGCGGGGCCAGGTCCAGCCGGCAGATGATCTCGCGGTCCCGGCCCGCGATCTCCAGGCGCACCTCCCCGGTCTTCAGGGCCTCGTGCAAACCCGACATCCGCACCTCGTCGTCGACCGCCAGATGGTGGATGTCCGACGGATCGGCCGGCACCAGGGGGAGCACACCGTAGTTGATCAGGTTCTGGTAGTGAATGCGGGCGAATCCCACCGCGATCACCGCGCGCAGACCCAGAAAGCGGGGCGCCAGGGCGGCATGCTCGCGGCTCGAACCCTGCCCGTAGTTCCTCCCGGCCACCACGCAGAAATCACCCCGCTTGCGGGCCCGGTCGGCGAATCCCTCCTCGATCTGGTCGAAGACAAAATCTGCGATGCGCGGAATGTTGCTGCGGAACGGCAGCACGCGGGCTCCGGCGGGCATGATTTCGTCCGTCGAGACGCCGTCCTTCATCTTAAGGAGCACCGGCAGCGTCATCTGATCAGGCAGCGGCGACAGTTCGGGCATCGGCGCGATGTTCGGACCCTTGACCAACTCGATGTGCTCGTTGGGGCCGGGGGGCTCCTCGAGATCGTCGGCCACGATGCACACCCGCTCCGGCTCCCGGAAATCGGGATAGGGCATGTCCAGATCGCGCGGATCGGTGATCACTCCGGTCAGAGCCGCCGCCGTCGCGGTCTCGGGACTGCACAGATACACCTGGTCGTCCCGCGATCCCGATCGGCCGGGGAAGTTCCGAGGCACCGTCCGCAGGCTGATCGTGTGGGTGGCCGGCGCTTGTCCCATGCCGATGCACCCGTTGCAGCCCGCCTGGTGGATGCGCGCGCCGGCGCGGATCAGTTTTGACAGCAGACCCAGCTCGGTCAGGTTGGTCAGGATCTGCCTGGACGTGGGATTGATATCAAAGGAGACGCCCGGGGCGGCTTTCCTCTGGTCGACCATCAGGGCGGACACGGCGAAATCACGCAGACCGGGGTTGGCGGACGAGCCCACGTAGGCCTGACTCACGGGGCGGCCGGCGACCTCCCGCACCGGTACCACATTGCCCGGGCTGCCGGGCAGGGCAATCAGCGGTTCGAGGCTGCTCAGATCGATGATCTCGTCGTGGTCGTAACCGGCGCCCGGGTCAGGGGACAAGGGCTCGAAATCACCGCCCCGGCCCTGAGTGCGCAGGAATTCGCTGACGGCCGCGTCCGAGGGGAACACGGTGCTGGTGGCGCCCAGTTCAGTGCCCATGTTGGCGATCACGTGGCGGTCCATCGCCGACAGGGAGGTCAGACCCGGTCCATGGTACTCGATGACCCGGCCGAAGCCCCCGTGAACGTCGTGGCGCCTCAGCATCTCCAGGATGACGTCCTTGGCACTCACCCAGGGCGGCAGCGAACCGGTCAGCTTCACGCCCCACACCTCCGGCATGTTCAGGTGGTAGGGATGGCCGGCCATGGCCCGGGCCACCTCCAGTCCGCCTGCCCCGAGGGCGAGCATTCCCAGCGCTCCTGCGGCCGGAGTGTGGCTGTCCGAGCCCAGCAGCGTGCGTCCGGGCAGACCGAAGCGCTCCATGTGCACCGGATGGCTGACCCCGTTGCCCGGACGGCTGTACCACACCCCGAACCGGCGACAGGCCGCCCGCAGGAACGTGTGGTCATCGGCGTTGCGGAAGTCGGCCTGGAGAAGGTTGTGGTCCACGTACTGGGCCGACAGTTGGGTGCGAACCCGTGGAATGCCCATCGCCTCGAAGGCCAGCATCACCAGGGTACCGGTGGCGTCCTGGGTCAAGGTCTGGTCGATTCTCAGGGCGATTCCCTCACCAGGCTCGGGTTTTCCCTCGACCAGATGTTGCTCGATGATCTTCAGGGTGACTGAGCCAGCCATGATTATTCTCCTCGGGCTGGGACCTGTTTGCCTTGCGATTGGTCCGGAGTACTGGATCACCCGGTCGGGCACCTCCTGCTGGCTTGCCAGGTGCCGACGCAGGGCGCCCTCCAACGCTGCCTCCAGGCCGAAGCCCTTGGCGATGCCAAAGGCCAGTGCCAGGGTGGGCGCCACGGATGGCAGGTGTCAAGGTGACCAGTGCCGATGCCCGCAGCGCCAACGAGTCGGCGGGTGCGCCGCCGGGGGTGCTGGGGATTCATGGCCGTGTACGCTCCCAGAAAGGGCGGACGGCTGCGGGCCATCGCCGCCATGCCCGTCGTTCCCATCGTCCCCATCATATCCATCATTCCCACACTAGTGCGAGAACACGGGCGCGGCCACAGGTTGGCGGTGCGCAGCACCCCACCAGCCGCGCTGCAGGTAGTATCCGGATTAGCGCACTGCGATTTCAAGGAGCCATCAACAAGGGGTCTGTCGGGCCTCCCACACGGCGGTTCCGCCGCGCCGGGTCGTCCCCGGGTGGGCAAACACCAGTGGGGTGACAGCATCCTGGTGTTGGCCAGACCAACCGCAACCTGATGCCGGGCGTCGTATCCAAACACGAGACAGGTCATGAATCGAACGAGGTGAAATCCTGCGGGGTTGCGGGGCGTGCAAAGCTGTGTTAGCATGTAAAGCTAACAAGGCAGATAAACTGCCACAGTGCCACCCGAAACCCGAAAGGAGTGGTTTTCATGTTCGCCCGAACCATGATGGCGATCGCCATCAGTGTCTTCCTCTCGGCTGCTTCCGTTGCCGGTGGAACTCATCCCTACCTTCAACCTGACGAGACCTGGGTAAGCATCAGCGGCACCATCGTGTCCCCCGGTGATGATTCTTTTTATCTGGACTATGGCGAAGGGACGATCCTGGTCGAGATGGATGACTGGGACCAGTACGGCGACGCCAAAGGCCTTCTCGATGGTGACCGTGTAACGGTTCACGGGCGTGTCGACTCCGCATTCTATGAAAACACCACCATCGAGGCGGGCAGCGTCTACGTGGAGAGCCTCAACACATGCTTCTATGCCAACAGCGCGGACGAGGAGGGCGACGCGTCGGCATTCTGGAATATTCCTGCCACCAAGGTGGTGACCTCGGCGGTGAATTTGCGCGGAACCGTGAGCAACGTGGACCAGGCGGAGCGGACCTTCACTCTCAACAAGGGGAATCTCGCCCTCACCGTCGACACCAGCCGCCTGGGCTACAATCCGCTGGACGAATTCGGATATAGCCAGATCGACCCTGGTGATCAGGTGCGTGTTTCCGGCTACCTGACGAAGGACTTTTTTTCCGGTCGCGAACTGATGGCCGAAATGATCGTCATCCTGACCGGAGCTTCCGGATCGTAGTCGCGGCACTCCTTCCGGCCGGGCGCACCAGGCCCGGCCGGAGCATCGCCGTGGGAGGTGAAACACGGTATGTCAGGCCGACTTGACCAATATGTCGCTCGGCGCGATTTCGACCGCACACCCGAACCAAAGCCCGGGCCCAGGGGATCCGGCCGCAAGGGGAATCCCCGATTCGTGGTCCAGGAGCACGACGCCAGACGACACCACTTCGACTTCCGTCTGGAGATCGGCGATGTGCTGGCCTCCTGGGTCGTTCCTCGCGGTCCGGCTTCCGAATCCGGCGATCGCCGGCTGGCCCTGCGCATGGAGGACCACCCGCTGGAGTACGTTGATTTCGAGGGAGAGATCCCCGAGGGGGAATACGGGGCCGGCAAGGTGAAGACCTGGGATATCGGAGCCTTCGAAAACATCACCACCGCAGGGAACCAGTCCGTCCCGGCCACCTCGGCCCTGGACGAGGGGTACTTGGTGGTGCGCCTGAAGGGCAAGAAGCTGCACGGGTGCTATGCCCTGCAGCGCACCGAGGTCAGCGACAATGAAGAGCGCTGGTTGCTCATCAGGACCCGGGACGAAGGGGACAGCAAAGCAATAGCGGCTCGCCATGCGGGCGGCTTACGGGAGGATGCCGGATGAGCGAATATCACGAAAACTGGGAAGCGTTGCCCGAGGATGTGCGCGACATGCACCGGGCCTTGAAGAGCCTGCAGGAGGAGATTGAGGCCGTGGATTGGTATCACCAGCGCCAGGTGCTGTGTACCGACGGTGATCTGAAACAGATCCTGATCCATAACCGCGACGAGGAGATCGAACACGCCTGCATGGCCCTGGAGTGGTTGAGACGGCATGTCCCGGCGTGGGACAAGGAACTGCGCACCTACCTGTTCACCGAGGCGCCAGTCACCGAGGTCGAGGAAAAGGCCATGGGTGGTGCGGAGGCGGAGATCAAGAGGGATGACGACGATCGCTGCTCCGGCCTCGGTATCGGTGATTTGAAATGACACGGTCTCGGCTGCAAAGAAGGAGAAGATGATAATGGATATTCTCAAACGGAAACAGGCTGCTTTGACCGATCGGGCCTGGCAGGAAATCGACGGTGCCGTGCGTGACGTTCTCGTGGCCCGACTTTGCGGCCGCAAGGTCGTCGATGTCGAAGGTCCCCTGGGGGTGGACACATCCGCAATCAATCTGGGCAGGCTGGATGTTGCGGAAGTTACGAAACCCGGTGCGGTACGCTACGGCATCCGGCAGGTGCAACCCCTGGTCGAAGGTCGGCTCAATTTCGATCTGGACGTCTGGGAACTGGACAACGTCGAACGGGGAGCCCGTGATCTAGATCTCAAGGCGGCTGAGGAAGCCGCCCTGAAAATGGCCTGCTTCGAGGACACGGCCATTTTCAACGGATTCGCCGCCGGCGGGATCAAGGGTTTGACGCAGATCGAGGCTCACCAGCCGATCGCTCTGACCTTGGAGCCGGCAGCCCTGCTGGGCGCGTTG
Source organism: bacterium (assembly GCA_018829565.1). Lineage (GTDB taxonomy): Bacteria > Krumholzibacteriota > Krumholzibacteriia > LZORAL124-64-63 > LZORAL124-64-63 > JAHJTW01. Next base: position 7,026 of record JAHJTW010000170.1, on the reverse strand, counting down.
ACCAGGGGGATCGTGGCCATGAACGATGCCGCCGTCGACGGACCCTTTCATCTGGTGGTGGGTCCGCAGGTTTTCAAGACACTTTCGGTGCAACAGACATCGGGCTACTCGTTGAGCAAGCAGGTCACCGAACTGATCGGCGGCCAGGTCCACTACAGCACCGTACTCAAGGGTGCTTTGCTTGTTTCCGGCCGCGGTGGCGACTTCGAGCTGACGATAGGCCAGGACCTGTCCGTGGGGTACGACTCGCGCCAGAATGGGAAGGTGACGCTCTTCGTGGGAGAGTCATTCACCTTTCGCGTTCTGGATCCGGCGGGCAGCCTGTACCTGCCTTTGAAGGGGAAGAAGTGAAGGTCCGGATCAATATTCGGGGACAGTGGGGAATCAACGGCAAGGAGTGGCTGGAATGATCTCAAATTTCATCAAAATCCTATGGATTGCCGGCATCCTGGCCCTGGCACTGGTGGCTGGATGTTCGACCGAGAACACGCCGGTGGCGGAACATGTGGCAGCCAATGTCGCTACCCACTGGCTGCACACCATCGATGTGGACAGCTTGGATTTCGCCTACGACGATGTCGGCCCGGTGCTGCGGGAGCAGCGCACCAGGTCCGATTGGGTCGGAAACGTCCGGGAGGCAAGGGCCCAGCTGGGTGGGGTGGTTGACCGCCAGCTGGCGACCCGGCGCTACGAGTTCGATCCGCCCCTTCACCCGGAAGGGGCATATGTCATCGTGTCCTACGAGACCGATTTTGCAAAGCAACAGGATGTTGAGGAATTGGTCTTGATGCACCTCATCGACGGAATCTGGCGCCCCGAGCGGTACATCATCGACCCGGCTCCATGACGTGGATTGGGGGAGGGCCTTGTTTGTCCGGTCGGCAGGGTGGACAATCAATGCCTAATCAGAAACCAGGAGTGAAGCCTGCGCGCCACGGAGGCTGCCCAGCAAAGGAGATATGGAGTGGAAGTTTCACAGAGCACAGAGACCCGGCTGAAGAACCCGATCCTGAAACAATACCTGCACAAGGCCCGAGCGCAGAGTGTGCTCACGCCTGAGCAGGAGCGCGCCCTCGCCCACAAGGTGCGCCAGGGTTCCGGTCCTGCGGCCGACGCCCTCATCGATGCCAACTTCCCCTATGTGGTGGAACTGGCATTCCGTTTCGAAAACATGGGTCTGGGTTTGCCGGATCTGATCGCCGAGGGCACCGTCGGCTTGATGGGGGCCGTGCGCACGTTTGACGAACGTGAAGATGGACGTTTCACGCCCTATGCCCTGAACGCGGCCCGCAAGCGGATCCGCGCCGCGATTCGAGCTTAGAATGGAAAGCAACTTCGGGCAGGAAATCCGCCGCTTGCGCCTTGCTTCGGGGCTGTCTCTGCGAGGGCTCAGCGCACGCCTCCATGTGTCCGCGGCCCACCTTTCAGATATCGAGCATGGTTACCGGCGGCCTTCGGATGCGCTTCTTGAGCGCATCATCTATGAGCTCAGCAATGTCGGTTCCAACGCCACTGAGCTCATGTTGATGATGACGGGCCTGGACGAGACCACTCGCCGGTGGGCCGCCACCACTCCCGGCGTGCGCGCCCTCTTGCACCGCTGCATCGCGACCGGGCAACCTCCGGCCGAACTGATCCGCGCCCTGGACCGGATCTACCCGCCTCCGCCGGGGGATCCGACCAAGCGTTAGGGGCTCTCTATCGTTGCTGCTCCCGGCCTGTCAATAGCGGTCAAGCACCCGTGGTATCGTCAATTTCAGAGCGGTGGAACAAAGGAACTGTGACATGGAGTTCTGGCATCTTTACGGTGAAGTAGCCAAGACTGCCGTCGGATTTTTCTGGAAGGCCGGCTGGGCCTTCGTTCTGGGCTATTGGGTCAGCGCCATGATCCAGGCCTTCGTGCCCAAGGGCCGGCTGACCCCTTACATGGGTTCCGCAGGTCTGAAAAGCGTGTCGCTCTCCACGGCCTTCGGCGCCGCGTCTTCATCGTGTTCGTTCGCTGCCCTTGCCGCCGCCCGCTCCCTGGTCTTGAAGGGTGCCCACTTCGTGGCCGCCGTGGCCTTCATGTTTGCCTCCACGAATCTGGTCATCGAGCTGGGTATCCTCATCATGATCTTCCTCGGCTGGCAGTTCCTGGCCGCCGAACTGGCAGGCGGTTTGCTGCTGATCGCCATCAGCACCACCTTGATCAAGCTGACCTATCCGGAACAATGGCTCGAAGCCGCACGCAAAAACGTGGAGAAGCAGGCGGACGATGAGGTGGATGAATTCGATTGGCGCCAGCGTATCCGCAGCAGGGAGGGCTGGAATCTGGTCGGACACCGGTTCGTCTCGGACTGGAAGATGGTCTGGGAGGAAATCCTGATCGGGTTTTCCGTCGCCGGACTCGTCGCGGTCCTGGTGCCCGCCTCCGTGTGGGAATCCCTGTTCCTGATGGGGTTCCAGGACACCCTGCCCGGCTGGTTGATCGCCATGGAGAACGCTGTCGTCGCCCCCTTTGTCGCCGCAGCCACCTTCATCGGATCGATGGGCAACATCCCGCTGGCCACGGTCTTGAACGCCAATGGGGTCCTGTTCGCCGGAATCATGGGGTTCATCTATTCGGATCTGATGGTGCCGCCGCTGGTGATGATCAATGCCAAGTACTACGGCTGGCGGGTCGCTCTCTACATTGCCGGTGTCATGTTTGTCAGCATCGTCATCACCGCCCTCTCCATGCATTATCTGTTCGCGGCCGTGGGGATCACTCCGGAAAGCAGCCGCCAGGTGGAAAACGTAACCCGCTTCGCCATCGACTACACCTTGTATATGAACATCTTTTTCGCCATCCTCGCGGGGGCCCTGGTGTGGCTTCACAAACGCCACATTCAGGGCGCGAAAGGCGGCATGGCCCACGGCATGGGTGGTGGTTTGGGCCCGAAGCGCATCATCGCCCTCTTGTTCCTTGGCGTGCTGGTCGTCGGTCTGGTGGCGTCATTTGCGACAGCATGATGGGGATCCGCGCATGCCGTCTAAGGAGCGGGTTGTTGCATGATCAACCCCAGCCGGGCGAGACGGTTGGGGAAATCATCCCAGGACGGATGGCTCTGCACGAAGATCTCGTCCGCCTTCGCGAAATCCAACAGTCCGATATTGCGCAGGGCCGGCCTGACCAGCAGGTCGGGCGCCGAGTGCCGCAACTGTTCCCGCAAGAGCGCGCACTGCAGAATTTGAATGGCGCCGCTTGAGGCGTCCATGCTGTTCGGTATTTGCCCCCCATCAGGACGCCGTTCGCCCGAGACGTCGATGGCGATGGTTATGTCACAGCGGTCCAGCAGGGGGCCGTAGGGGAGTACGTTGGTCAATCCGCCGTCCACAAGGACCTGGTCATCAATCTCGCCCGGGCGGATCAAGCCCGGAACCGCCATGCTCGCTTTGATGGCCGGCAGCAACGGGCCCTTCTCGATGACCACCCCTTTGCCGCTCCAGAAGTCTGTCGCGACGACAACCAGTGGGATCGGCAGGTCTGCGAAAGTGCACCCGTCCAGGGGTGCCAGCAGGGAATCGACGAGGCTGTCGACGTTCACCAGACCGCCGTGGCGCAGCTCGGGTCCGAGCCGTGCCAGATTCCGCACCAGCGATCGCAGCCGGAGTCCAGCGCTGCGTAGCGTGCCGCCCCGGTGCGGAAGGCATTCTTCGAACAAGATCCGGATGTCAGCCCCGTTGGTGCCGGCGGCGTAAAGGGCGCCGATGACCGCTCCCATGCTGCACCCGGACACAACCACCGGCGAGAGCCGCAGCGCGTCGAGGACCTCGAGGTAGCCGATGTGCGCCAGGCCCCGGGCGCCTCCCCCGCCGAGAGTCAGTCCAAACTTCTGCATGCTGCGGCCTCCCTGTTCCGGTCGATGGGACCAACCTCTTCCCCGTGGGGGCGACAGCGGTGTCGTGCTACTTGGCAGCGTCGAGTCACCCGCGCAGCCAGGAGATGGCCGCAGGGGTCTCGGCGACGTCGAAGTACCGGACGGTGGCGGCTGTGAACGGCTTCACGAAGAGGGCCATGCCCTTTTGCCACAGGCTGTCGCCGACGATGGCCATCCTTCGCACGTCATTGAAGTGCCGGATGCCGACCTTGGTGTCCTCCCAGGCCGCACCGGCGCTCCAGCCCGCAAAGTCCTCGAGTTGGACGAGCAAATCGACTGCGCCCTGCTTGTCGATGAGCCGTTCCATGGCGGGCACGAGTTGCTCGTAGTCTTCGACCTCGAGCTTTCCCCTGGCGCTGATGGCGAGGAGTTCCGGGCCATCGTCCATGACCCGGGGCAGGATGTTGATGGTGACGGCCATGGCGGCCTCCCTTCCGTGCCGCTGCGGCACGCTGCGCGGACGGCCCTCGAAGTGGTCAAGCTGCGTTTTGATCTCGCCGTCCACGGTCGGCAGCACATAGCCTTTGAGTTCAGTGAGGCTCTCCAGCATGGCGTCAAAGACCTTGCATTGCGGTCAAAAAGAACGCAAGCCATGAGCTGCGGGAAAATCGTTCTGCTACTGAAAACCTAATAAAATATCTTATGACAGCCATTTTGCGGACGCTATCCGACTCTGCTGGATCTGCCTGCTCCCCGGGTTTGCGCCTCTACGAGAGAGATCGTAATCCCCGAGAAGTTCCACATGATGGTCCGCCGGGGCCTTCTGAACAGCCGCATGAGGGCCTTCTTCGAAATCCGGTCCCTGTCGCGCCAGTTCGACTTCGACGGGAGCGCCCTGGCGGCGGCCATCAGGGAGACATTCACCCGGCGGGGAGAAGCCTTCATTCCACGTCCTGTGGCCGAAGCGCTCCATGCGGGTTGGGAGTTCAGAGGCCGTTGGGAGGCGCCGGGTCCATGGTCGGAGGAGTAGGGATGATGCAGGCGTCTGGGATCCGGATCAGGATGAGATCTTATCGTGACCGGTCCACCTCTTCGACCACGGCACCATGGAAGAACGCATGCGCGTCATCCTCGCCGTTGATGGGATAGCCGGCACCGGCGAACTCCGAACAAAAAGAATCCCCGACGCTCAAAGCATCAGGGACTCTTTCAAAGTGGTAGCGGGGACCCGTTGTGAAGTCCAACAGACGGATCGGGCGCGGGAATTGGAGGTCATTCCGCTGAGGTTCGAGGGCCAGGGGAGGACCATGGTGTTGGTTGGGGCGGGTGAGGGGACCATCATCGCTTGTAGCCGTTTCTAACGCATGCCAAGGTTGACGAACCACGTTTCCGGAGTTAGCTTGCCCAGATTATGAAAGCCGATTTCAACAGATTCCCGCGTACCGTCTTGCCGAGCATAGTCTTGGCCTTGGCCGTTGCCTACCTGTTTCAGGTCGCGCCACATGGGCACGTCGACGATGATCATGCGGAATCGCATCCCTCGCACCATTCACACGCCAACCATGCCCACCCGCCAGCCGATGGAGCCGATGAGAGGGACTCATCGGGGACCGGGCACCACCATCATTTCGTAGCCCAGCACCTCGATTTCCATTCCGTACGCCTCAGTCTCAGAGTCGTCCACCAGGATCAGGGGAATCCGGCCGCCTTGGACGAGGCCGTCGAGCCGATTCATATTCCTATTCCAAGCTGTTTCGTCGCCATTGAACCAACGGAGCCGGCACCGGACGATCCATTGCTTCTGCATGCCCCATCGCGGGCTCCCCCTGCCTAGCCGCTCTTTCTGCATTCATCCCAAGTTCAACAAGCCTTTGGACCCAACCGTAAAGGACGCGTGTATGTCGCACGTTACCCGGCGGTCGGTCGTCAACATGCTGCCTCTCCTGTGCCTGATTGCCGTGATCGGCGGCGGGTATTCAGGCGCGGCGGCGCAGGAGACGAACGACCTGATCCTAGGAATCGCTGACGTCGAACCTTTCGCGCGCACCAGCAGCCCGCGGCTGCGGGTCGCGGCCTACGAGATCGACGTCGTCGCTGCCGAGCGGAAGTCGGCCCTGACCTGGTCGAATCCTGCCCTGGCGTACGACCACGAGGAGGCCGACTCGTTTCGCGAGTGGCAATTCACCCTGAACAAGCGGATCGATCGCCCGCTGACGCGCGGCAGGCTGCGCGACGCCTGGGATGGCCGGGTGCGGGCGGCCGAACTGAGATCCCTGCAGGCGACCCGCGACGTGGTGGCCGATCTGAAGGCCGGCTATGTCCAGGTGCGGTTGATCGAGTCGCACCTGGACCGTCTCGACCGTCTGGCCGGTCTCGTGGATATGGCCGCCGATGTGGCAGGTAGCCGTCACGTCGAAGGGGAGCTTTCCGGGTTGGGCCGGAGGCTCATCCAGTTGGCGGCCTACACGATCGAGACCGCCGAGAATCGGGCCCGTTCGCAGCACGAGCGCATGCTCGCCGCTTGGCGGGCCGACATGGGCGTTCCTGCCTCAAGCAATCTGGTCCTATCGACATCTGTCGCCTTCCGGCCGGCCGACCTGCCGGACATCGGGACCTACCAGGGCAGCTTGTCCACCCTGCCCGGCGATCAGGCCCAGGTCGAACTCGCCCGCGCGCTCGAGGTCCAGGCCGACGCGGCCCGGCCGGGTCTGGTTCCGGGCCTCGAAGTGTATGGCGGCTACAAGCGGTTCGAGCCCGACCTGGACGGATTCGTCGTCGGCGTCGCGTTCGACCTGCCCCTGTTCGATCTGGGCAAGGGGGAGGCCGAACGGTTGCGGGCCGAGCGCTTGATCGTCGAGAGCGCCTTGACCGCCGACCGGGCTCGTCGGGAAGGGGAGATCGCCGCTCTGGTGAAATCCCTGGGCGAGTCGCAGTCCCTGCTGGCCGATTTCGCGGCGGACTTCGATCAGAGCTCGCTGGCGGATGCCTTGTCCATCTCCTACCGGGAGGGGGCGATCACCCTGGACGAGCTGCTGGGCGCCATCCAGATCGAAGCCGCGGCCATCGAGGCCCATTACGCGGATCTCGCGACCTACTACCAGAACATCTTCCGGCTGGAGGCCCTCACGGGCGCCAAGCTCGTCAACTTCGCGCCCTAGGAGAGAGACATGAAACGAATTCTTTTCCT
>JAHJTW010000169.1 GCA_018829565.1 bacterium | reverse complement strand
CGCGTCATGGGCCATGGCCTTGTCCATGCCGTCCTCGGCCTCGATGGCCTGGAACCACAAGCCGTCATGGGCCAGCCACAACTTGGCCGCGTCCTGCAGCCAGCCCAGCAGTTCCTCCCGGCTCATCGATTCGAAGGGATAATCCAGATCCATGGTGTTCCTTCCTACTGGCGGCGGGGGGGCGTGTAATCCCCGCACGGGTCGACGGTCTCGGCATAGGGCCCGTGCCAGCTGAGGTTGAAGAAGCGGTCGGGATCGTGAGGGGCGCCCTCGCCCAGCAGCACGAGGCCGACGTTGCGCGAAGCGTGGAAGTAGTCCCGCGACCAGTTGCTGGTGCCGATCCACATCGCCCGCCCGTCGACGGTCAGGTACTTGGCGTGCTCGACCCGGGCGAAGGGGATGAAGCCCCCGCTGTGCTCGGGAATGTTGGTGAACCGGATCTCGATCCCGGGGATGGCCGCCAGCGCCTGGAGCCAGGGGAGGTTGTGCTTCGATTTGGACCAGTTGGCGAGGATCATCCTGACCTCGGCCCCGCGGACCGCCGCCCGGCGCAGGGCCCGGTCCAGGTCGTCGAAGAGGCGCTTTTCCCGGTCGGTCTCCCCGAACGAGAGCAGCTGGACGTGGACCGAATCCCGCGCGGAATCGATGAGCTCGATCATCAGGGGCAGGTCCCAGGGGATCCCCTCGGGCAGGCCCAGGCGGGGGCTGGCGGTGACCAGGGCTTCGATCTCGGCGCCCTGGGCGGTCATCAGGGGACGCCGGGGCAGGTCGGCCAGGGGGATGTCGGCGGGTTCGACCCCGGTCCAGGGCTCGCCCCCGGCGATGGCCCAGTCCAGGTCGTAGATGCGGCGGAGGTCGCGAGCCAGCCCCTCCTCCTTGACCAGGACGCCCAGTTCGTGGATCTGGCCCAGCGCCCGCCAATCCCAGTTCTGGCTGCCGATGAAGAATCCGTCGTCGTCCACCAGGAAGTACTTGGCGTGGAGGACGCCGCCGCCCCAGGCCTCTTCCAGGTCGAGGATGCGCGTCTTGATCCCCGCCTGTTCCCCCAGCCAGGCCGGGACGGCCGGATAGGTCCGGTTGAACTTGGCGTCGGCCAGGACCCGCACCGTCACCCCGCGTCCGCCGGCCCGGACCACCTCGTCCAGGATCGGGGCGAGGCGGTCGGTCACGCCCGCAGGACCGTAGGCGTCCTCGCCGTCGCCGAGCCTGCTGAAATAGAAGCTGGCGATGTCGATGGTCCGGCTCGCTCCGGCCAGGGCGTCGCGCCAGACGATCGGGGCGTCGGGGATGTCCGGCAGGTCCAGGGCGGTTTCCTCGGGCCAGCTCTCGACGAAGGTGATGAACCCGGTGACGGCCTGGGCGTACGCGGCCGGAGGAAGGATCGTCAGGACCAGGGCGAAGAGCAGGCCGGACGACCGGCCGGCGGACCGGCGAAATTCCATGGGACGCCTCGTTTCAGGATTGAAGGGATCGATTCCGCCCAGGATAACGAGGATGGGCCCCGGAAACAACGGCAAACCCTGGTCCGCTTGGCGGCGCGGGCAGGCCGGGCCGAAAAAAGGCCCCCGCGGTCGGCGGGGGCCTGTGGACCTGACGTCCGGCGGATCAGCCGCGGGCCTTGTTCAGCATGACGCCCAGCTTCTCCATCCGCTTGCCGAAGTCCTGGGCGAACTTCACCACCCCGTCGCGCAGGGAATCCGTATCGATGCGGGCGCTCAGGCAGACCTCGTCCAGCGAGCCGCCGGGACGCCACTCGTCGTCCCAGTCGCTGCTCATGGCGTACTGGTCGGCCAGGGGGTTGAAGTTCCAGTCGCTCATGGTGCGGCGGGCCCGGTTCGTGATGTAGGTGCTGTTGAGCTTGTCGCCCTCGCTCAGCACCGTTTCGCGGTAGGCCTTGTCCTGCAGCATGAACAGCTGGGGACTGGGCACCGCCACGATCTTCACGTTGACCCCGGCCTTGTCGATGGCCGGCAGGGCCTGGATCAGGTTGTACGTGCTCATGGTGCCCTGGACCATGACGACGCCCTGCCTGGGCGCGCCGGGCTTGTAGTCCCGCAGGATGTAGGCGCCCCTGGCCGCCTCGAAGTGGGAGCCCAGACCCAGCGCCTTGCGGTCGGGGATCTTCACGCCCGGCCGCGTCAGGTGCAACGCGACGATGGGCCTGTCGGTCTTCAGGGCCGCCGCAAGCAGCACCGGGACCTCGTTGTACTCCCAGGGATGGATGTCGATGACGTGGCCGTCGGGGAACAGCTGGGTGGCGGCGGGGCTGAAGATGCCGAAGTGGGTGCGGCTGTCCTCGGCGGTCTCCGGCCCGCTGTGACCGGCCACCCAGACGGTCTTGCCGACCTTCCATTCGCAGTCCTGGGCCAGCTGGCTGTACAGGCGCATGGCGCCGTACTTCAGGTAGCTGAACGACCCGTAGGTGCTGCTCGCGGTGAAGAAACCGTTGAAGTCGTTCTCGGGATCCTCGGCGAAGTTGACGGACGAGGCCCCGACCATGACCCCGGCGTTGGTGAACTCGGTGATGCCCTGGGGCAGGATCACGCCGTCGGGATTGGTCTCGCGGTTGTACCAGCCGGTGTTCTTCATGTCGCCGTAGGGATCGCCGAAGCCGGAGATGTTCGTCGATCCGGCCAGGTCCGCCGAGCAGACCAGGAACAGGGGGCGGCCGTACTTGTCGAGGCAGTAGCTGTTGATCCAGCTGCCCCACTTGGCGAATCCCGCCCGGTTGGGCTGGTTGTCTCCCGGCTTGGCCCACATGTCCTGGGGATAGTTCGCGAAGTCGAAGAGGGCCTCGTCGTGCAGGGGATTCTTCGCTTCGGGCAGGGCGAAGGTGGGGATGTCCTTCGGCACGCTCTCCCCGATCTCGACCAGCCGGTCGGCCAGGTAGGCGAGCAGGTCCTCGTTCTTGCGCAGGACGTCCAGGGCGACGTTCTGGTTGTCGGCGAACTGCTGACGCATGGCGGCCTTGTCCGCGGGGGCGGGCTGATCGGTTCCGACCCAGTCGACACCGTACTTCCCGGCGAAGTCGGCCCGGCACTTCCAGAATTCAGGACTGTTGAGCTTGTGGGGAGCGCCGTGGCTGGGGGCGTCGAACTTGTAGTAGCCGCGTCCCTTGCGGGTCTTGCCGAACAGCATGCCCGGACGCAGGCTGGGGTTGTCCCCGTTGGTCATCTCCAGCAGCGCGCGCGTGACCTGCTCCCAGTCGCTCCCGTTCTCGGCCTCGTGGACGTGCCAGCCGTAGGGCGCGAACCAGTCGCGGGGCGTGCCGGCGACGATGCTGCTGGTGGGGTGGGGGTCGATCCCGAAATCGTTCCAGTCCATGATCATGAACAGGTTGTCCAGGCCCAGGCCGTAGCTGGTGTTCTTGGTCTCGTGCCAGCAACCGGCGGTGTGGCCGCCTTCTCCTTCCATGCCGAAGACCTTGACGCCTGCGGCCCCGGCCCGCTTCAGGGCGATCGCCTCGCCGGCGCAGACGGGAGCGCCGTGGCCGCTGGGTCCGGTGTTGAACTTCACGAAGAGGTTCTTCTCGGCCATCTCCACGTGGCCGGGCAGGCCGCCCATGTTGCGGAAGTCGAGGATGTCCTCCCAGGTCAGCATGCGCTCGCGGCCGCCGCCCACCAGGTATTTCGGGTCGCCGGTCTTCTCGTGCATGACCCGCAGCGCCTCGTTGAACACCGAAAGCGTGGCGTAGACCAGGGGAGCGGTGTGTCCGGCGACCAGGATGAACCGGTCCCCGAACCGCTTCCCGGGATGCCGGAGGTCCCAGCGCATGGCGCCGCTCAGCAGCAAGCTCACGAAGTAGTGGACCTTGGACCGGCTGCCGCCCGGGTGCCCGCTCTGACGGTAGTTGAGCATCAGATCGATCTGCTGGTCGATGATGTCCTTGATGATTTCCCAGCGGGCGAAGTTCGCCTTCTGCTCTTGGAAGATTTTCTCGGCATCAGACACGGGCTTCTCCTCTCGGATGGACGTCCTCCGGATTCCGGGACGGTTTGCGCATGGGAATAAGGTGGTCGAAGCGGGGGTAGGTTTCAAGCGGAATCGGCCGCCCCGATGGGGCGATCCGGCCCCGGCGGCAGGCTTGGGGAATCCCGAACCGGAGGAAATCCATGACCGAACAATTGATCACGGCAGACCCCGCCCCCGGGGATTGGAATCACCCCATGGGACCTGGTTTCGGCCGAACCCTGGGCGACATGCGCTTCATGGGCTGGGTTACGATGATCTACGGCATCCTGACCTGCCTGACCATCGTCGGGATGATCGTGGGCATCCCGGTGGTCGTGGCCGCCAACCGCTTCCTGGCGGGAGTGACGAGGTTCGAGGCTTACCGGGCATCGGCGTCGATCGAGGAGCTGAAGGCGGGCTTCCAGGATCTCGGGGGAAGTTTCCGGATCCTCAAGATCATCACGATCGTCTACCTCGTGCTGACGGCTCTTTACCTCGTATTCCTGTTCATGATGGGAGGCTTGAGCCTCCTGGCCGGCCTGGCTGACGGCTACTGATCCCACTGGAGATCCACCCGGCGGGTGTCCCCCCAGGAGACGTAGCGGGGGGCGCCGCCGCCGGGCGCGAAGACCAGCGATCCGGCGTTTTCCTGGCCCGATTCGGTGGAATCGGAGAGCTCGAGGACGAGACCCGAGGCCAGGGTGACCACGCATGAGTCGTCCCGCGGTTCGAGGCTGCGGATCACGGGCAGGGGGATGTCGTAGTCGAGGCCCTCGCAGGTTCCGCTGAAGAAGTTCCAGCCCCAGGCCTTGTCCAGGTCCAGGACCAGCCGCCCTTCCAGGCTCTCGCCATCGGCCAGCCGGATGGCCCCCCGGATCGGGTCGGCCGCCCTGCGATCGCCCCGTCCGGGACCGCTGCCGGCCGCTTCGCTGAACGTGAGGCGGACGAACCTGTGCCACGGCACGCTGACCCTGCCCGTCCCCGGGACCTCGACGACGATGCCCCGGTTCTCCCGGTTGACGTCGTTGCTGCCGCTCAGCACCAGGGACTCCCCGTTGCGGAGGTCCACCCGGCAGGAGGAGCCGTCGATCCGGGCGATGGCGGCGATGTCGCCCATGGGAACCTCATGATCGCGGCCGTCGGGATCCTCCCCGTCGAGCACGTCGATGGTCAGGCACTCGGTCTTGTCCCACTGGATGAAGCCGGTGAAGACGCCTCCGGTCCACTCCAGGTCCCCGTAGAGCCGGCCGGCGTAGGGGACGAGGCCGGGGGGCGCCTGCTCGAAGGTGATCGAGGCCAGGTCGTTCCACTCGATGCTTTCGGGCTCGCCGTCGCCCGTGTAGAGCAGGAGGTCGGAACCGGCGTCGTTGGCGTAGCCCCCGACCTCGTGGCGGGAACCGTCGGCGGTGACGACGAAGTCGTCCTTCCCCTTGTGGATCTCGATGCTGCGGATGTCGCCCATCCTCACCAGGAAGATGCGCCAGGTCACCGGGTCCTTCCGGTCCTCGTTCAGGGCGAACATGATCCGGCCGAACAGCCCGTTGTCCCGGTAGTACCGGTTGCGGCGCTCGGCGCGCAACTGGTCCTGATCCGCGTGTTCGAGCCAGGGCAACTCCCTCTGACCCGAGTGGAAGAGATCGTCCCAGGCGGCTTCCTCGTCCTCCCAGCGCAGGAATCCGGTTTTCTCCTCCCCATCGGGCCAGGCGACGGTGGCGTAGATGAATCCCGCATCGGGGGCGGCGCCCTGCGCACGGGCCCCGGCGGCCCCGAGGGCTGCGGCGGCGAGGGTCGACAGGACGGCGAGGGCGGTCAGACGGCGAACCATGGGGTCCTTTCGGGCAGGGGGTGATCTCCTATTAACGGGGAGGGGAGGCCTCGGGTTTCAGGAAATCAGAGGGTTGTGCCGTCGAAATTGTGTCCGCTGTCATCCCTCTGCCGGTCTCACCCGGCAGAGGGGTCTTCCCTAGTACGCGTACTTCAGTTCATGCCGCCTCTGCTTCCCCAGCGCAGGGGTT
>JAHJTW010000168.1 GCA_018829565.1 bacterium | reverse complement strand
GGACAGGCCGAAATTCGAGACCGAGCGGACGGCCGTCACCCCGGGCAGGCCGCCCATGGCGGTTTCCACCGGGAACGTGACGAAGGTCTCGACCTCCTCGGGAGCGAGCCCCTCCGTGACCGTGAACACCTGGACGAGGTTGGGGGACACGTCGGGGAAGGCGTCGACGGGCAGCCGCTGCCAGGCCGCCCAGCCCGCGCCCATCAGCGCCAGGGCAGCCAATACGACCAGGCCCCTGTTGCCGAGGCTGAACGCCAGCATCCGGTTGAACATGGGAGCCTCCTAGTGGTTGTGTCCGTCGTCGAAGCCGGACTTCTCCAGCTCCGCCTTGAGGGTGAATCCGCCGGAGACGACGATGCGGTCCCCGGGTTCGAGGCCCGCGCGGATCTCGACCAGTCGGCCGTCGTCCTCCCCGAGAACCACCTCCCGCGGCTCGAAGCCGTGGTCATCCTCCACGAAAACCACAGGATGCTCGTGCACGGTGAACACCGCCTCCAGCGGAACGGCCAGCGGAACGTCGCGGCGACCGATCTCCACCGTGCCGGTGACGAACATGCCCGGACGCCAGCGGCCCCCGGCGTTGTCCAGCACCACCCGCGCCGTCGCCGTGCGGGTGTCCTCGTCGATGACCGGGGCCACGTAGCCGATCATCCCGCCGACGACCGTGCCGGTGGGGCGATGCTCCACGCGGACCGGTTGCCCGACCACGACGCTCTGCAGGTCCCGCTGATTGACGAAGAGGTCCAGCCAGACCGTGTCCAGGTCGGCCACCACGAAGGGCCGCGTGTCCCGGGAGACGGCCTCGCCCAGGGTGATGTGTTTCTCGATGACCGTCCCGCCGATCATGGTCTTCAGCGGATAGGGAGCCAGGCTCTCGTCGCTCTCGATGACCGCCAGGACCTGCCCCTCGACCACCCGGTCCCCGATCCTTGCCCTGACCTCGGTGACCACGCCGTCGTAGCGGGCGGTCAGATGGGCCAGGTTGTCGTCGTCGGGATGGATCTCCCCGGGCAGGACCAGGGTGCGCACCAGGACGCCCGGCCCCGCCCCCTCCACCACGATGCCGTAATCGTCCCGGTCGCGGTCGGAGAGCTCGATGGCGACCGCCTCCTCCCCGTGGTCATGGCCGGCATGGTCATCCTGGGCGCCGACGGGGCAACCCAGCAAGAGGAACAGGATGCAGGCCCCACGGCCGGCCGGGACGGCGATCTTCAGGTTGGTCATGGTTCCTCCTCGGGCCGGGGTGCGGTGGCGTCGGTGCTGCCTGCGAGCTGCCGGGCTGCGGCCTGGATGCGGGCCAGACCCGACAGGGCTTCCAGGTGCTGCTCCCTCAGTTCGAACAGGGTGCGCCGGGTTTCCAGGATGTCGGTCAGACTGAAGAGGCCGCGGTCGTGCCCGGCCTCGACTTCACGGTAGGATTGTCGGGCCAGGGGCAGGACCTCGGACTCCAGGGTCTGGATCTCCCGGAGCGTCGCGGTCCTCTGGACTTCCAGGGCGGCCAGTTCGGACCCGAGACGGGCCCGCTCGGCCTCGGCCTCGAGGTCGGCCCGGCCGGCGGCATGGCGCAGGGCCCTGGCGGCGGCTTCATTACCGCCGGTGATCGTCAGGGGCATGCCGAAGCCCAGGACGAACCCCTTGTCGCCGGACGCGAGGTCGGAGCGCACCCCGACCGCCAGGTCCAGGTCGGGTCTGGCCTCCGCCAGGACCAGGTCGCCCTGCAGGCGGCGCTCCGCCGCCCCCGCTTCCAGGAGGGCGATCGTCGGCGCCGGTTCCCGGCGCTCGGCCGCGGATCCCGGCGAGGCGGATTCCCTGCCCACGGGATCGAGCATGACCCCCGTGAAGTCCGCCGAACCGGCGCCCCAGAAACCCGCCAGGCGCTGCGCCGCGACCCGGTAATCGCGGTCCCGGTTGCTCTTCTCGATGCCCGCCTGGCTCACCCCCAGGCGGGCCCGAGTCACCTCGCTGGGGGCGGCCGCACCGGCCGCCGCCCGTCGCTCCAGCTGCTGCAGGAGCAGATCCGCCAGTTCCATCTTCTCGACGGCCAGGGCGGCCCTTTCCTGGGCGACCCAGGCCTCGATGAAGACGTCGGTGAGGGAGCGGGTCAGTTCCGTCTCGAGGATGGTCCTTTCCCCGGCCGCCAGGGCGACGCCGGCCTCGGCGACCCTGCGCCGCCAGGCCCGCTTGGCCCCAAGTTCCAGGGTCCCGGTGACTGCAGTGGTCAGCTCCGAGCCTCCGAACCCGGCGAAACCGCCGCTGCCCGCCAGGTTCTCCCATTCGATTTCCAGTCGGGGACGTGGCCGCACCCCTGCCTGATCCACCAGGGATCGGGCGCTCAGGTCCGCCTCGCCGGCGGCCTCCAGCAAGGGGTGATTCGCCAGCATGCGGGTCACGGCCTGCTGGAGATCGATCACCTCACCGGCCGCAGGGAAGGCCTGAATCCCTGCGGCAAGCAGGACCAGCCAGGCGGCGAAAAAGCACCGATGCCTGGAGCGGCAAAGGGTGAATCCACCGGCGGAATTGCACTTAGAGAAAGCCATGCGCATGATTCTCCTGTTGAACCGATTCCGTGATCAAACCGGTCGCCGGCCCAGGGCGCGAACGCACCCGGACCGTCCGGACGACGGGGTCAACGCGGAGGGAATCAGATCAGCAGGGGAAAGGTGCCCGCCGGACGGCAAGGCCAGGGAGCCGGGGGATCCTCCCAGATGGAGGCGGCGGTCCGGAGGTCGGGCGCCGGAACCGGCGCCAGGGGAGGCTGGACGGCGACCGGCGGGGCGTCGGGGGGATCGAGATCCCGGCCCGCGAGGACGAAGCGGGCCTGGCAGACGTCGCTGGGGCAGATTCCGTGGGCAGGGGCGGCTGTCCCGGACGCGCTGTCGTGTTCGCAACTCTCGATCGGCGTGCTGGAGCAGGCCGCCTGCAGGCCGAGCAGGTTGACCACCAGCACGATGAGCGCCATCGCGAGTCTTGTCCTTCGCCTGTCCTGCACGCACACTCCTCGGTCAACGAACGTCCGGGCCGTCCCGGTTCAACCGCGGGGGGTCCGGCCGGTTCCCAGGTTCCGAAGATAACGCGCGGCCCCGGAAGGGCAAGGGGCCGATGCCGGCCGGAACCGTCGCCGCCTCAGCCTCCCAGGTGTTCCACCAGGATCCTGATCCCCACCCCGAGCAGGACCAGCCCGCCGGCCACGGTCATGCGGTGGCCGAAGACGACCCCCAGCCTGGCCCCCAGCCAGAACCCGAGGGCCGACAGCCCCGCCGTCACCACGCCGATCACCGCGGCGATGGTCCAGATGTCCGCCTGCAGGAACGCCAGGGACAATCCCACCGCCAGGGCGTCGATGCTGGTGGCGATGCTGAGCATGATCAGGGTCCAGCCTCGGGAGGGATCGAAGGTCGGGGCCTCGCTTTCGGGGTGCAGCCCACCCCAGATCATGTGGCCGCCGATGGCAGCCAGCAGGACGAAGGCGACCCAGTGGTCCACGGCCGCCACCAGGGCCACGAAGGCCGAGCCGGCCAGCCAGCCCAGCACCGGCATCAGGAACTGGAAGAGCCCGAAATGGAAACCCAGCCGGAAGGCGGCGCGACGGCCGAAGGCCCGACCGCTGGCCCGCGCGCCGATGGACACGGCGGCGGCGTCCATCGCCAGGCCGGCGGCGAGCAGCAGGGTTGCGATGACGCCCATGGAACTCCTGGGGAACGGGTGGGCGGCCGACGGTGGACCAAGGATGCCACCGGGCCGCCCTCCGCGCAAACTCCGGGCGCCGGAACGGCCGCGGGGTTAGAACAGCTTGTTCAGCCGCCGCTCAGAGCGGTTCTTCCAGGCCCCCCGATGGTAGGCGTCGCTGACCAGCAGAGGCAAAACCAGGGTGGCCTCCCCGTAGACCATCTGTTCGTAGGTGGTGTCGACCTTGCCCCAGCTGCAGGCCTCCTGCAGGGTGGAACCCGAAAGGGCCCCGTCCCGCTCGTCCGCGACGGTGATCTGCACGGCGTACTTGTGCATGGGCTGCTCCTCGCCCAGGATGTCGGTGGCCACCACCACGTCCTGGGTGAAGTTCTTGGGCACGCCGCCGCCGAGCATGAAGATGCCCGTCTCGCCGATCTTCAGCTTGATCTGGGTCAGCTCCCGGAAGTCGGCCACCGAGTCGATGGTCAGGTGCTTCTCGTTGTGCCACTGGTGGTGAACCAGCCCGAATCCGGCCGAACAGTCGCTGAAGGCCGGGCAGAAGATGGGCACGTCCTTCTTGTAGGCCGCGTGCACGATGCTGTGGTCGGCCTTCAGACCCTTGCGGTCGATGAAGGCGCCCATGGCGTGGATGAACTCGCGGGAGGAGTAGGCGCGGGGCTCGAGGGTCCCGGCGATCTCGGCGACGGTCATGTCGCAGACGCGCAGCTCGTCCTCGTCGATGTAGGTGTCGTAGATGCGGTCGATCGCCAGCTCGCGCAGCTGGTTGTCGTCGGCCCGGGGCGACCCCTTGTAATGCCGGAAACCCAGGGCCTCGAAGAAGTCCTGGTCGACGATGTTGGCGCCGGTGGCGACGATCGCGTCGACCATGTCGTGCTCGATCATCAGGGCGATGGCGTCCTTCAGGCCGGCGCTGCAGAGCGAACCGGCGAGGGTCAGGATGTTCCCGCAGGCGGTGTCGGCCAGCATGCGGTTCAGGATGTCCGCCGCACCGGCCAGGTTGCGGGCCTGGAAGGCCATGTCGCCGTAGGCCTGGACGATGGGACGGGCGTCGAACGCCGTGCAGTCCACATGGCGGACCACATCCTTCAGGAAATCACTCTTCTGCAACGGGCTACTCCTTCACGTAGACGGTCAGGTACGCCATGAGCTGGTACACCAGCCGGGCGGCCAGGAAATCGGGGGCGCGGTTGCTGTCGCCGGGCATCAGCTCGACGACGTCGAAACCCACCACCTGCTTGCTGCGGCAGACGCCGGCCAGGATCCTCACCAGATCGCGGTAATGCATGCCACCCGGTTCGGGGGTCCCGGTGGACGGCATCTCGGCCGGGTCCAGGACATCCAGATCGATGGTGATGTAGACGGGTCCGTCCAGCAGCGGCAGGATCCTCTCCAGGACCTGCTCCGGCGACCCCAGATCGTGACCGAACAGCGTCCGCTTCCGGTCCAGGGTGGCCGTCTCCGCGGCGTCCATGCTGCGGATGCCCACCTGCACATAGTCGCAGACCTCGGCGGCCCTCGCCATGACGCAGGCGTGATTGTTGGGCGACCCCTCGTACTCGGGCCGCGTGTCCGAATGGGCGTCGAACTGGAGGACCACCAGGCCCGGGTAGCGGGCGGCGTGTTCCTGGATCAGCCCGATGCTGACCGAATGCTCGCCCCCCAGCCCGACGACGGTCTTGCCGTCCTCGAGCAGGCCGCGGGTCACCCTGCGGACGTCCGCCACCATGTCCTCGGGGGAGGCATGGCCGCCCATGGGCTTGAGGGTGACGATCCCCTCGCGCCAGGGTTCGCAGTCGGTCTCGATGTCGTACAGTTCCATGTTCGCCGAGGCGGCCAGCATGGCTGCGGGGCCCTTGTCGGCGCCCTTGAGCCAGGTGCTGGTCCCGTCGTAGGCCAGGGGCAGGACGGCAAAGCGAGACGCCGCGTAAAGCGGCGTCTCGGGCAACCCTCCGAAGGCCCCGGGGTCTTCGTGAAAGTCTGGGGTCATTGGGTTTTCTTCTCCAGAACGACGGGGACCGGCGACGACGTCCTAATTGTCGTCGTCGTCGCTCCAGTCGTCGTCGAAATCGTCGTCCTCGTCGACGTCCTCGTCGAAGTCGAAGTCGTCGGGATCGAGGTCGTCATCGTCGTCGTCGTCGGCGCCCTCGAAGTCGTCATCGTAGTCGTCGTCGAGGGCATCCTCGCCGCCGGCCGAACGCTTCTTGCTCCGAGGCTCGTCCTTGTCCTTGCGTCCGAAGGGATTATCCTTCTCGTGCTTCTTGTAGGTGCGCCTGTTACGGGGCTTGCCGGTCTCTTCCTCTTCGAAACCGGGGCGGCGTTGCGCTGCTACCATCATGTTCTTTTCTCCTACCTGTGACTGAGCGTCCGCTGCGCAAACTCACCGTCGGCGGCAGCCGCTTCCGCGGGAACCTCGAACCGGCCGTGTTCGGTGACCGTCGCGTTGACGATCCCGAGTTTGGAGCTGATGATCGACCAGATCCTTTTGGGATCCGTATGCCCACACGTGAAGAAATCGAAGGCCATCAGGCCCAAGTCGGCATAGGTATGCACGGAGCAGTGGCTCTCGTCAAGCATGACGATTGCTGTGCACCCCGGAGGGGAATCCTGGCCGAACTTGTAACGGACCTGGGAAATGACGGTGGAACCGGCCTCGGTCGCTGCTGCAGCCAAGGACTCCAGCAGAAGCTGGTCGTTCAGACAAAGGTCGCGCGGGACTTCCCGGCAATCAACGAGGAGGTGTTTTCCCTTGTACAATTCATGATCCCCCCAGGGAAAGGGCCAACGACCACAAGCCGCCTTACGCTTGCTGCTCCGGGGGGACCAGGGCTTGGGGACGGCCAACGAGAATGGGTGCACCTTTCGAGCGCAAGAACCAAGCGGGCGAAATCTACTTGCGAAGGGCGGCCCATGTCAAGACGGCGGGGGCAAATATCCAAAAAAAATCCGGATGGCCATTTTCCCGGTTGCCGGAACTCCCGGTCCCGCAGTAGAGTCTCGCGCCCGCGCAGCGGGCCGTCCCCGCGGCCTCCCGAGCCGCACCCAAGGTTAGCTGTACGACCGTGGAGACCTCGTGAGAAGTGACGTCGATATAGGCCCTTGCGACGTCGGACTGGGCGTTTTCGCCGCCCGCGACCTCGCGCCGGGGGAGACCATCCTGACCTTCCGGGGCCCCCGGGTCGAATGGGACGACCCCATCCACGGAAGCCCCCTGGGCGCCAACCTCCTGCAGACCGGCCGGCGGACCTACATCATGCCCTCCCCTCCGGCGGTCCTGGTCAACCACTCCTGCGACCCCAACGCCGGCCTGGTGCGCAACCGCACCCTGGTGGCCCTGACGCCCATCCCCCGGGGCAAGGAGATCCGGTTCGACTACTCCACCACCATGGACGACGGTCTGTGGTCCCTGGAGTGCCGGTGCGGTTCGCCCCTGTGCCGGGGCCTGGTCACCGACTTCCACCAGCTGCCGGTGGAGGTGAAGGAACGCTATCTCTCCCTGGGCGTCGTCCAGGGCTTCATCGCCCGGCGCTGCCTGGGCAGGCCCTTCGCCCCGGGGTTCCCCCTGCCCTTCACGTCCGTTCGATCCCCCATTTCTTCATCCGGCTCTGCAGGGTCGTCGGTTTGAGGCCGAGGATCCGGACACATGCGGGGTGACCGGCCCGGGGCCGGGTGCTAGGATCGCGGGCGACGGTCCCTCGAAGCCCGCGAAGGAGAGCCCGCATGTTCCTGTTCAATCCCCAGGCCCCGGATCCCGGCAACCTGGACGAGCCGTCCCTCCGGATCCTGCAGCGGACCATCCGGTTCTTCGAGGACAAGGGCAAGACGAGGATCAAGGAGGACGACCGCAAGCACGTCTGGTACGCCGACTTCCTCGAGTTCGTGAAGCAGGAGCAGGTGTTCGCCACCTTCCTGACGCCCGCCCGGCACGGCGCCGGCCCCCAGCGCTGGGACACCTACCGCAACGCCAGGCTCAACGAGGTCCTCGGCTTCTACGGCCTGGCCTACTGGTACCCCTGGCAGGTCTCCATCCTGGGGCTCGGTCCGGTCTGGATGTCGCAGAACGAAACGGTGCAGAGGCGGGCGGCCGAACTGCTGCGAGGCGGGGCCGTCTTCGCCTTCGGCCTCTCCGAGAGGGACCACGGCGCCGACGTCTACTCGACGGAGATGGCGCTCACGCCGCAACCCGACGGCACCTGGCTGGCCAGCGGCTCCAAGTACTACATCGGCAACGGCAACGAGGCGCCGCTGGTCTCGACCCTGGGCAAGTTCCGGGACACCGGCGAGTTCGTCTTCTTCGCGGCCGGTTTCGGCCACGAGCGGTACGAACTGGTGAAGAACGTGGTCGCCAGCCAGAACTACGTGGCCGAGTTCGCCCTGCACGACTATCCGGTGGGCGAGGACGACATCATCGCCAGGGGCGACCGCGCCTGGGACGCCGCCATGAACACCGTCAACATCGGCAAGTACAACCTGGGCTGGGCCTCCATCGGCATGTGCACGCACGCCTTCTACGAGGCCATCGACCACGCCTCCGGCCGCATCCTCTACGGCAACCCCGTGACCCGCTTCCCCCACGTCCGCAACCTGTTCGTGGACGCCTATGCCCGGCTGGTCGCCATGCGCCTGTTCGCCCTGCGGGCGGCCGACTACATGCGCGTCGCCTCCGCGGAGGACCGGCGCTACCTCCTGTACAACGCCGTGGTGAAGATGAAGGTGACCACCGAAGGGGAGCAGGTGATCAACCAGCTGTGGGACGTGATCGCAGCCAAGGGCTTCGAGAAGGACACCTTCTTCGAGATGGCCGCCCGCGACATCCGGGCCCTGCCCAAGCTCGAGGGCACCGTGCACGTGAACATCGCCCTGATCACCAAGTTCATGTCGAACTACTTCTTCAAGCCGGCCCCCTACGCCGAGGTCCCCAGGCAGGACCAGGCCGCCGACGACGCCTTCCTCTTTTCTCAGGGTCCGGCCCGGCGACTGGGCAAGGTGCGGTTCCACGACTACCGCCCCGCCTTCGCCTTTCGGCCCCTGCCCAACGTGAAGACCTTCGCCAGGCAAGCCGCCGTGTTCAAGCAGATGCTGGCCCTGGCGCGTCCCGGCAAGGACCAGCGGCAGGACGTCGACTTCCTGCTCGCCATCGGCCAGCTGTTCACCCAGGTGGTCTACGGGCAGCTGGTCCTGGAGAACGCCGTCATCTACGGGATCGACGACGACACGGTGGACCAGATCTTCGCCTTCATGGTGCGGGATTTCTCGGCCTTCGCCCTGCAGCTGAGGGACAAGCCGTCGGCAACGAGAAGGCAGCGGTGGTTCTGCGGGCGGATGATGAAACGGCCCGCGATGGACGCCGACCGTTTCGACCGGGTCTGGACCGACCGCGTGGAGGCCCTGCGGGGCGTCTACGCCATGAACGATTGACCAGGGCAGCCCCGGGCGCGCCGGAGCGAAGGAAAGAGGACCGAACGTGCAACTGAACGCCCTGGACTGGTGGGTCGTGGCCGGCTGTCTGGCGGTGGCCTTCGCCCCGGCCCTGTGGTTCGCCCGGCGGGCGGGCCGCGGCACCGACGAGTTCTTCGCCTCGGGCAGGGCGGCGCCCTGGTGGCTGATCGGCACCAGCATGGTGGCCACCACCTTCAGCACCGACACCCCCAACCTGGTGACCGACCTGGTGCGCAACGGCGGCGTCTCGGCCAACTGGGCCTGGTGGGCCTTCCTGGTGACGGGGATGGCGACGGTCTTCCTCTACGCGCGCCTGTGGCGCCGCAGCGGGGCCCTGACCGATCTGGAATTCTACGAGCTCCGCTACAGCGGCAAGCCCGCCGCGGCGGTGCGCGGCGTGCGGGCCGTCTACCTGGGCCTGGTGTTCAACGCCGTGATCATGGCGACGGTGACCCTCGCGGCCGTGAAGATCGCCCATGTGCTGCTGGGCTGGGACCGCGGCACCACCCTGCTGGTCTGCTTCCTGCTGAGCGTGGGGTTCTCGGTCCTGTCCGGTTTGTGGGGCGTGATCGTCGCCGACCTGGTGCAGTTCACGATCGCCATGATCGGGGTGATCGCCGCCGCCCACACCGCCCTGAAGGCCCCGCAGGTGGGGGGCATCCAGGGACTGCTGGACCGCCTCGATCCCGGGACCCTGGCCTTCCTGCCCGACCCCGGCGACGGCTCGGTGTTCGTCTCGGTGCTGGTGATTCCCCTGGCGGTGCAGTGGTGGGCGGTCTGGTACCCCGGGTCCGAGCCCGGCGGGGGCAGCTACATCGCCCAGCGCATGCTCGCAGCCCGGGACGAGGACCACGCGCTCAAGGCCGTCCTGTGGTTCAACGTCGCCCACTACGCCCTGCGGCCCTGGCCGTGGATCATCGTGGCCCTGGCCTCGCTGCTGGTCTTTCCCGAGCTGGCGGACATCCGGACCGCCCTCCCGCACGTCGATCCGGCCCTGCTGGGCGACGACATCGCCTATCCCGCCATGCTCACCCTGCTGCCCCACGGGCTGCTGGGCCTGCTGGTGGCCTCGTTGACCTCGGCCTACGTCTCGACCATGAGCACGCACCTGAACTGGGGAGCATCCTACCTGGTGAACGACTTCTACCGCCGGTTCCTGCGGCCGGATGCCGGCGAGCGCCACCTGGTGCTGGTGTCGCGCCTGGTGACCGTCGGCCTCATGGGCTTCGCGGTGACGGTCACCCTGGTCCTGGACACCGCCGGCGACGCCTTCCGGCTGCTGCTGTCCTTCGGCGCGGGCACCGGCCTGATCTACCTGCTGCGCTGGTACTGGTGGCGCATCAACGCCTGGAGCGAGATCGCGGCCATGGGAGGGTCCTTCCTGGTGACCCTCGCCATCTTCCTGCTGCGGCGGGCCGGCGCCTGGAATCCAGGCACGGACGCGACCCTGCTGTGGACGGTGGGGCTGACCACCCTGATCTGGCTGCTGGTCACCTACGCCACGCCGCCGGTCGACCGGGCGACCCTGGCCGGATTCGTCCGTCGCATCCGGCCGGCCGGACCCGGATGGCGCGACCTGGGCCGGGGCGAAGGATCTCCCGACCAACTCCCGCTGGCGCTGCTGTCCTGGTCGCTGGGCTGCACGGCCGTCTACGCGGCGCTGTTCGCCACCGGCAACCTCCTCTTCGGCCGGATGGGCACCGGTCTGGGACTCGGGGCCATCGCCTGCGTGGCCGGCGGGTTCCTCGTGCGCCTGATGAAGAAACGGGGCGAGGCCGCTTGACGGAGGTCAGAGGCCTTGGACGAGGTCCCGCAGCTCCTGCTCGGCTTCGACCAGGAGCTCCAGCAGGCGCAGCTGGGCGCGGGCGCGGCAAAGGTTGTGGCCTGGTCCCTCGGTGCGGTAGTAGACGTCCCCGGCCAGGTGATCGGTCAGGAAGCGCAGCGCCTGCTCGTAGGTGATGACCAGGGCTCCGTCGACCAGCGCCGCCCGTTCCGGCGGCGTGATCCATTCCCGTGCCCCTGCCAGGTATCCCCCCGCCAGCTCCCGGAACGCGCCTTCGCGCAGGGTGATCCTCGCGGGATCGGGCTCGTCCTCCGGCCGGCCGGTCACCGCGGCGCGCACCAGATCCCCGAAATCGTGGGGCGCGATCCCCGGCATGACGGTGTCCAGGTCGATGACGCACAGGGCCTCGCCCGTACCCGTGTCGACCAGGACGTTGTCCGGCTTGGCGTCGTTGTGGACCGGCCTCGGGGGCAACCCCATGGCGGCCAGGCGCCCGGCCAGCGGGGCGAGCCGGAGCAGGCGGTCGCACTCGGAACGGCAACCGGTCAGGCGGCCGTGGACGTCCGCCTCGACGGCGGACCGGAACGCGGCGAGCCGGGCCTCGGTGTCGTGGAAGCCCGGCAGGGTCTCCCGCAGTGCCGGCCCCTCGCCATGCTCCACCAGCCCGGGGAACCGGCCCAGCAGTCGCGCCGCCGCGCGGGTTTCGGCGGGGATCCCCGGATCGGCGGGCCGGGCGCCCACCACCCTGACCAGACAGCGCCAGATCCCGCCCCGGCCGTCCCGGAACCAGGGTTTGCCGTCGTCACCAGGGCGATAGACCAGCCGATGCCGCGGGGCGGTGTCGCCGCACCGGCGCAAGGCATCGTCGATGCGGACTGCGGCCGCTGCCGCGTTCTCCGCCACCAGGACGGGATCGGGAAAGACGGTCTCATTGACGCGCTGCACCAGGTGGCCTCCCGCGGGACCGTCCACCGTCCAGGTCGCATGGACCAGCCCGGTCCCGAAGGGGGCCGGCGGCCGGATGCCCCCGGCGAGCCCGAAAGCCGCGACCGCCTCCTCGAGGGCGGCAAGCTCGGCCAAGCGCTCGGTGACGCGCTGCCGGTCCTCGGGCCAGGTCAGGCCGCACCAGCGGTCGGGAGCGCTCACCACCGTGACGCCGCACCGGCCGGAGCGGACGGCGCGGTCGATGACCGCCGGCAGGAAGCACTCCCGGCGGGCGTGGTCCGCTTCGCGCAGGAAGTCCTGCAGGGCCTCCTCGACCAAAGGGAAGACCGCAGGGGTGAACCCCCAGGCGTTCATGGACACCATCGCTGACGGCGACAGGACCGTCCCCTCCCCGTCGCCACTGGCGACCCGCCCGCGCGGATCGACGGCCGTGTACTCCCGCATTCCGGTCAAGCCGCCCCGATCATCCAGGGTGCACACCGCGCGGGAAACCGTCCCCGAACCGGACAGGGTCGCCCCCAGGGGAAAGCCCAGCATGACGAACCTGGGCCCGGACGCGGCCCCCATGAGGGCGGCCGCCAGGACGGCCGGCGCGTTCGGCCCGTAGTGATCGTCGGCGTTGAACAGGAGGAAGGGCCCGGTCACGGCGGACCGGGCGGCCCAGAGGGCGTGAGCCGTGCCCCAGGGACGATCTCGCGCCGGGGCGGGCCCCGGCAGGTCGTCGAGGCGCTGGGGTACGGCAATGATCTCGAGTCCCGCCACCGGGCGCGCAGCGAACAGCCCGAGCACCTCGTCCTCGGAACCCGGGGCCGTGACGATCACGGCCCGGTCGCAGCCTGCGCGAAGGGCGTCCCTGGCGGTGACCTCCAGCAGGGTCGCTCCGTCGGGGGCCACCGGCACGAACTGCTTGGCTGTCCCGAAGCGGCGCCCCTTGCCGCCGGCGAGGATGACGAGGTCCACGCTGACCGCCTTTCCTGGTGGAGGACCCGGTTGGCTATTTAGATGGGAAACCGCTGGTCTGACAAGGGCCAACTCCAAGCCGCGCGAAACCCGGGCCGGCATGGCCCGGGGTGTTCCAGGTCGAGCTCCTGAAACCCGCCCTTCATGTTTCCGTAGGTTCTGGACAGCTTGTTTTGATCCCGGGCCGGCAACGCTGTGTCTTTCCGCCATCAGACTCGCCCGCCCCGAAAGGAAGAAGACCCGATGTCATCCGGACCGCGACTTCTTTCCATCCTTGCCTTGATCGGTCTTTCCGTTCTGTTCCTTGCGCCCGCTTGCGCAGGTTCCCCCCAGGAGGAACTGGATTCCCTGGTCAGCCCGGGCGAGCAGGCCATCCTCCTGGAAATCCTGGGCCGTATCGATCCCCCCCAACGGATCAGGGATCTGGCGCGGTACGGCCGGAGACAGTCGGACCTGGGAGGAGGATTCTACGGCATCCTGCCCGACCAGCTGGCCGATGGGGAGGCCATTCCCGTGCCGACGGATGCGGACAGCCGACTCGCCGCAGCCCTGCACCTTGCACGTCAACGCCGGGACAACCTCGATGCGCTTGCTCGGTTCAACCCGGAATTCGTGACCGGATTCACCGGCCGACCTCTCATTCAATTTCTGGCCGAGGTCGAGGGGATGGGGGTCGGGTCGCCTGCTGATCGCCCCGACCTGCACCTGCATCTGGACACGAGCGCCCTCGACGGGTTCCTCGAAGCTCTGCTCGACGACGGCGAAATCACGGAACAGGAGGCATCGGAACTGGCGGCCTTGCCGGGCAACCAGGCCATGCTCCAGCACCGCCGCGAACTGGGCTACGTTCCCGAACCTCTGCCGGACACCGGGTCCCTGGCCGCGATGATCCGGTTGGCGGGGTCCACCGACCCCCTCGATCAGCTCTGGTGCTGGCTCAATCCCCAGAACGCCTTCGACTACGCCGACCTCGCCTGGCATGTGCAGGAGTACCGCGACCTCGTTCTTCAGCTGGATGAAAACCGGAACGGTCTGACCGGCTTCGTCCTTGACCGCATCGGTCGGTTCACGCCCCCGGATGTAAGCCTCGACGCCACTTTCGCCCTGACCGTCGGCTGGGCCATCCGCGGCTGGGTGACGCCCGAAATGGCGGGCCTGAACATCGAGCAGGTCAAGGATGATTGGCGCTTCCTGCTCGGCACCATGATCGAGGAGACCTACCATCGCCTTCAGCTTGAGCTGATCCCATCCCCCGAGGGTAGATCCGTCAGCGACTTCTCCGGCCTGGTCGCCGTCGCGACCGGAGCACCTCGATACGACCGTTTCTACGAGATCCTGACCTATACGGTGGCCGAGGGTGCGGCCAACCAGGTCCGGGGACGGTTCGCCGCAGCCGACCTTTCAGCCAAGGCCGCCGGCGGCGCCGAGTTGCTCGATCGATTCGTCCACGATGTCGTCCTGGCCGGAGCCATCGACGAGGCCGATCCCCTGCTGAACGAGGGACTCAAGGGCAATGGTCCGCTCTACGGGCTGGGCTGGGAACTGGCGGGACTGGTGATCGAGGCCGATGGGCCCAGGGCCATGGGCGAGCTTCAGAGGAAGGGCCCCGTGGCCTTCGTCAAGCGGGGAGACGGCATCTCCAGACTAGCCGGCGAGCCGCTGCTGAGTCCCGCGGTAACGGCCGCCCTCGACACGCTGCAGACCCTGCTTCTCTCCCGGTAAAATGCGGCCGCCGCACCCCCCTGGCGCGGCGGCCGGTCCCTCCTGATCAGGTTCTCGAAGCGGCTACTTGATCAGGACCATGGTGCTCGACGCGGACCCCCGTCCCGAGGTCACCCGGTAGGTGTAGACCCCCGAGCTCACGACCGCGCCCTGGTCGTCGCGGCCGTCCCACGAGAACGTGTTCATTCCCGCCGTTCCCACGCCGTGGAATCCCGTGATCCGGCGGCCGGCCACGTCGTGGATCTCCAGGTCGTAGGTTCCTGCGGCGGGTAGCTCGAAGCGGATCTCCGTCCGGGCGTTGAAGGGGTTCGGAGTGTTGGACAGGTTCTCCAGCCTGAGATCGGCGACCCGGTCGCCCTCATCGACCCCCGAGATGACGCCCGCATCCCAGTAGATGTCGTCCAGGGCGAATTCGCAGGCGGTGCCCTGCTCCTCCAGGATGACGAAGGCGTAGCTGAGCATGCGCAGGTCGATGGCCGTCCCGCGGATGTCCGCCACCGGGATGGCCGCCTGCCCCCACTGGCCGTCCCTGACCAGGCCGAAGGTGGTCTGGTTGGCGGGGAAGGAGACGTAGGACTGGTTCCCCCACGAGTCGATGATCCCGATCTTGAAGGTCACGTTCGCCGGGATCTTGATCCGGAACTTGAGGTGCCCCGCGCCGAAGTCGAACAGGTTCAGCGGCTGGATCGCCATGATGCCCGCCCCGAACCAGCCCCGGCCGGCCGTCCGCCAGGACAGGACGTTGTCGCCCTCGTAGGGCGGGATGGTCCCGTCGGTCAGGGTGCCTTCCCAGACGTAGATCTGCGAGGTGACCTCGGCCTCGAGGCCGCCGCTGACGGGTGTCTCCTCGGTGTAGATGCCGTACCGGCCGCTCTCGAAGGCGGGGGGGCCCAGGTGCACCTCGCCCTGCCCGTTCCATTCGTAGACCCGCATGTAGTCCACCAGCATCTCGGCGGGGAAGGGCATGGACACGGGCGCGCCGCTGCCGGGGTCGCCCAGGTTGTAGGCGTCGGTGAAGGCCCCGCCGATGGCCAGGTTGGCGATGAGGTAGAAGGGTTCCTGGAACTCGGCCGACTCCGGGTCGATGGCGAACGGGGAGGTGAACAGGTCGTACTCCACGCCGGAATCGACCACGGTGAACCGCAGCGTGGCCTCGTCCCAGTACATCCGGTAGATCAGGAACCGCTCGATCAGCGGCGAGGCGTAGTTGTAGTAGGGCCGGCAGTACAGGTCGTCCGGATCCCAGGACAGGCTCGAGGCGCCGGAGGGATTGCCCGGATTCACGGCGGCGTCGGAGTAGAAGATGGCGTTGGCGCTCACCGACTCATTCACCGTCGCGTTGTCCAGCCCGTTGCCGCCGTTGTGGGTGTCGTGCAGGTCCCGGAACCACTGGTGGGAGCCGAGCTCCATCAGGTCCAGCTCGCCGTTGCGGGGCCAGGCGTAATTGGCGTTGCCCAGCATCCACACCGCGGGCCATCCGCCGAGGTCCAGGTCGGGGACCTTCACCCTGGCCTCGACCATGCCGTACTTGACGGTGACCATGGACTTGGACATGACCTTGCCCGAGGTGTAGTTCAGGGGGTTGCCCCACTGGTCCACGATCCCGGGGCCGCTCTCCTGCCGGGCGACGATGCGCAGGGCGGTGTTGCCCGGCTCGCCGGCGACGGGCGCGATGTCGACGTTGTTCTCGGAGTAGAACTCCAGCTCGCCGTTGCCCCAGCCCCAGTAGCCGTTGCCCGTCAGGATGATCCAGTTGTCCAGATCGGCGAAGTCGTCTTCCCAGATCAGGGCGCCGACCTGTCCCTGGGCGCCGCAGGGCAGCAGCAGGAGTGAGACGGCCAGGACTGCGGCGAATTTCATCACGCATCCCCCAAGGTTGGGGCCTGCTGCCGGCCAGGAGGGATTCCGGTTCGGCGCCTGGGCCCAGGTAGGGCTCTCATGAAGCCCCCCAAGACATTATCATTTGTTCGGTTACCGAACAAGAAAAATCCCCAAAAAACATAAGGTCAAATTTATCAGCAATTTACCCCGTAAACCCCCATGAAATTAAAATAATTTTCCCAATCTCCAAAAAAACTATGTTCGGATTCCGAACTTAGTGGTATGGTGTCCCGGATGCATCAAGCCGCTCGATACCACCGGACCTGCCCACAGGGGATTCGAGGGAGCCCGGAACAGGTCGACGACTTGGCGAGGGAAGAGCAACGTCTTCCCGGGAATTCCTGCCCATTGCCAAAGGGAGATCGAGTCATGAAGAATGCCAAAGTATTCGCCGTCCTCTGCGCCCTGGCCCTGGCGGCCCTGCCGCCGGTCGCCTTCGCCCAGAACATCCTCACCAATCCGGATTTCGAGACCGGGGATCTCGGCGGCTGGACCGCCTTCGGTCTGAGCGGCAGCTCCACCATCGTGGTCCAGGCCGGCGACAACGGCCCCACCCTGCCCGGCAACTACAACGCCTTCCTGAACAACCAGGCCGAGGCCCTGGGCCTCGGGCTGAAGCAGACCACCGCTCCCGGCACCGCGGCCGAGGGTGAAGTCACCTACTCCTACGACCTGAAGCTGGACCAGGCCGACGCGGGCGGCGTGGTCTTCGTCCAGATCTTCGCCGAGGCCGAGGGCCTGGGCATCGTCGGCGGTTCCGGCCTGATGGGTCCCCTGTGGCCGTGGCAGTGGACGAACTACTCCGGTTCGTTCATGGCCCCCGCCAACACGAGCTTCCTGACGATCCAGTTCGTGGCCACCACCGGCGCGAACATCGGGTCCAACTGCGTCCTGCACGTGGACAACGTGAGCCTGGAGCAGCAGGGCGTGGTGGCCGACGACGCCTCGAGCTTGGGAGCCGTCAAGGCGCTCTTCAGGTAGGATTCCGACATCCCTCCGGTCGAACAGATC
>JAHJTW010000167.1 GCA_018829565.1 bacterium | reverse complement strand
TAATTTGTTGTTGGTGGTGGGTCCACCGGGGCGGCGAGCGTGACGAGGCGATCCATCTGCAGTCGATCCGGCGTGTTCCGGGGGAGTCCGGTCATGGCGGCCGTGCTCGTCATTGCCTTCTTGTTGTCCGGCGTGGCCGCGGCCTCGTCCCCACCGTTCATCCACTTCCACTTCGAGTCCGAGGGCGGGCGGGCGGCGGCCCTGAAGTGCGGGGAGATCTGGCGCGCGGAGGGACCCCGGCTGGCCGCACTGATCCCGGCGGGCGTTCGCGCCGACACGGTGCACTGCCTGGTCCTGAACACCGAGGAGTTCACGCAGCGCTTCGGCGACCGGCTGCCGGACTGGGGAGTGGGCGTCGCCCTGGGCGGCGGTCTGGTGGCCCTGGACTACGCCCGGATGCCCGCCGTCGGCCGCGGGATCCGGGAGGTGTTCCTGCACGAGATGACGCACGCGATCCTCTTCCAGGCTGCGGGGGAGGCCTGGCTGCCGGCGTGGTTCCACGAGGGAACGGCCATGCAGCTCTCCGGGGAGTGGCGGTTCTCCGACACCGTGTCCCTCATCCTCGACGGCCGGGTTCCCGATCTGGCCCGCCTGCAGGGACGCTGGCCCGGTCTCGATACCAGGGCCGACCGGGCCTACCGGGCCAGCCTGCTGGGTGTCCAGCGGCTGATGACGAGGTTCGGTCCGGACATCGTCCCCCGCATCCTGGCTGCGACCCGCGAGACCGGGGACTTCGCCGACGGTTTCCTGACCGCCACCGGCGAATCACCCGCCACCTTCACCGAGGACTTCGCCGCCGCCATGCGCCACCGGTACGGCTGGATCACGATCCTGACCCGGTGGCCGGGGCTGTTCGTGATCATGGCTCTGGTCCTGGTCATCGGGGCTGTGCGGAAGATCTTCCTGACCCGGCGGCGCCTGGCCGCCATGGACGATGAAGATTTTTCCCCCCCGGAATATTGAGCCCCCCATCGTTGCAATCTGCACGGAGAACTACGGGAAATCCTTGCCCCCTGCAGGCATAGCCGGCCTGCGGGCCGGAGGAGATTCCCTGAACCTTGTTCCGACCATCGTTCTCAATTCGAAAGGCCTTGAAATTGAGCAATCTAGGAATTATCTGGGGGGAAAAGGGGGTCATGGGCGGGTTCCCCCAGGGTGGCATCCCCATTGCTCCAACCGGGAGGCGGGGTGGGATCGGAACCCTCCACCCGCGGAAAGGTCCAGGATGTTCGGGATGATCAAAAGACATGGTGTGGTGGCCTTCGGTCTGTGTGCGCTGGTCGCGGCGGTGGCCGCCCAGGCGACGGTCCCGGTGCTGATCGAATGGGAATCCTGTCCCGACGAGGGATTCCTCCTGAAGGCCGGTGGAGAAACCGTCCAGTACGGGATCCTGCTGGGCAAGGAGGACGGCAGCGAGGAACTGGTGGCCATGACCGCCGACACCCTCTACACCCTGCGGATCGATCCAGGCAGCACGGTCCGGGTCTGCGTCCAGGGGCTGGACGCCGAGGGGAATCCCACCGTCCGCAGCGAATGGTCCGAACCTCTGCTGTTCTCGGCGGACGACGAGATCCCCGGGGGAGTCCCTTTCCTCCAGCCGAACTACCCCAATCCCTTCAATCCCGCGACGACCCTGACCTACCTGATCCCCGAGGATCTGGAGCCGGGCGCACCCGTGAGGATGGAGGTCTTCACGGTCCGGGGGGCGCGGGTCAGGACGCTGGATCTGGAACGATCGCCGGGCTGGCATCAGGTCCGCTGGGACGGAACGGATGATGCGGGACAGCGGACGGCGTCGGGAACCTATCTGGCCCGGTACCTCGTGGGAACCATGGTGGAGACCCGGAAAATGGTCATGTTGAAATAGGTCCAGGGGCGCCGGTGCAACCGGCGCTTTCCCTTCGGCCCGATAATGCCTAAATTAGCCCCTCGTATCGCCACGGGGGGCTTTGGCCTTTTCAGAGGATTGCAATGACCGAGACGAACGCCCAGGGGCCATCCCTGATCAAGCTGGGGAAACTGGCCAACAGCAAGGAATTCGAGAAGCTCGAGGGGCTCTGGCTCGAGGCCCTCAACCAGACCGGTTACACCTGGCGGGAATTGTTGCCCATCGCCGGCCAGGTCGGGCGACAGGGCGCGGCAGGGCGGGCGGACACCCTGCTGGAAATGCTCATCGGCTGGGTCGAGGAGAACCGGGGGCCGGCGCAGGCCCTCGAGGCCGTGCGCAAGGCCGCCGACCAGTTGCCCGGCGGCAAGGGGATCCGCGGGAATCTCAAGCGGCTGTTCCTGCTCCAGAACGACAACGATCCGGAACTGGCCGATCTGGCGGATCTCCTGCTCGAGAGAGAGGAGCAGCTGGACACCGTCGTCGCCATGCTGGAACTGTACTCGAAGCTGCGGCCGGGCTGCTACGCCTCCGCTCCCGATTTCCTGATCCCCGGCATCGTGGAGGAATTCACCGGTTCGGCAGGCCGGGTGCGCCTGCGTTTCGGCGATCGCCATGCGGAGTACGGCGCCCTGACCGTCCAGCGCCTGGTGCCACGTTCACCGGATCACTTCCCCTCCCTCGTCCTGTACGATCCGTCCCGGCTGCGGGATGTGGTCCGGGACGACCCCAGCGGATTCATCAAGCTGGCGCTCAATTCCAACCGGGAACAGCGACTGAGCTATCGCGACCTGAAGCAGACCGTCACGGATCTGCTGGGAGAGAAGGGATGGCGCGACTGGTGGAAGGCCGCCAAGCCCGCCCTGAAGCGAGATCCCCTGATCGGGATGAGCGAAGGCTCCCAGCCGGTTTTCCGGCTCATGCGCCAGGAGGAACGCTACGAGGACAAGCTCCGGCGGGAATTCGACTACGCCAAGAACGCCCATGAGCGCCTGTTGAAGGTGATGGCCTACCTCGACGAGATAGGCCGCGAGGAACGCAACGGCAGCTGCCAGGGCTGCGCCGACGAGGAGTTGCTGCTGTACCTGGGCAACGGGGCCGCGAAGAGCGCGGTGGCCTGCCTCCAGGACCAGCAACCGGTTCTCGCCCTGGCCGGTCTGGCCATCCATGCCGAGGTGGCGGCGCGCGGCGTGGCGGTCGCCCGGCCCAACCCCCGGGCGGCCAGCCAGGTTCTCGACCGGATCAAGGATCCCGGCGTCCTGGCCGGGGAACTCGGCGAGGGCCTTCTGAACAGGGTGCTGGTCTATCTGCGCGAAGCCATGCCGGAGGAATGGGGGAAGGTCTGGGCCTCGGTCCTGGCCAGGGCCGGCAAGCGCATGTGCGACGTGATCGCCAAGGGTCTGCTGGAGGGGGGACAGCAGGAGGTCCTGGCCGCCGCGCTTCAGGCCGCCGTCGAACGTCCCACCAACAGCCCCGACCTCCTAGACTGGCTGTGGCGGACCCGGTTCACCTCGGGCCCCGCCGGCCAGTTCCTGGCGGGGAT
>JAHJTW010000166.1 GCA_018829565.1 bacterium | reverse complement strand
GCAGCCATCCGGCTCCGGCATCGCCGAGGAGGTCTACCGCGAACTCGACCGAGTACGCGAGGACCGCAGGTCGGATCTCACCGCCTATCTCGGGCGGATCCAGGCCCTGGCCGCGGCGGTTCCCGCCGATCCGGCCATGCGGGACTACTTCCGGGTCAAGAGCCGGTACCATCAACTGGCCCGTCGGCAGCGCCCCCCGGCCGAGGCGGTGGCGGCGATCGAGGAGCTCAAGACCCGCATCCGCATCCACTATCTGGAGAAGTACCACGCCTTCTACGACATCCTGTTCATCGACGAAACGGGATTCGTGTTCTCCACCATCCGCCGGCAGGCCGATTATCACCAGGACCTGTTCGCGGGCGAGCAACAGCGATCCGCCCTGGTGGCAAGGCTGCTCGATCAGCCCGCCGAGGCGTTCGTCGACTTCGAGTACTACCAGGTTTCCGACGAACCTTCGGCCTTCTTCGTCGAACCCATGCTGGACGAGGGCAAGCAGCTGGGCTGGTTCGTCCTGCAGTGCGCCGTCAACAAGATCAACAGCATCTTCGCCCGCGAGGAGGGCCTGGGCCAGACCGGCGAGGTCTTCCTGGTCAACCGGCAGCAGCAGCTCCTGACCGAGAGCCGGTTCCGCCCCGAGCCCAGCATCCTCAACCTCCACCTTTCGGCCGCCAACATCGAGAGCAAGTTCGCCGAGGGCGAGGGCCACAAGATCGTGACCGACTACCGGGGCTACCGCGCCCTGACCAGCTTCGAGATGGTCTCCATCCTGGACAGCGAATGGCTGCTGATCGCCAAGATCGACGAGGACGAGGTGATCACCCGCCACTTCCTGGCGCACCGCGAGGAGCTCATGCCGGAACTGGAGGCCCGGATCAGGGTCCTGCAGCCGGAACCCGGCGCCGATCCCGGACCGCCCCCCGTGCCCACCGTCGTGGACCTGGACGAGTTCCGCAAGAGCGTCGACGGCCGGCCACTGGTCACCTACGGGATCAGCACCTGCACGGGCGTGGTCATGGATCTGCCGGGAAAGTTCGCCTACCTGGGGCACGCCAGCACGTACGACCGGATGTACGGCGCCGGCGAGATGGACCTGCTGGACCACATGTTCCAGCGGATCAGCAAGTTCGAGATCGTACCCTACGAGCGGCGGGGCCTCCGCGTCGTCCTGGCCGCCCCTCATACCGAGAGCCTTTCCGCAGCCGTCGAGGAACTGCTGCGGTTCGGGTTCTTCCTTTCCCAGATCCGGTTCCTGCATCACCCTGAAGCCCAGAGCGCCACGCTGGTGCACGATCCCCGCACCGGGGACACCCTGGCGGAATGGTCGATCGCCGGGGCGGGGACACCCGGCCTCCTGCAGGCCACGGCCGCCAGCCCCTCCCTGGGCGACCTGGTCAAGGAACTGATCGACTACTCCGATTGACGGGTGATCAATCCAGGAAGAAGTCGGGGAACAGGGGCGTCCCCGGCTGCACCGCGTACTTCTGGAGGTCGGTCTCGCCCTCGGCGACCAGGACCTCCTCGTCCGTGAAGAAGTTGCCGCTGCAGGCGGCGGCCGGGCGGGTCAGGACGGCCCAGGCGGCGTCGGCAACGATTTCGGGGCGCCGGCTGGCGGCCACCATCTTCTCGCCACCCAGCAGGTTCCGCACCGCGGCGGTGGCGATGGCCGTGCGCGGCCACAGGGCGTTGAACGCCACCTTTCCCTGGAACTCGGCGGCCATCCCCAGCACCCACACGCTCATGGCGTACTTGGCCAGGGTGTAGGCCGCATGGCCGGCGAACCAGCGGGGGTCCAGGTTCAAGGGCGGGCTGAGGTTCAGGACGTGGGGATTCGCCGCCTCCAGCAGGTGGGGCAAGGCCGTCTTCGTCACCAGGAAACTGCCGCGGGCGTTGATCTCGAACATGCGGTCGTACATCTTCATCGGCGTCTCGAGGGTCCCGGTCAGGCTGATCGCGCTGGCGTTGTTGACCACGATGTCCAGGCCCCCGAACGCCTCGACGGCCGCGGTCACCGCCGCGGCGACCTCCTCCTCGAACCGGATGTCGGTCTTGACGGGCAGGGCCCGGCCGCCGGCTTCCTGGATCTCCTCCGCAGCCGTGAAGATCGTGCCCGGCAGCCTGGGATGCTCGGTGGTGGTCTTGGCGGCGATCACGATGTTCGCGCCGTCGCGGGCCGCCCTCAGGGCGATGGCCTTGCCGATGCCCCTGCTGGCACCGGTGATCAGAAGGGTCTTGCCTGCCAGGGAGCGTTCCGTGGTCATGGTGTCGGATCCTTTCGGTTGCCGATGGCGATGTCCCCCCGGAGGGGTTCGGCCATTATGCCCCGCCCGGCAATCCCGGGCAAGGCCGCCCTTCTTCTGGGGCTTCAGCCATCATTTTCGATTGTGGCCTCATGAAGTCCGGTATATCTTGGCCCCATGAACAACCAGAGGAAATTCGCGAGGTCGCTGCTGGCGGTCGCCGGCCTGCTGACTCTGCTCGTCGCCGGATGTGGCGGCGGGGAACAGGGTTCGACGCAGGCTGCCGGCGGTCCTGGCCCGGCTGACGCACCCCCTGCCGCCCCCGGCGGCCCCGCTTCCGCCGCCGGAGAGGTCACCCTGGCCGGCGTCACCTTCACCCCTCCGGCCGGCTGGACCAGCCTTGGCGCCGAAGGCATGCGCCAGGCCCAGTTCCGGCTGGACCCGGTCGAGGGCGACCCCGCCCCGGCCGAGGTGAACGTCTTCTACTTCGGTCCCCAGTCCGGAGGCGGCGTGGAAGCCAACCTCCAGCGCTGGATCGGCCAGATGGTGTTGCCGGACGGGTCGGACCCGTCTGCGGCGGCCCAGCGGAGCACGTTCACCGCCGACGGCATGGCCGGACACATCGTCTCCCTGGACGGCAGCTACAAGTCGGGGGGCGGTCGTCCCATGGGGGGAGACGGCGAAATCCTGCCGGGTTACCGGCTCGTGGGCGTGGTCATCGAGGGACCCCAGGGCAGCCTGTTCTTCAAGCTGACCGGCCCGGCAGCCACGGCGCGCGCCATGGAGCCCGACCTCATCGCCATGCTCGAAGGGGCCCGGAAGTAGCGGATCAGCCCGCGATCTCGTTGTAGACGGTGTCCCTCAGAACCGGCCGCAGGCCCACGCCCGCGATGAATTCCCGGATGGTCTCGACCGTCATGCCCTTGCCGGCCGCCCCGCCGGCGGCGAAGGTCACCCGCTCGTCCACCACCGTGCCGTCCAGGTCGTTGGCCCCGTAGCGCAGCGCCAGCTGGGCGATCTCCCTGCCCAGCATGACCCAGTAGGCCTTGATGTGCGGGATGTTGTCCAGCATCAGTCGGCTCAGGGCGACGACCTTGAGCTTGGTGACCAGGTCGGGCCCCGGCAGGTGCGCGAACTTCGTGTTGGCCGGATGGAAGGCCAGGGGGATGAAGCACTGGAACCCGCCCGTGAGGTCCTGCTGCTCCCGCAACCGCACCAGATGGTCGACCCAGTGCTCCGGCCGCTCGATGTGTCCGAACAGCATGGTGCAATTGGATTTCAGGCCCGCCGCATGGACCATCCCCGCCACCTCGAGCCAGCGGTCGGCGCTCATCTTCTTCGAGGCGATCTGCTCGCGGATTTCAGGATGGAAGATCTCCGCACCTCCGCCCGGACAGCTGTCCAGGCCCGCCTCGCGCAGGATCGCGATGGTCTCGGGCACGGATTTCCTGGCGATCTTGGCCAGGA
This sequence comes from bacterium, assembly GCA_018829565.1. GTDB lineage: Bacteria > Krumholzibacteriota > Krumholzibacteriia > LZORAL124-64-63 > LZORAL124-64-63 > JAHJTW01. The sequence goes on along the minus strand of JAHJTW010000166.1, from coordinate 12,415 downwards.
AGTCGATCTCCACCATGGTGAAGGCCTTCAGGTGCACCGTCGGGAAGGCTTCCTTCAGGGAGCGCAGGATCTCCGCGTAGACGTCGAACTTCCAGCGGGGATGCAGGCCGCCGACGATGTGGAACTCGGTCACGTCGGGGGACCAGTCGCGGCGGGCGAGCTCGACGCACTCTGCGGGCGTGTAGCTCCAGGTGCCCTCGGCGTTGGGATCGTCGGCGTAGGCGCACAGTTCGCAGCCCACGTAGCACACGTTGGTGGGGTTCAGGTGCCGGTTGATGTTGTAGTAGACGGCATCCCCGTGCAGCCGGTCCCGGACGTGGTGGGCCAGCAGGCCCAGGGCGGGCAGGTCATGGCTCGAGGCCAGGCGCAGCCCGTCCTCGGGGGAAAGACGTTCGCCGGCCTCGACCCTGGCGGCGATGTCCGAGAGCGGATGGGCGGCTGGCAACATGGCGGCGAAGGCTCCTCATCATGGCGTCCTGGCGTGCGGTCCGATCCGCCAAATCTAATGCCAACCGGGGGGTTCGCCACCGGAAAACCCGACGGGAACGGGGCGTTCAGGCGTCCAGGGCGGTCCTCACCGCAGCCTGGACCTCGGCAAGGGTGAAGGGCTTGTTGAGGAAGTGGACGCCCTCTTCGAGGACACCCTGGTCGGCGATGGCATCATCCGTGTAGCCCGACATGAACAGGACGCCCAGGCCCGGACGCAACGCCTGGACCCGGTTCACGAGTTCCTTGCCGTTCATCTGGGGCATGATGACGTCCGACACCACCAGGTGGATGTCCCCCGGGAAACCGGCGGCGATCTCGAGAGCCCGGGAGGGGGTTTCGCCCTTGAGGACGGTGTATCCCCCCTTCTCAAGCATGCGGGCGGCGAGATTCAGCAGCTGGGGTTCGTCCTCGACCAGCAGGATGGTCTCCCCCCCGCCCAGCGGCCGCTGCGCGGGGGCCGGTTCGGTCTTGCGCCGCACTCCGCAGTAACGCGGCAGGTAGATCCGGAAGGTCGTGCCCCGGTCCGGTGCGCTGGTCACGTCGAGGTGTCCTCCGTGCTGGGTCACCACGCCGTAGACGGTCGCCAGCCCCAGGCCGGTGCCCTGTTCCACGGGCTTGGTCGTGAAGAACGGCTCGAAGATCTTGTCAAGGTGTTCGGACGCGATGCCCTTGCCCGTGTCCCCGAACTCCAGGAGCACGAAGTCCCCTGCAGGGATGGGGTCGCCCTGTCTCGTCGTTCCTTCCTCGAGCCTGAGGTTGGCCGTCCGGATCAAGACCCGGCCCACTCCCGCGATCGCATCCCGGGCGTTGACGGCCAGGTTGGCAAGGATCTGGTCCAGCTGGGAGGGATCGATCCTGACCGGCCAGAGATCCTCGCCGGGAACGAAGGTGATCTCCACGTTCTCGCCGATGAGCCGGTCCAGGAGCTTCTTCTGGCTCGCGACGGCCTCGTTGAGATCCAGCACCCCGGGGGCGACGATCTGCTTCCGGGAAAAAGCCAGCAGCTGTCCGGTCAGCTGCGCCGAACGCTCGGCCGCGGAACGGATGCCCTCCAGGCTCGGCCGGTGCGGATCCTCGGGATCGATGTCCTCCAGGACGACCTCGGCATAACCGAGAATGACGTTGAGCATGTTGTTGAAGTCGTGGGCGACCCCGCCGGCCAGCCGGCCCACGGCATCCATCTTCTGGGCCTGGCGCAGCTCGGCCTCGACCCGATCGTGTTCCTGCTCCAGCCGCTTGCGGGTGCCGATGTCCTGGACCACGCTGATGAAGTAGGCCGGTTCCCCGGCCGCCGAGCGGATCAGGCTGACCGTCAGCTCGACCCAGACCTCGTGGCCCTGCTTGTGGATGTAACGCTTCTCCATGGTGAAGAAGGAGCGCCTCCCTGCAAGGCATTCCCCCCCCAGCCGCAGGTCCTCGTCGAGATCATCGGGGTGCGTCGTGGCCTCGAAGGACCGCATCTGGAGTTCCCCGGCCGTGTAGCCCAGCAGGCTGCAGAGCCGCTCGTTGGCCCGGATCCAGCGCCCGTCCAGACCCACGATCCCGATGCCGACCGCCGCATGCTCGAAGACCGCCCGGAAACGCTCGTCGCTTTCCCGGATGGCCCTTTCGGCCTGCTTGCGCCGGGTGATGTCCTGGATGGTGCCGGCGATGATCCGCTTCACCGGGTCGTAGGTGGCCAGGGAGTGGATGTCCCTGATGCTCCCGTCGCCTTCCCGGCGGATCCTGAACTCCACGTCGTAGGGCCCCTCGCCGGCGATCAGCGCCTTCATGGCCTCGTCCAGGCGGGGTCGGTATTCCGGCAGGGGGAACTGCTTGATCATGCCCAGGGTCAACGGAACCTCATCCGCACCGTAGATCCGGAAGGCCTCCGGGGAGGCCCGGACGGTCCCGGTGGCGAGATCGCAATCCCAGCTGCCGATCCGGGCCAGCTGCTGGGCCTCGTTGAGCTTCCGCTCGCTGGCGGCCGCCTCCAGTTCCAGGCGCTTGAGCTCGCTGACGTCGGTGCTGAACCCGATGAACCGGCCGTCGCCCAGGGCCACCGCTTCCACGCTCCACCAGCCCACGCTGCCGTCCTTGCGCAGGAACGAAAGGACCCCCGTCGACTTGCCGGAGGTCTGGACGGCGTCGAAGTGGGCGGATCCGGAGGCCTTGTCTTCCGGCGGGGAAAAATCCGTCACCGGCCTGCCCAGGATCTCCTCCCGGGAATAGCCGGTCATCCTGCAGCCGGCGTCGTTGACCTCCACGTACCGGCCCCCGGAATCGGCGACGAAGACACCCGTCGGCGCCGAGTCGATGTACAGGCGGTACTTCCGTTCGCTTTCGGCCACCGCCCTGGCCAGTTCCATCTCCTCCCGTTCGGTCACGAGCAACCGGCCGAGCAGGACCGTGCCCAGCGGGTAGATGACCAGGACCGGGACGGCCACGGCCTTGAGGGTGGGCCACATGAGCGCGCCGGGAAGGGTCCCCATCAGCAGGATCATGACCAGGTGGACTGCCAGGCCGAACAGGTAGAGGTGGAGCCAGCCCAGACGGTGCAACGAGGTTCCGGACCGTCCCCGCCACACCAGGCCCATGGCGGCGGTGGCGATGATGACCGAGATACCCATCACGGTCCCTGCGCCCCCCATGGCCACCCGCAGGGCGGCCATCATGGCGGCGGCCACGAGGGTGGGGGCCAGGCCGAAGAACAGGCCGCTGAGCGACAGCAGGACGCTGCGGGTGTCGAAGACGACTCCGGGAGCGGCGGTCCAGTGCAGGGACATCACGCTCAGGCCGATCCCGCCGACGGCCGCCCCCGCCACCATGCGACGCCAGGAGGACCGGTGGAAGAGCCAGCCGGCCAGCCGGGGAAAAAGAAGCCCCAGTGCCAGAAGCACCAGGGCGTTGTGGATCAGGGCGAGGAACGCTTCGAACGTCATCGTGACCTCAGTCGTCCGCCTTGGCCGCCAACCTCAGCTGGGGAAGCAGGCTCATGTCGAAGATCCTGCCCCCGCAGGCCCGCACGGAACGGATCTCCTCGACGGCCCGCCTGATGCCCGCCAGGGCAGCGGTGACCTCGAAATTCTCGTACCGGAACCCGAAGTTCCGCAGGATGCGCATGCTCTCGACCAGCTTCTTCTCCGCGTTGGGCAGCTTGCCCTCGCGCAGCAGGGCGTATCCCTCGCAGGCTTCCTGCAGTCCCATCCAGAAGGCCTCGTCCTGACCCCCCGCCCCTGCCAGACCCTCGGCGGCCTGCCTGGCTGCTTCGGCATAGTTGCGGTTGTTGAAGGCGCTCACGGTTCGGTTGAGGATCAGGTCGTTCATGCAGGTCTCCTTGCCGGATCCCCTCGGCCGTCCGGGCGCCGGGCCGCCCTTCAGTCCTCGGAGTCTCCCACATCGTCGTCCGCCAGGTCGAGGAATCTTTCGGCTTCCTCTTCGAAGGCGAACCGCTTGGTGTCGGTGATGCGATCCACGTAGAGCACGCCGTCCAGATGGTCGCACTCGTGCTGGGTCACCACGGCCGGGAAACCGTCCAGGACGAATTCCTGCCGCTGACCCTTCTCGTTGTACGCCTTGACCCTGATCCTGGCCGGACGTTCGACCCAGCCGCGCAGGCCGGGGATGGACAGGCATCCCTCGTACATGCCGAGCTTGGTTTCCTCGTCCAGAACGGTGATCTCGGGGTTGATCAGGACCCGGAAGCGCGGACGCCCGTCCTGGTCCGTCTCTCCCCCGGCGATGGCCAACCGGACCGGCTGATGCACCTGGGGCGCGGCGAGTCCCACCCCGTTGTACTCGATCATCGTCTCGAACATGTCCCGGACCAGGCGCTGGACCTCGTCCCCCGTGATCTTCTCCGGGTCGATGGGACGGCATTGCTGCCGCAGGACCGGGTGCCCCATCCGGGCAACCTTCAGGATGGCCATGACCTCGAGTCTCCTTGGCAAAGGGTGGCGTCCGCAGTGCGGACGGGTGGATTTTCCGACATCCACCATAACCCTTTTTCTCGCCCTTGCAAAAACAGGACCTTTCCCGGAACCCTCCCATCCGGCCCGCCTCCGGGCTTTGCGTCTGCCGGACAGGCAATGATGGTCCCATCCCCCGGCTGATTTTTCCTGGTCCCCGTACCATGGCCCTCAGGAGACTTGTGATGGGATGACAGGATTCTTGACATCGAGGCCGCATATCAGGCATAGTGATCCGGCCCCTGGAGCGCTCCGGGCAAACCCGGACTCGCCGGCGCTCCTGCGGGCAAGGCAACGTCATGCAGGGCAAGAAAATCCTCACCTTCCTGGTGGGACTGGGAGTGCTGGCCCTGGCCGTGCTCCTGGTGGTGTACGGGTACGACGATACCTGGCGCCTGTGGAACATCCCCACCATGTCCCCCCCCTTCGCCGACCTGCGGACCATCACCGGCGGGGCCGAATCCGCCCGGATGGGCCTGGACCCCATGGTGGACAATCCGGGCGATCCCTGGGGCCGCCCCATGGACTACCCCCGGATCTGGGAGTCCCTCTTCCTGCTGGGGATCGACCAGGGTGACACCGCCCTGCTGGCGTTGATCATGATCGCCGCCTTCGTCGCCGGGCTGTTCCTGTTCGTCCGGGACATCGACCGGACCACCGCCGTCCTGCTTGCGGCCGGGATCTTCTCGCCCGCCGTGCTGCTGGGAATCGAGCGGGGCAACAACGACCTGCTGATCTTCTTCCTCATGGCCGCCGCCCTGGCGGCCATGCGCAGGTCTCCCGTCCTCGCCACGGGCCTGGTCACCTTCGGGGCCGCCCTGATGTACTTCCCCATCTTCGGCCTTGCCATCCTGCTCGCCCTGCCCCGCCGGCGCTGCCTCGCCCTGGCGGGCCTCAGCATCGCCCTGATCCTCGTCTACGCTGCGGCCACCCTGAGCGACCTCAGGCACATCGGGACGGGAGCCCTGCGCGGAACGACCATCTCCTACGGGTTCAACGTCCTCCACACCTCGGTCCACGGATACTTCCGGTCGCCGGCGACGGGGCTCTGGCTGGAATACGCCTGCCTGGGGGTCCTGCTGGTCATGTTCGGGATCGCCCTGAGGACCCGCGGATTCCGGTTCGCCCCCGCCGAGCAGGACCACCAGCATCTGGACGCCTTCCGGCTGGGAGCCGCGATCTACGTCGGCACCTTCCTGATCGGCAACAACTGGGACTACCGCCTGATGTTCCTGCTGTTCACCATCCCCCAGCTCGACTCCTGGCGCCGGTTCGGCGGTCCGCCCCTGGGCCGGGCGGCGGGAATCACCCTGGCGGCGGTCATGGCCTCGCTGTGGCTCCAGTTCTTCTTCCGTTTCGCCCACCTGGTGCCCTACGGCGGGCACCTGGTCTTCGGCCTGGACGAGCTGGCCAACTGGGTGACCCTCGGCGGCCTGCTGTACCTGCTGCCCCGGAGCGCGCCCGCGTGGCTGTTCCGCCGGCCGGGAGGCCTGGGTTCTCCTGCCGCAGGGGCAACCTCCCGCTAGATCCGGCCGCTTTTTCGGATTATTAACGGGATTTTGACATTGCCTTGACCCTGGACAGCTTCCCCGGTACCTTTCGGCCCGGTCACCCCCCGCACGCCGGCTTGCATGTCCTCCGGATCCGCTCGGAACCGGAACAGGAGACCCATGACCGACCCGGCCGTCCACCCGGCCCCGCTTGCCGGTTCCCTGCATCCGGCGCTGCGTTTCCTGATCAACCTGATCGCCTTGCTGGCCCTGCTGTACGTCTTCCTGGCCGCGATCGCCCTGTTCGGCGCCGCGTTCAAGCTCGTCGGCAAGGACTTCAGCAAGCACCTGATCGCCACCACCTCCGATCCCGTCATCGGCCTGATGATCGGGCTGCTGGCGACCTCGCTGATCCAGAGCTCGTCCAGCACCACCTCCATCGTGGTGGGGATGGTCTCGGGCGGGGCCCTTACCGTCCACAACGCCATTCCCATCATCATGGGCGCCAACATGGGCACCACCGTGACCAACACCCTGGTGGCCATGACCTCCATGAACCGGCGGGCCGAGTTCCAGCGCGCCTTCGCCGGCGCCACCATGCACGACTTCTTCAACCTGCTGGCCATCGCCATCCTGTTCCCCCTGGAGATGGCCACCGGCTACCTCCACAAGTCCGCGACCTGGTTGAGCGAGCTTCTGGTGGGAACCGAAGGGTCCCAGTTCCCCAATCCGGTCAAGGACGCCGTCAAACCCGTCGTGGACGGCCTACAGGACCTGCTGACGGGCAACCTGGGCCTGGGGACGGGCATGGCATCGCTGGTCATGGTGGTCGTCGCCCTGCTGGGCATCTTCTTCGCCCTGACCTTCCTGACCAGGCTGCTGAAGAGGCTGGTCCTCAGCCGGGCCGAAGGGGCCTTCACGCGGACCCTGCGGCGCAACGCCTTCGCGGCCATGATCATGGGCTTGCTGGTGACCGTCAGCGTCCAGAGCAGTTCGATCACCACCAGCCTGCTGGTGCCGCTGATCGGGGCGGGAATCATCCCCATCGAGGCCGCCTTCGCCGCGACCCTGGGCGCCAACGTGGGGACGACGGTCACCGCCCTGCTCGCCTCGCTGACCGGAACCCCCGCGGCGGTCACCGTGGCCCTGGTCCACCTGCTGTTCAATCTCTCGGGGATCGCCATCATCTATCCGCTGCCCCAGCTGAGGCGCATTCCCATCAGGCTGGCCACGGGCCTGGCCCGGATGACCGCCCGGAAGCGGATCTTCGCTCTCTATTACATGGTCGGGGTCTTCTTCCTGATGCCCCTGGTCTTCGTGCTGATCGACAAGCTGATCCGGGGACTCTGATCCCCGTCAGGAGGCTGAGATGCGCTTCCGTTCCATTCTCGACCTGTTCAAGCAGGACAACTGGAGCAACGAACTCGTGCAGATGACCACCGAGATGCTGGAACTGGCCTCCGCCATGTTCTCCCACACCTCGGCGGTGATCGTCGCGGGGGGGGCGGACGACGACCCCCAGGTCAACATCTACGACCGCGACAAGCGGATCAACAAGCTGGAGCGGAAAATCCGCCGGCGGGTGGTGTCGCGCCTCTCGGTGGGCGATTCCAAGGCGGACGTGCCTACCGCGCTGATCTTCATGAACGTGGTGAAGGACGGCGAACGGCTGGGCGACTACATCAAGAACCTGCACGAGGTCGCCGAGATGATGCCCGCCGAACCGGACCGCGAGCTGTACCGGCAGTGGCTGGCCGAACCGACCGAGACCATCGCCCGGCTCTTCGACCAGACGCGCAGGGGGTTCGTGGACACCGACGAGGCCCTCGCCGGAGCGGTGATCAAGACCGCCAAATCCACCGGCAGGGACGTCGAGCGGCGCATCAGGGAGATCACCGCCAGCGGATTGGCCACCAGGGACGCGGTCTGCCTGGTGCTGGTGCTGCGGTTCTACAAGCGGTTGGTGGCCCACATGAGCAACATCGCCTCGACGGTGGTCATGCCCCTGGACCTGATCGACTTCTACGACGAACCTGAGGGCTGACCCGGACGATTCAGCCTTCGGCCCCGGCCTGGAACTGCATGGTGTACAGATCCTTGTAGCGTCCTCCGGCGGCCAGCAGCTCCGCGTGCGTCCCCACCTGGACGACCCTGCCCTCCTCGAGCATGTAGATGCGGTCCACGTTCTGGATCGTGGAGAGGCGATGGGCGATGACGATGGTCGTGCGGTGCCTGACCAGGCGGTCGATGGCCTCCTGCACCAGCAGTTCGGACTCGGTGTCCAGGGCGCTGGTGGCCTCGTCCAGCAGCAGGATGGGCGGGTTCTTGAGGATCGCCCGCGCGATGCTGATGCGCTGCCGCTGACCCCCGCTGAGCTTGAGCCCCCTGTCGCCGATCACCGTCCGGTAGCCGGCGGGCAGGCGGGTGATGAAGTCGTGGGCGTTGGCCGCCCGGGCTGCGGCCTCGACATCCTCCTGGGACACCGAATCCAGGCCGTAGGCGATGTTGTTGAAGATCGTGTCGTGGAAGAGGATCACTTCCTGGGTGACGATGCCCATGCTGCGGCGCAGGCCGCCCAGGTTCACCGTGCGCACGTCGTGGCCGTCGATGAGCACCCGGCCCCGGTCGGGATGCTGGAAGCCGGGGATCAGGTCGATCAGCGTGCTCTTGCCCGAACCGCTGCTGCCGACGAGGGCCACGATCTCGCCCTGCTCCACCGTCAGTGAAACCCCCTGCAGGACCGGTTCCCCCGGCAGATAGCTGAAGTGGACTTCCTGGAATTCCACCCGGCCCGCGACCTCCGTCAACAGCATCCCCGCCCGTGGATCCGCCACTTCCGGCGCCTCGTCCAGGACGGCGAAGATGCGGTCGGCCGCGGCCATACCCCCCTGGATCTCGTTGTTGACCGCCCCGAGGCTCTTGATGGGCCGCACCATCGAGAAGATCACGATCAAGAAGACCACGAACAGGTCGGGAGCCATGATGCCGCCGGTGAAGACCTTGCTGCCGCCGTACCACAGCAGGCACAGGCCCACGATGATCGACAGCTGTTCGGTGAGCGGCGCCGACAGCTTCATCAGCCAGTTGTAGCGGAAGATGCGGCGGAACAGCTCCTGCGACTGGGCCAGGAACTTGCGGTTCTCGAAGTCCTCCATGGCGAAGGCCTTGATGACCCGGAGGCCGTAGACCGTCTCCTGCAGGGTGCTGGTCAGGTCGGCCATCTTCTCCTGCTGCTGGTGGCTGATCTTGCGCAGCTTCTTCCCGATGCGGATGATCACCCCGAGACTCAGCGGCAGCAGCACCGCGGCCATCACCGTCATCTTCCAGCTGAGGATCAGGGCCACCGCCAGGTACATGAGGATCTGGATCGGATCCTTGACCAGCTTGGTGAAGCTGAGCCCCACGCACTGCTGGGCCACCATGACGTCGTTGGTGGCGCGGCTGATGAGCTCGCCCGCCTTGTGGCGGTGGTAGAAGCTCAGGGGCAGGGTTGTGAACTTGAGATAGAGTTCGTTGCGCAGATCCCGGATCACCGCCTGCCCCACGTAGGTCATCAGGATCTCCTGCAGGTAACCGGCGATGTTCTTGCCCAGGAACAGGAGGAAGATGGCCAGGCAGACGCGCAGCAGCTTCTCCTCGTCCGATCCCTGCAGCAGGGTGTCCTGGACGTAATCGGAGAACTCCACCTTGATGTTCTCCACCCAGGACAGCTTGTCCTGCAGATCCTCGTAGCGCTGCCGGTCCGCACCGGGGGACCCGCCGTCCGGGACGGAGGCCGGGGCCGCCGGCGCGGCCTCGTCCATGATCCTGGTCACGGCCGAATCCTGGTCCCTCAGGAAGAGCGCCTTGAGGAACGGCGAGACCATGGTGATGCTCAGCACGCTCATGACCGAGAACAGGATCATGAACACGACGGAAAGGACCACGTGGACCGTGTAGGGCCGGATCATCCGGATCATGCGCAGATAGGCGTTCACGGGCTGGATATCACCCTCCGGAGACGGACGTGCGGGGCCGGGGTTCCAAGGTGGACCGCAGGAACCGTCCGGTCAAGACGGCCCTCACGGCGCGGCCGCCAGCGCCGACTCGATGGTCGCGACCATCCGTCCGAATTCGGCCTCCTCGTATCCCTGGGACTGGAAGAGGATCCGGCCGTCACGGCCGATGACGTAGCTGCGGGGGATGTAGGCCGACGCGTACAGGGCGTAGGCCGTCCGTTCGCGGTCCAGGGCGACGGGGAAGGTGAAGCCGCGGGCGGCGATCCAGGGGCCGACCACCTCGGGGGTCTCGGCCCGGGACACGGCCACCATGGCGAAATCCTCGCCCCGGAAGCGCTCCCACACCTTCTCCTGGAGATGGGGCATCTCCTCGACGCAGGGCGGGCACCAGGTCGCCCACCAGTTCACCAGGACCACCTTGCCCCGCTGGCCGGCGAGGTGGAACGAGCCCCCATCCAGGAGTTCGGCGGTGAAATCGGGCGCCTCGTCCCCCACGGCGGTCAGGGTGGAGGCGGCGACCTCGGCCGCAGGGTCGGAATGGGAGGCGGGTTTCCCGCCGCAACCGGCGGACAGCAGGACGATTCCCAGGAACAAGGCGAGGCGGCGGCTACGGTTCACGGACGATCCTCCGGCAGGCAGGGTCCAGGGCCCGGGCGACGATCTCCGCAGTATAGCCGATTTCATCCGCAACAGACAGCCCTGGCGAACGGCCCCGGACCAGGAGGTCCGGGGCCGTGGGGAACGAGCGGGTCGTGAGACCTACTTCAACATGATCATCTTGCGGGTCTCGCTGAACCCGGGCGTCTCGATCCGGTAGAAGTACACGCCGCTGGGACTGTCCTTGGCGTCCCAGGTGACACGGTGCTCACCGGCTCCGAGAGTCCGGTTGACCAGGGTCTCGACGACCTGGCCGCGGACGTTGTAGACCCGCAGGGCGACCTGCGTATCCCGCGGCAGGTTGAACCTGATGACGGTCATGGGGTTGAACGGGTTGGGGCTGTTCTGGGCCAGGCCGAATTCCGTGGGGAGCCTGCGGCCTTCGGCGCTGAAGACGTCTCCGCTCTCGCAGCTGCGGGTCGTGACGTTGCTGCCCGGGGCGTAGCCCAGGGTGGCGTGCGTGACGTTCGTGATCTCGAAGCACCACTCTCCGGAGGGCTTCTTGATCCCGGTGGACGCCAACGTCACGGTCCCGTCCGCGGCGGTGGTTCCGCTGGTCGAGCCGCTGGTCGGACCGTCGAAGACCGCAGAGACGCTCGCCCCGCCGACGGGCTGCCCCTGGTCGTCGACGATGGTCACGGCGCAGGAACCGAGAGTGTTCGGTCCCGACCTGGCCCGGGTCACCGTCATCGCCGCCACGTGCATGGTGGTGCCGCCGACGCCGGGTTCGTTCACGGTGATGTAGCCGGTCTTCGTGACGGTGTCGCTGCCCTGGGCGTTGCTGGCCGTCAGGCTGACCGAATAGGTCCCTGCCGCGTTGTAGGTATGACTCGGGTTCTGGGCGGTGGAGGTCCCGCCATCGCCGAAGGTCCAGCTCCAGCCGGTGGGATCACCCGAGGAAAGGTCGGTGAACTGCACGGCGAGGGGGTACTCGCCGCTCGTCGGCGTTCCCGCGAATTCGGCGGTGGGCGCGACCGGTTGCACGTCACCCAGCTCGAACGCCAGGTAGTCCACCGAAAGCACGTCCAGGGCCGTGTTCCCCCAGCTGCGGTCCGAATCGTAGGCACGCACGGTCACCGCGCCGCTGAGATTCCCGAGGCTGACGGCGAAGGTCTGCTCGGTGGCGCTGGTCACCGTGGCCAGACCGAGCCAGTTCACCCCGTCGGTGCTGTACTCGAACACCATGGCATCGCCCTCGGCGTTGTTGCTGCGAGCCGCCTCCAGGTGGAAGGTCGCCGCCCCGCCGGACGGCAGGTCGAAATTCCACCGGTGTTCAAGGTAGCTGTAGGTCTTGACGGGATGCCCGGTGTACTGGATCTCGGTGATGGACTGGCTGACCCCGTCGCTCACGGCCGTAGCCGCGAAGGTCCCGCTGACCGTACCGGAGATCGGAGTCTCGCCGGAGGCGGTCACGAAGGTGGTCACGCCGGGTTCGGTCACGTTGATGTACCCGGTCCTGGTCAACGAATCGCTGCCGAAATCGTTGGTCACCGTCAAGCTCACGGAGTAGATCCCCACTGCGGTATAGGTGTGGGAGGGATTCTGCTGGGTCGAGGTCCCGCCGTCGCCGAAGGTCCAGCTCCAGCCGGTGGGTGAACCGCTGGACTGATCGGTGAAGGCCACCGCCAGAGGATAGGCTCCGCTGGTCGGGGAGCCGGTGAAGTCTGCAGTGGGCGGCGGAGGCGACGTGACCGTGATGTATCCGGTCTTCGTGGCCGTATCGGATCCTACGCTGTTGGTCACCGTCAAGCTCACGGTGTAGGTCCCGGGAGCCGTGTAGGTGTAAGAGGGATTCTGCTGGGTCGAGGTCCCGCCGTCGCCGAAGGTCCAGCTC
>JAHJTW010000165.1 GCA_018829565.1 bacterium | reverse complement strand
GGCGTCCACCGCGTCCAGCGGGTGCCGGCCACCGAGAGCCAGGGCCGCATCCACACCTCGGCCATCACCGTGGCGGTTCTGCCGGAGGCCGAGGAGGTGGACGTCGAGATCCGCGCCGAGGATCTGCGCATCGACGTCTACCGGGCCCAGGGCCCCGGCGGCCAGTCCGTGAACACCACCGACAGCGCCGTGCGCATCACCCACATCCCCACGGGCCTGGTGGTCCAGTGCCAGGACGAGAAGTCCCAGCACAAGAACAAGGCCAAGGCCATGGGCGTGCTGCGCTCCCGCCTGCTGGAGCAGGCCATCATGGAGCAGGAGGCGGAGATCGCCGCCGAGCGCAAGAGCCAGGTGGGCACCGGCGACCGCAGCGCGAAGATCCGCACCTACAACTATCCCCAGAGCCGGGTCACCGACCACCGCATCGGGTTGACGGTCCACAACCTGGATGCCATCATGGCCGGCGAGCTCGACGACGTCGTCGAGGCGATCCTGGCCTACCGGCGCGAGAAGGCGCTGGAGGCCACGCGCCAGGGATGATCCCGGCGCGCCCGTCGTCCGTCCACCCCGGCCCGCCGCTCCCGGCGCCCCGGGAACGGGGATGCCCATGACCAGCGCCCAGCCCGCCAAGACGGTCCGCGACCTGATCCTCGCCACCACCGGGTATCTCGAGGGCAAGGGTCTGGCCTCGGCCAGGCTGAACGCCGAGCGCCTGCTGGCCGACGTCCTGGGCCTGTCCCGCATCGAGCTTTACTTCCAGCACGACCGCCCGGTGCTCGGGGACGAGCTGGATCGGTTCCGCGAGGTCGTGCGCCGGCGCGCGGGCGGCGAGCCCCTGCAGACCATCCTCGGCGAGGTCGAGTTCTATTCCCGCATCTTCAAGGTCGAGCCGGGGGTGTTCATTCCCCGGCCGGAGACCGAGCGCCTGGTGGAGATCGCCGCGGGCTTCCTGGCCCCGGCGGGCCACCGGCTGCTGGCCCCGGTGGCGGTCGAGATCGGCTGCGGGACCGGCATCATCGCCGTGAGCCTGGCCCTGGAGGCCCCCCGCCTGACGGTCCACGCCGTGGACCTGGATCCCCGGGCCGTGGATCTGACCCGCCGCAACGCCCACACCAACGGCGCCGACGCCCGGGTCCACGTCCACCAGGGCAACCGTTTCGATCCCCTGCCGAAGCAGCTCAAGGGGACGGTGGACCTGCTGGTGAGCAATCCGCCCTACATCCGCAGCGGGGACATCGACGGGCTGGCCGAGGAGGTCAAGGCCCATGATCCCCGGGCCGCCCTGGACGGCGGCCCCGACGGTCTGAACTTCTACCGGAGCCTGGCCGCAGGCATGGGAACGTGGCTGCGCCCGGGCGGGTGGATCGTCCTGGAGATCGGCGACGACCAGGGCCGGGACGTCCCGGCGATCCTGGCCGCCTCCGGGGCGTGGGATGTCGCCGTCCACCAGGATTATGCCGGCCGCGACCGCGTGGTGACCGCCCGCGTCGGCCAGGCGGAGGAGCACGATGGATAAGTTCGTGATCGAAGGGCCGTCCCGGCTCGAGGGGGACCTGAGGGTCAGCGGCGCCAAGAACGCGGTGCTGCCCCTGATGGCCGCTTCTCTGCTGGCCCGCGGCGTGTCGGTGATCGACAACGTGCCCGACCTGCAGGACGTCCGCTTCTTCATGACCATCCTGGAGGGCCTGGGGGCCGCCTGCTCCCTCGAGGACCATGAGCTGCGGATCGACACCACGGGGGTGACCGGCTGCTCGGCCCCCTACGATCTGGTCCGCAAGATGCGGGCGAGCATCTACGTGCTGGGCCCCCTGCTGGGCGCCCGGGGCGAGGCCAGGGTCTCGTTGCCGGGAGGCTGCGCCTGGGGACCGCGCCCGGTGAACCTTCACCTGGAGGGCATGACGGCCCTGGGCGCGGACATCGAGCTGGACGAGGGCTACATCAACGCCCGCAGCCCGGGCCGCCTGCGCGGCGGCAGGTTCCGGTTCGAACCGACGTCCGTCGGCGGGACCGCCAACGTGCTCATGGCCGCGGTGCTGGCGTCCGGGCCCACCCACCTGGAGAACTGCGCCGTCGAACCCGAGGTGACCTGCCTGGCCGAGGCCCTGGTCTCGGCCGGGGCGAGGATCGAGGGCGTCGGCACCGCCACCCTGCGCATCCAGGGGGTGGCCGAGCTCGCCCCCCTGCGGCAGACGGTGATCGCCGACCGCATCGAGGCCGGCACGATCATGGCCGGGGTGGCCCTGGCCGGCGGGTCGGTGCGGCTGACCGGCGTGGACTGCGCCCACCTGCATCCCATCTCCGCGGTGCTGGAGGAGATGGGCTGCCGCATCGAGGAGGGCGCGGGCGTCCTGCGCATCCAGGCCTCGGGACGGCCCGGACCCGCCGAGGTGATCACCCGCCCCTATCCCGGTTTCCCCACCGACATGCAGGCCCAGGTCATGGCCGCCTGCGCGGCGGCCTCGGGCACCAGCTTCATCACCGAGACCATCTACGCCGACCGGTTCACCCACGTCGCTGAACTCAATCGCCTGGGCGCGGACATCCGGGTGGACGGCCCCCGGGCGACCGTCTTCGGGGTGGAGAAGCTCAAGGGGGCTCCGGTGATGGCCACGGACCTGCGCGCCTCGGCGGCCCTGGTGCTGGCCGGAGTGGCCGCCCACGGCACCACCACGGTCAACCGGGTCTACCACATCGACCGGGGCTACGAGCGCATCGAGCAGAGGCTCTGCGCCCTGGGGGCGAGGATCGAGCGGGTCAAGGGCTGAGGGAGATCAGGCCAGTCGACGGTGGCGGGGTCCGCCTGCAGGGTTGTATAGTACGGGGCTGGAACCATTCATCCCCAACGAACGCGGAACCATGCCATTGAACGATCCAGCCATCCGCCACTTCATCCTCGGCGCCGCCGGTCACGTCGACCACGGCAAGACCGCCCTGATCACCGCCTTGACCGGCACGAACACCGACCGCCTCAAGGAGGAGCAGGAGCGGGGCATCAGCATCGAGCTGGGCTTCGCGGAGCTCGACCTGGGCGGGGGTGTCCGGCTGGGCGTGGTGGACATGCCCGGCCACGAGAAGTTCGTCAAGCAGATGGTGTCCGGCGCCGGCGGAGTGGACCTGGCCTTCCTGGTGATCGCCGCCGACGAGGGGGTGATGCCCCAGACCATCGAACACCTCGAGATCCTCGACAGCCTGGGCGTGCGCAGCGGGGTGGTGGTGGTCGCCAAGACCGACATGGTGGACGAGGAGTTCACCGCGGTGGTGATCGAGGAAGCCCGTGAACTGGTCGAGGGCACCTTCCTGGAGGACAAGCCCATCGTCCCGGTCAGCGCCCACAAGCGGCTGGGACTCGAGGAGCTGAAGGACGCCCTGCGGGCCGAAGCCCTCGCTTTGCCCGTCCGCGCCGAGCAGGGGCCGTTCCGGCTGCCGGTCGACCGCATCTTCACCCTGCCGGGAGCCGGCGTCATCGTGACCGGGACCTGCTGGAGCGGTTCGGTGGCCGTGGGGGACCGCCTGGTCGTCCAGCCGGGTGAGCTGCCCGTCCGGGTGCGGGAGGTCCAGGTGCACGGCCGCAAGGCGGAGCGCGGCGCCTCGGGCCAGCGCCTGGCCCTGGCCCTGCACGGGATCAAGCGGGACGACGTCGAGCGGGGTTTCCAGGTCATCGCCCCGCAGGCGGCGGTCTTCAGCAGGCGGATCGACGTCCGCGCCACCCTCATGCCCCATTACAAGGGGATCATCAAGAACCGCCAGCGCCTGCACGTCCACCACGCCGGGCGCGAGGTCCTCGGAAGGATCATCCTGCTGGACGCCCAGGAACTCGGAGGCGACGGCGGCCCGCGCACCGGCCTGGCCCAGCTGCACCTCGAGGACGGGCTGGTCACCGCCCGGGAGGACCGCCTGGTCCTGCGCTTCTACTCTCCGGTCACCAGCATCGCCGGGGGCATCGTGCTCGATCCCTCGCCCCGTTCCCACAAGCGCTTCGAGGACAAGGCCCTGCAGGTCCTGGCGGTCCTGGAGGACGGGGACCCCGGGGCCCTGTTCCGGCAGCGCCTGCAGGATGCCGGATACGCGGGCCTGCCGCTGGCCGAGGCGCTCGGGATGGAGGGCGATCCCCGGGCCCTGGTGATCGGCAAGCGCGTGTACCACCGGGAACTGGTCGAGGACCTGACAGGAAGGATCGCCGGTCTGGTGGACGAGTACGCGGCCCGATTCCCCCTGCGCCTGGGCATCCCCAAGGAGGAGGCCCGCCGCAAGTGCCGGTTCAAGGGCGGGGCCAACGAGTGGAACGCCCTGTGCGCCGCCCTGGCCGAGGAGGCGCCTTGGGTGGTCGCCGGGGACCGCATCGCCCAAAGCGCGCAGGGACCCGAGCCGGCGCCCGCCCTGAAGGAAGCACTGGACGGCGCGGCCGCCGAACTGGCCGGTTTCGGGCTGGAATGGCCGGGGCAGGACGCCTGGGCGGAGCAGTCCCCGGTGTTCAGGAGAGCAGCCGGGAATCCGGCGCTCCGGGATTTCAAGGTGGCCGAGGTGGTGAGGAACCTGGTGGACCAGGGCCATGCCGTGGCCGTCAGCAACGAGTATATTGTCCCGACTGCGGCCCTGGCCGAACTGGTCGGCAAGCTGCGGGCTTACTTTGTGGAGAACGGGGAGCTGGCCTTCGGGCCCTTCCGGGAGCTCAGCGGGCTGTCGCGCAAGCTCGGCATCCCCATGCTCGAATACCTCGATCAGACCGGCGTGACCACGCGCAAGGGCGACGTGCGCATCGCCGGTCCGGCGTTGGAGATACCATGACCCAGCAGAACGGCCGCCTCGGCGGCCCCGTGTGCCGCCCTCGCCGACCGACGCGGCAGATCCGGGTGGGCGACGTGACCATCGGCGGCGACGCCCCGGTGCGCGTGCAGAGCATGACCACGACCATCACCGGGAACGTGGAGGCCACCCTGGCCCAGATCCGCGAACTGGCCACCGCGGGGGCGGAACTGGTCCGGGTGACCGTCAACGACGAGGCCGCGGCGGACGCCCTGCCCCGGCTGATCGCCGAGAGCAACGTCCCTCTGGTGGCGGACGTCCACTACGATCACAAGCTGGCCCTGGCCTCGCTTGAGGCCGGCATCGCCAAGCTCCGGATCAACCCGGGGAACATCGGCAAGAAGGAGCACGTGCGCGAGGTGGCCGCCGCCGCCGCGGACAAGGGGGTGCCCATCCGCATCGGCGTCAACAAGGGCAGCCTGCACCGCCGGTACGAGCAGCTGGCCGAGCTCGATCCCGCCGGCGCCCTCGTCCAGAGCGCGCTCGACGAGATCGAGACCCTGGCGGGCGTCGGCTTCACGGACGTGGCCGTCAGCCTCAAGAGCAGCGATCCCCGCGAGGTGGTCGAGGCCTGCCGCCGCTTCGCCGCCCGCAGCGACGTCCCGCAGCATCTGGGGGTGACCGAGGCCGGCACCCTCCTGGCGGGGACCTCACGGTCGGTCGCGGCCATGTCGGTGCTGCTGAGCGAGGGCATCGGCGACACGGTGCGCATCAGCCTGGCGGATGATCCGGTGCACGAGGTCACTGCGGCCTTCCACATGCTGCAGGCCCTGGGCCTGCGCGAAGGTTTCGCCCGGGTCGTGGCCTGCCCCACCTGCGGCCGGGTCGAGGTGGACGTGGTCGCCCTGGCCACCCGGGTCGAGGAGCTGGCCAAGGACCTGCCCCCGGACCGGGTCATCTCGGTGATGGGCTGCATCGTCAACGGGCCGGGCGAGGCCAAGGCCGCCGATCTGGGAATCGCCGCCGGCCGGACGAAGGTCGCCATCTACCGCAAAGGCGTGCTGCATCGCAACATCCCGAAGGACGAGCTGGAAGCCGTGCTCCTGGAAGAGATCGAGCGGTTGCGCTGACCCGTACGAATTACCTTCAGTGGAACCCCCGTCTGCCGAACAGAGTCCCGTAGTCGCAACTGCGGGACTTCGCTTTCCCGCCGGCCAGATTCTTCGCCAGGAAAGGCCCATGGCCCCTCCCTTCAACCAGGACCTCATGGTGCGCGGCGACCCGGTGTCCATCAGCGACCTGGGAGACAACCGCCTGGAGGCCCTCCAGGCCTTCAACGCCCGCCTGGTCTGCATGACGGTGGACGCCGCCTCGTACGAGGAGGTCGTCCAGGGCGTGGCCCGGGTCCTGGGCCACGACGCCTGCGCGCTGTTCATGCACGACGCGCTGGGCAGGGAGCTGGTGCTCCAGGCCGCGGTGGGTTACCCGGGTCTGCGGCCGGGGCTCCGCATCGGCTGCGACGATCCGGCGAGCATGCACGCTCAGGCCTTCAGCGAGGAATACCTGGTCCACGTGGACGACCTGGCGAACCAGCCGGGGGTCAAGCCGCTGGATCCGGATCTGGCCAGCGCCCTGGTGGTGCCGCTCATCTCGGCCCGCGGCCCGGTGGGCGTCTTCGACTTCGGCAGCCGCACGCAGGGGACCTTCACCTCGGCCGAGATCCGCATGTGCACCATGCTGGTCGACCAGATGGCCTACTCCCTGGAGAACCTGCGCCTGCTGGGCGAGCTGAGCAGCAGCCGCGACGCGGTGATCCGGGGCATGGCCCTGCTGGCCGAGATCCGGGACAGCCACATCGCCGGCCACCTGAACCGGATCTGCGCCTACGCGAAGCACCTTTCGGAATCGCTGCAGAGCCGTCCGGGATTCCACGAGGTCACCCCCGCCTTCATCGACATGATCTCGCGGGCCGCCGCCCTGCACGACGTGGGCAAGGTGGGCATTCCCGATTCCATCCTGCTGAAGCCGGGCAAGCTGACGGCGGCCGAGTTCGAGGTGATGAAGTCGCATACCGTGATGGGCGCCGAGCTGCTGGAAGGCCTGATGCAGGACTACGGCAAGTACGAGATGATCATCATGGGCGCCGAGGTCGCGCGCGGGCATCACGAATGGTGGAACGGGTCGGGGTATCCCCACGGGGCCATGGAGCGCGACATCCCCCTGGCCGCCCGCATCGTGGCCATCTGCGACGTGTACGACGCCCTGACCAGCCGGCGGGTCTACAAGGACGCCTGGACCCCCGAGGAGACCTTCGCCACCATGCGCGAGAACTCGGGCAAGCAGTTCGATCCCGAGCTGCTGGACATCTTCTTCGCCAAGCCGCGGGAACTGCTGGCCATCCGCAAACGCTACCCCGATTGACAGGAATCAGATCGTCACCACGCCGGCGCCGACGCCGGGGGCCACCATCAGGGTCGTCCCGCAGACAGACGGCCATGCCGGGGGGCGACTTGCGCGGCCGCCGCACGTACCGGCGCTCGGTCCACATCACGGGCGCGAGGCCGCAGTGGCGCGCCTTGCTGTGCAGGGCGGCCAGGGCCGCGGCCTTTTCCAGGACGCGGCGCGGCACCAGGTCGGGCCGCCCGCCCGTGCGCAGGATGACGTGGCTGCCGGCGGCCCCCTGGGCGTGAAGCCAGATGTCCTGCAGGTGGCTGGCGCGATGGGTGAGCTCGTCGTTCTCGGTGTTGCTGCGCCCGACCCAGACTTCCCACCGGTCCTCGATGAGATAGCGGCGGAAGGGACGGGCAGGTTCGCCGGCCGGGCCGCGGCGGCGGGGGCTCCGCTCCGATCCGGCGGGCGCGAGGTGGGGGTGGGTGTCCAGCCATGCCTGCAGGCCTGACAGCCGGGCGACAGGATCGGGCTCGGCGGCGAACGAGGCCGGCTGCAGGTCGGCCAGGGCGGCGCGGGCGGTCTTCAGGCCCGCCAGTTCGACCTGGGCGGCGGCGAGGCGGTCGGCGATCAGTTGCCGGCCCTTCTCGGCCTTGCCGGCCCGCTTGAACCAGGCGTCCAGGTTGGCGGCCGCACCCAGGGCGGGGTCGAGGGCGATGATCAGTTCGGTCCCGTCGCGGAGGTCGTTGGTCACCAGCCGGTCCTGGCCCGGGCGAATCCGGTGGAGGTTGGCGGCAAGGGCTTCGGCCCGGCGCCGGTAGCTTTCGCCCTGCTCGGCGTTGGCCAGGTCCCGGCCGAGGTTGTCGGCCAGCCGGGAGGCGGTCCGGATCGCCCGGTCGAGGTGCGATGCCAGACGCAGGCCGAGATCGGCGGCCAGCCGCCAGGACAGCTGCGCCAGGGCGGAGGGCGGGAACCCCGGCTCAGAGGCATCATCGTCATCGGACCGGTCGGGGCGAGTCCCGACCGCGGGGGGCAGGGCGGCCATAAGGGGGTGGGGCGGCCGGTGCAGGGCCCAGATCACCCTGGCGTTCCGGTCCAGCAGGACCAGGTTGCCGCGGGCCCCGAAGAGCTGGTGCAGCAGGGTCAGGGGGGATCCGTCGGGAAGGGTGAACGAGAACCAGGCGACCTTGTCTCCGGGCAGGCAGCCGCAGGCGGTCAGCTCGGCGTCGGGCAGCAGCCGGGACGGCGGTTGATCCTTGAGCCGCTCGAGACCGCGTGCGACCGGGGCGGGGAGGGGACCGGCGCAGGCGAAGAGGACGTTCGCTCCGGGGATGGCGGACAGCACGATGGACAGCCGGTCCTCCCCCGAGAGCATCAGGCGGACCCAGCCGGCGCCCGCGTCCGCCCGGTGGATCCGGCGGCCGGCCGTCAGCCGGTTGACCGCCGCCAGGGCATCCCCGAGCTCGTCCAGTCCCGAGGGCTGCCGGTCGAGGCCCGCCATCAGAACACGGAATAGCCGAAGGTGATCTTGAGGTCGGGGTAGTCGATCAGGCCGAACCGCAGCTCGAACAGTCCCTGGTGGCCGTTGGCGAATTCCCGGGTGAGGCCCCCGACGGCGCTCAGACCCAGGTCGGTGTCGCTGCCCCCGTGGTCGGCGTCCAGGAAGTTGAAAGACAATCCGCCGCCTCCGTACAGGCCCCAGGGGCGGGTGGTCACCTCGGTGAAGCGGTAGACCAGGTCTCCGTGGATGGTCAGAAGGGTCAGCGAGTCGCCGAACCCCAGCTCGACCCCCGGCAACAGGGCGATGTTGGGCCGTAATTCCCCGAAGTCCGTCTGCACCCCGAAGTGGAGCTGGTTGAGATTGTTCCAGTGAGTCATCCCGCCGCGCACCATCAGGGGGTGGCGGTCGTCCTCGGCGGCGAAGGCGGCGGAGACGCACACCAGGACGGCGAGGGCGGCGAGGGCGGTGGATGTCGCAGTAGGGTAACGGCGTATCATCGGTCATCACTCCTTGGTGGGCGGGGTCGACTGGAGAGGGATACATTAGCGGGAAACCCCCGCGAGCTCAACGGGGTTCCCGGCGGCGGCCCAACCGTTTCTTGCGGGGACCGGATGGCTGCCCTAAGATTGCCCGGCCCGCCCACGGCGGCGGGACACGACCCCCATGCGAGGATACCCCATGCTCAGCATGACAGGATTCGGCAACGGCGAGGGCACCCGGGGCCCGGTGAAGGTGACCGTGGAGCTGCGGTCGGTGAACCACCGGTTCCTGGACGTGAGCCTGCGCCTGCCCGGTCCGCTGGCCACCTACGAGTTCGACATCCGGAAGTTCCTGAAGGACAACGTCGCCCGGGGACGGGTGACCGTCAACGCGATGCTCGAGCGTGAGGGGACGGAGGGCCCGGCGGGCATCGATCCCGAGCGCCTGGACCTCGCGATGAGGACCCTGACGACCCTGGCTGTCCGGCTGGAGAAGGAGACGGGCCGGCCTCAGCAGGTGTCCCTGGCCGACCTGCTGAGGGTCCCGGACCTGCTGGCTCCCGGGGGCCAGGAGTCCGGAGGGGAGGACCTGCAGGGGGCCCTGATGGACGCCCTGGAGGCGGCCCACCGTGAGCTGCTGGCCATGAAGACGGCCGAGGGCGACGCCCTGGTGGCCGAGATGAACGGCCGCCTGGACACCCTGAGCGTGAAGCTGGCCGAGGTCCAGAAGCTGGCGCCCCTGGCCGCCGTCGAGATCCAGGCCAAGCTCGAGGAGCGCCTGACCAAGCTGCTGGAAGGCCGCGACCAGCTGGACCCCCAGCGTCTGGCCCAGGAGGTGGCCCTGATCGCCGACCGCGCCAACATCAACGAGGAGTGCGAACGGCTGGGGATCCACATCGAATCGTTCCGCGGCGCCCTAAAGGAAGGCGGCCAGGTGGCCAAGCGCCTGAACTTCCTGCTGCAGGAGATGCACCGGGAAGTGAACACCATGGGCTCGAAGACCAACCTCATGCCCATCACCCAGGCCGTCATCGTCATGAAGGACGAGGTCGAATCCCTGCGCGAGCAGGTGCAGAACCTGGAATAGGGAGACAGGGATGATCGTCCTGATCACCGGGCCGTCCGGAGCGGGCAAGAGCACCTTCATCGCCGGGCTGATGGCGCGCCGTCCGGAGCTGGAGTTCTCGGTCTCCACGACCACCCGGCCCATCCGGCCGGGGGAGATGGACGGCCGGGACTACGACTTCGTGGACGACGCCGGCTTCGACCGGCTGGTCGCCGCCGACGCCTTCGTGGAGTGGGCCCACGTCCACGGGCGGCGCTACGGAACCACCCGCCGCCGCCTGGACGAGATGACCAGGGCCGGGAAGGTTCCCCTGCTGGACGTGGACGTCCAGGGCGGGGTGAGCGTCATCCAGCAGTTCGGGGACGCGATCGTCTCGGTCTTCCTGTTCCCTCCGTCCTGGGAGGAGCTGGAACGCCGCCTGAGATCGCGCGGGACCGATACGGAGGAGGCCATCGCCGGCCGCCTGAAGACCGCCCGGGCCGAGGTGGCCTTCGCCCCGCGGTACACCTACTGGATCGTCAACGACGACCTCGAGCAGGCCGTGGACCGGATGACCGCCATCCTGACCGCCGAGGCCTGCCGCAGCCGGTCCTTCCCCGCCCCGCCCCTGGAATGACCGGCAGGACCGTCCGCCCCTTGCATTTTCGCGATTTTGCCTTATTGTTCACCGGTTGCGAAAACACGGAGTATGCGTGCGCCCGGGGGAGGCCTTCCGCCGGGCCCGGCGATTCGATCTTTTCCCGCGCGAGGAACCCCGCATGACCTACATTCCGCGCCACAAAGTGACCGAACTGATCCCGAACAAGTTCCGGGCCATCAAGATCGCGGCCATGGAGGCCCGGCGATTGAACGAGCGTGCCCGGACCTTCAACATCCAGCTTCCCGGGAAGATCACCACCCTGGCCATCAACCGGCTCATCGACGGCAAGGTCGAGCACTTCGACGCCAAGGAGCGGGCCCGGCTGATCCGGCTGGAGAGGGAGCAGCAGGAAGAGGAATAGGCCCATGGTTGCGACCGACCAGGTCAGCCCCAGAGTCCTGCTCATGATCACCGGCGGCATCGCCGCCTACAAGGCATGCTTCCTGGCCCGCCTGCTCCAGCAGGCGGGCTTTGCCGTGAAGGTGGCCATGACCGAGGCTGCCGCCCATTTCGTGACCCCCTTGACCCTGAAGGTGCTGTCGGGCCACCCCGTGGCCACCGACCTGTGGGGCGAGGGGCAGAGCGAGGCCCTCGATCACATCGAGTACGCCCGCTGGGCGGACCTGGTCGTGGTCGCCCCCGCCACCGCCAACACCATGGCCAAGGCCGCGGCCGGCATCGCCGACGAGATCGTCTCGACCCTGCTGCTGGCCTTCCCCGGCCCGGTGCTCATGGCGCCGGCCATGAACGACAACATGTGGCGGCATCCGGCAACGCGGGCCAACCTGCAGGTTTTGACCGGACGCGGGGTCCACATGGTCGGACCGGGTTCCGGCTGGCTGGCCTGCGGCACGAACGACACCGGGCGGATGGCCGAGCCCGAGGACGTGCTGGCGGCCGTGCTGGACCTGGCCCGGCAGGGCGGGTTCGCCCCCGATGCGGCCGCGGTCGCCGGTGCGGGCCCCTGGGCCGGACGCCGGGTCGTGGTCACCGCCGGTCCCACGCACGAACCCATCGATCCGGTCCGTTACGTGGCCAACCGCAGCAGCGGCGTGATGGGGTACGCCCTGGCCGCCGCCGCCGTGGCCGCGGGAGCGAAGGTGACCCTCATCACGGGCCCGGCGGCGCTCGCCCCGCCGCGGGGGCTGGGCGCGCTGGTGCGCGTCGAGACGGCGCGGGAGATGGCCGACGCGGTGGCCGTCGCCCTGGCCGAAGACCCCGACTGGCTGGTCATGACCGCCGCGGTGGCCGACTTCACTCCGGCGGCCCCGGCGGACGGCAAGCTCAAGAAGGAAGACCTGGGCACGGGATGGTCCCTGGAGATGGTCCGCAACCCCGACATCCTCGGCGAGATCGTTCCCGCCGCCCGCAAGCCCCGGCTGAAGGTCGTCGGCTTCGCCCTGGAGACCGCGGATCTGGAGGCCAGGGCCCTGGCCAAGCTGCGGGCCAAGAACCTGGACTTCATCGTGGCCAACGACCCGACCAGCCCCGGTTCGGGGTTCGGCGCCAAGGCGCACCGGTTGGTTCTGCTGGGGCCCGGCGGCGTGATCTGGGAGAGCCCTTCGGCGGCGAAAGCCGAACTGGCGGAGGCGCTGCTGGCGCAGCTGGGCGCGGTGGGGACGGGGGCCGGGGCGTGAGCCCGGGCCCGGACATCCAGGGCGTGGCCGCCGATCTGCTGGCCTGGATCCGCCAGAACGAGACCCCCGAAGGCGGCTGGTTCCACCGGGTGGATGCGTCAGAAATCGCCCCGCCCGTTTCCCCTGGACCCGCGCCGTCCGCGCTCCCGGACGACCCCTTCGCCGCCTCCTGCGGCGCCTTCCTGACGGAGACCCTGGATCTGATCCGGCGGCAGCGCGCCCACAGCGGGGCTGCGGCGCCCATTGCGCCGGTGGATCCGGCCGCGGCGCTGGCCGTCCTGCGCGACCAGGTGCTGCCCTGCACGGCCTGCGGGCTGCACGCCACGCGCACGAACGTGGTCTTCGGGGCGGGCAGCCCCACGGCGGGGCTGGTGATCATCGGCGAGGCCCCCGGGCGGGACGAGGACCTCCAGGGCGAACCGTTCGTGGGGCGCAGCGGGCAGCTCCTGACGAAGATCCTGGGCGCCATCGGGTTCGCGCGCGAGGACGTCTTCATCTGCAACATCCTGAAGTGCCGCCCCCCCGAGAACCGCGATCCCCTGCCGCCCGAGGTGGCCGCCTGCGAGCCGCACCTCAAAAAGCAGCTGGCCATCCTGCAGCCGAGGGCGATCTGCTGCCTGGGCCGGGTGGCCGCCCAGACCCTGCTGAACACCGACGCCCCCCTGGGCAAGCTGCGGCGGACCGTGCACTTCTACCAGGACATCCCGGTCCTGGTGACTTATCACCCGGCCTACCTGCTGCGCAATCCTTCGGCCAAGCGCGACACCTGGGACGACGTCCGCAAGCTGCGGGCCCTCTACGACGCCCTGGGCGGGGAGGGGACCTCATGACGGGGCCCCGTCTGCTCATCATGGACGACGACCAGGCCTACTGCGGCGACCTGAGCCTGATTTTCTCGGACCGCATGCAGGTCGCCACCGCGTTCACCGGCGAGGACGGGCTGGAGCAGCTGGAGCGGGCGGGAGCCGACGTGGTCCTGCTCGACGTGGATTTCGGTCCCGGCCGCCTGACCGGCCTGCAGATCCTGGAGAGGATCGGGATCCTGGACGATCCCCCGACGGTCATCATGCTGTCGGGCAATCGCGATCTGCCCACGGTGGTGGAAGCCGTCAAGCTGGGGGCCTTCCACTACGTGGCGAAGCCCGCCAATCCCTCCGAGCTGCGGAACCTGGTGGTCAAGGCCCTGGGGGCGAGGCTGCACCGGCTGGAGAAGATGGCCCTGCAGCAGGAGGTGGGGCGGCTGACGGGCTCGTTCATCGCCGGGGACGACAAGACGTTCCGGATGCTGGAACGGGTGGACCAGGTGGCCCGCACCCCGGTG
>JAHJTW010000164.1 GCA_018829565.1 bacterium | reverse complement strand
TGCACCTCGGTCCCGCCTGGCAGGATTCCCTGCGCATCCGCATCGACGCCCTCCCCACGGGCGAGCGCGCCACGGCCCGGGCGCTCCTGGGGGCGGTCGAGGACGCGGTCGCGGCCCACCGGACCCGCCGCAACCCCGGCCCCGCCTCATCCACCTTCCAGGACCTGCAAGCCATGCTGCGGCAGTCCCAGGTCACCGGATCCATCCTGCCCGGCCAGGGGCCGGCTACCTTCGTCTATCCCGGTCCCGCCGGGAAGGACCGGCTGTGCAGCCTGTACCTCGCCCCCGCCGACGGGACGGCCCGGACTCCTGTCCTGATCCTGCAGGACGCCCGGGGCCAGGAAGGCCGGCTCATCGAGCGGATCGCCCGCAACCACGAATTCGGCGACCTGCCCGCCGGCCCCGGGACGGTCCCTCCGGTCTACATCCTGCTTCACCTCGATCCGGAGGCGATCACTCCCGGCCACCAGCTGGCCGAAGCGGCCGCCTGCCTGGACTGGGCCCTCGAATACTTCGGAGCCCAGGCCGCAGGCATCGCCGGGGTCGACGCCCTGGGCGCAGCCGCCCTGGAACTGGCCCGCAGCCGGCCCGCCCAGGTGTCCCGTGTGTTGATCTTCGCAGGCACCCGCCTGGAGCCCTGGCCCCAGGCCGACGCCGCCTTCATCGCGGGGAAGCTGACGCCCACCCCCCCCACGCCCGTCACCTGGGTGGGTTTTCCCCAGGAGGCGGAACTGGGCGGCCAGGGGCCGCTGATCCTGGGTCAACTGGAGGCGACGGGATGGACCATTACCGACAACCAGGAGGTCCGCGGCGGCCTGAGTCTGTCCCAGGCGGCCGACCGGCTGGTCCTGTGGGCAGTGTCCGGCCCCTGAAATCCCGGAACCTGAACGTTCCGATCCCGTACGGGGGGAATGGGATCCGAATATCCGGCCGCCCTGCCGGGTAGCACTGATCGCCTTCCCCCGACAAACCGTCGCCCGAAAAGGAGTGTCCCATGATTGCCAGGCGATTGCCCCATATGACCGCCGCCCTGCTCTTGCTCATCCTCGCCCACCCGGCCCTCGCCGCCCGGGAAACCACCGAGGACGGCGTCCTGCACGTGTGGAACGGCTCCGAGCCGGCCAACGGGGTCAAGACCCCGCAGATGGAAGAGCTGTGGCGGATCGGCGGCTGGGACGACGAGGAGACCATCCTGGGCATCATCAACAAGGTGCTGATCGACGACGACGACAACATCTACCTGATGGACGCCCAGCTCTCGGAGATCAAGGTCTTCTCCCCCGAGGGCGAACAGATCAACGTCATCGGCAAGGAAGGCGACGGCCCCGGCGAGTTCCGCGGTCCCACCGACATGGCGTTCCTGCCCGACGGCACCATCGGCGTGCTGCAGGCCTTCCCCGGCCGGGTGGTCAAGCTGAACCTGGACAACACGCCGGCGGGGCTGTGGACCCTCGGTGACCCCTCCCAGGGGGCGTTCTACATCATGCGCGGCCTGCGCCAGGGCGGCGGCAACATCGTGGCCGGCGGCACCGAGCAGCACATCGACCAGGCCCAGGGCATCGTCAAGCGCGAGACCTTCCTGAGCAGCCTGACCCCCGAGGGCCTGCGCGATCACACCTACGCCACCTCCGTCCTGGAGTTCAAGTTCCAGGACCTGGTCTTCGACGAGAAGGCCCTGGTCGACGGCGTGGACCGCCGGTTCGACGTGAACCGGGAGGGCAAGGTGGTGGTGGGCGCCGCCCGCAACGCCTACGAGATCAGCGTCTTCAACCCGGACGGGACCCCCGACCGCATCATCCACCGGGAGTACGAATCCTGGGTCCGCGACGAGCGGGCCGCCAAGATCTGGCAGACCATCATGGAGACCATCCGCAACCAGCAGGCACCCCAGGCCCCGGCCAAGTGGGAGGACACCGAGCCGGACATCGAGTTCATCCGCACCGCGGACGACGGATCGATCTGGGTGCTCAACAGCCGGGCGATGTGGGCTCCGCCCGAGGGCGTGTTCACCTACTACGACGTGTTCACGGCCGACGGCGTGTTCGACCGCCAGGTCAACCTCACCTGCCCCGGAGATCCCCAGGAGGACATGGTCTTCTTCGCCGGGGACGATCTGGCCTTCATGGTCACCGGTTTCTGGGACTCGGCGCTCAGCCAGTTCGGGGGCGCCGGCAGCGAGGACGAAGAGGAGGCGGAGCCCATGCAGGTCATCTGCTATCGTCTCCGCTAGATCCCGTGTATACTGGCGGCCCGCTTTCCTGCCGGAGAGCGGGTCGCCGAGTTCCGCCGCGCGCCGCCAGGAGGGGGATGGTTTGACGGCCTTGCGTTCTTTGCTCCTTTTTCTGTTGTTTTCGGGAACCAGCGCCGCTCCGGCGGCTACCGTTGTCGAAAACGGGCCCGAACCCGTCCACCCTCCGCGGTCCGTCATCCTCGAAGAGCTCTGGCGCATCGGCGGTCTCGAGGACGAGGACAACCTCCTGGGCCTGGTCGACGGCGCGGCCGTCGACGAGGAAGGCAACGTCTACCTGCTGGACACGCAACTCGTCACGGTCCAGGTCTTCGATTCCCGGGGCCGATTCATCACCTCCCTGGGCCGCAAGGGCGAGGGGCCGGGGGAAATCCGACAGGCCTCCGAGGTGCTGCTGCTTCCCGACGGAACCGTGGGCCTGATGCAGACCTTTCCCGGCCGGATCGTCAAGGTCGACCGGTCCGGGCTGCCTGCCGGTGAACTGGACCTCGGGAAAAACCCCGGCGAGGGCGGGCTTTTCACGCTTCTGGGCGCAGACTACCGGGGGGGAAATCTCGTGCTGGCGGGTTCCCGGATCACCCGGGAGGAATCGATCCGTTATTCCGCCCGATTCATCGGGTCATTCGATCCTTCCGGAAACGAGCGAGCGGTCTACCACCGGGCCACCCTGACCATGGACACGACATCGGGGCGACGGGATGAAGCGGCCATGTTCTTCCCCAATCGCACCTGGGCGGTGGGTCCCGAGGGGGAGGTCTACATCGCCCCCGAACGGAACGAATACCGAATCGAGGCCTTCGCCCCCGGCGGGGAGCACCGGCGCACGATCACCCTGCCCTATGAATCCCTGGAGCGGACGCCGCAGGAACTGGCTGCCGCCCGGTCCTGGATGACGCCCCAGGGTCGGCGCAACCTCCAGGCCCTCGAAGTCGTAGTGGAGCCGACCCAGCGGGATATCGTACAGATGCACGTGGCCGCGGACCTGCGCCTCTGGGTTCTTTCCAGTCGCGGGGCGCATCCTGACGATCCCGGCATCCATTCCCTCTGGGACGTCTTCGACCCCGAGGGCCGGTTCGACCATCAGGCCTCGCTGCCATGCGAAGGCCGGGCCCTCGAGGACGCCGTTTTCTTCGCCGGGGAGGATCTGGTGATCCTGGTGAAGGAACACACCGACGCACTTTACACCTCCCGGAGCATCGGCCGGGAATCGGACGAGGGCGAGGGTCCCCTGCCCCTGGAAGTCGTCTGTTACAGGATGACCGATTGACGCTCATCCATTGGACCATTCGAACAAGGAGCCTGTCATGACCCGCACTCTCGCCCTCGCCGCCCTCCTGATGGCGGTCGGCGCCGCCGCCGGGGCCGCTCCGGCCCGCATCGACAACCCAGCCCAGCCCAGCGGCGGCGTGACCACGGCCACGGTGACCGAGCGCTGGCGCGCCGGGGGCGAGGACGACGAGGTCTTCTTCGGCAACGTGGGCGCCGTCAAGCTCGATCCCGAAGGCAACATCCTGCTGCTCGACTCCCAGCTCTCCGAGGTCCACGTCTTCTCGCCCGAGGGCGACCTGTTGCGGACCATCTGCGGCGAAGGCGACGGCCCCGGCGAG
>JAHJTW010000021.1 GCA_018829565.1 bacterium | reverse complement strand
GTTCAGCTTCCGCAACCGGTTCATCTACCTGGCCACCTGCCTGGGCCTGGTGACCGGCGGGCTCATCATGCACGGCCGTGCGCCCGGCGGCACCGACGCCCCCGGCAGCGCCGCCGCCTTCGCGATCCTGCTGGGGCTGGCAACGGTGTTCCGGCTCCTGTCGTGCGGGCTGCTGCTGGCCTCTCCCGAGCCCGAGTTCCGTGGTCTGCTTCCCCGGCGCCAGACCCTCAAGGCCGCGCGCACCCGCCAGGGCGGCCAGGCGCTGCGCCTCCTCATGGTCGGTTCGCTGTTCCACTTCACGGTCTACTGGAGCTCGCCCTACTTCGCACCGTTCATGCTCGAGGACCTCCGGTTCACCTACCTGCAGTACGTGACGGCGTCCCTGGCCGCCATCCTGGCCAAGATGGCCGCGAGCCTGCCCTGGGGCCGGATCATCGACCGGCAGGGGGCCCGCGGCGTGTTCCTGGCCTGCATGGTCTGCGTCGCCTTGATCCCGGTGCCCTGGGTGTTCGCCCAGGGACTGGGGGTGGTGATCCTGGCCCAGATGCTCTCGGGCGCTTCCTGGTCGGGCTTCGAAGTGGGCTACCTGTCGCTGCTGCTGGAGAACAGCCGCAGTCGCGAGCGGCCCTACCTGTTCGCCCTGCAGAGCCTGGGGCACGGCTGGATGCAGCTGGCGGGGGCGCTCACGGGATCCCTGCTGATCCTGCCTCGCGTGGAGGGATTCCGGACCATCTTCGCCATCAGCGCGGCGGGCCGCATGGTGATCGCCCTCATCGCGCCCCTGGTCCTGGCCGGGCTCGAGAAGGGGTCGGGCGCGGCCCTGCTGCGCAGCGGGTGGCGGATGTTCGGCCTGAGGGCCCACGGCGGCTTCTCGGTGCGGCCGGTCCTGTCCGACGAGGACCATGAGGAGGACGGCCGCTGACTCGGGCCTGCCGGCCCGCTCGTCGGTTCGTGCACCTGCTTGCCAACCCCGCGTCCCTCCTGCATTATTCCCTCATCCGCGGCAGCCCAGGCCCTCCAGCCGGAAAGGCCCCCTTGACCTCCGAGATGCAGACCCCGGCAGGCGCACCGATCCCCGATCCGGATCCCCGGACCCCCTGGTGGCGTCCTCTGGTCGGGCCCGTGCTGGTGCTTGTGGCTCTCGTGGTTCTCGGGCGCATCGCCGGCGGCTACTGGAGCGGCGTGCAGGAGCAGGTGGCCGCCCTCGGCACGGCTGGCATGGCCCTCTACTGGGTGGCCTTCGTCCTGCTGGCCGCCGCCTGTTTCCCCGTGGCTGCCCTCGGCTTCTCCGCAGGGATGCTCTTCGGCCCCTGGGTCGGCATCGCCCTAGTCTTCACCGGCGTCATCGCGTCGGGGATCCTGATGTTCTTCCTGGGCAAGGGGCTGCTGCGCGACCGGATCGCCGTCCTGGTCGCCGGCCGGCCCAGGCTTGCCGCCATCGAACAGATGGCCGGGCGCCAGACCTGGCGCCTGAACCTGCTGACCCGGCTGTCGCCCTTCAACTACGGGATCGCGAGCTACGCCCTGGCGGCCGGACGGTCGGGGCTGGGGGCCTTCGTCCTGGGCCTGCCGGCGACCCTGCCCAGCGTGGTGGTCTGGGTGTGGCTGGGCACCCTCGCCCGCGAGGATGCCGGGTCCGACGCCCGGGGCGCCAAGCTCATCCTGACGGCCGTCGGACTCGTTTTCCTGCTGGTCCTGATGGGGGTGATCGGACGCATGGTCCGCAAGGCCCTGCAGGACTCCGCAGTCCCCGACGAGACCGCTCCCGGTGGCGCAGACGTCGCCCAGCGCATCGAGGTGGAGGAGGAGCGTGACCGCCTCTTCAACCTGTCCCGCGACATGCTGGCCATCGGCGGGTTCGACGGCTTCCTGCAGCAGCTCAATCCCGCCTGGGTGCGCGTGCTGGGCTGGTCGCGCGACGAGCTGATGAGCCGGCCCGTACCCGAGTTCGTCCACGAGGACGACCAGCAGCAGGCCCTGGACATGTTCGCCAGCCTGGCCGAGGGCAAACCCGTGGACGGTCTGACCCTCCGGTTCCAGGCCCGGAACCTGGAGTACCGCTGGCTCAGCTGGAGTTCCTTCCCCTATCCGGGCCGCCGCAGGGTGTTCACGGTCGTCCGCGACATCACTCTCCAGAAGGAGGCCGAGGCCAAGCTCCTGGAGTACCAGCAGCAACTGCGCAGCCTGTCCAGCCAGCTGTCGCGGGTGGAGGAACAGCAGCGCCGCGATCTGGCCACCGCCATTCACGACGGCCTGGCCCAGCAGCTCTTCGGCATCCGCGCCCAGGTCACGCTCCTGAAGTACCCCGACCGCATCCCCGACCAGGCGAAGCTGGTCCAGGAGATCCTCGATCTGGTGGACCAGACCATGGCCGAGGCCCGCGGCCTCTCCTTCGAACTGTTTCCCCCGGCGCTGGCCCACGCGGGGCTGGGGGCCGCCCTGGAGTGGCTGGGCCGCCACTTCTCCCGCCGCACCGACCTGCCGTGCCGGGTGATCGTCCCGGAGGAGGAACCGGAACTGCCCCAGGACCTGCGCAGCATGGCGTACCAGTGCGCCCGCGAGCTGCTGACCAACGCCCACAAGCACGCCGGCGCCACGGAGGTCACACTCACGCTGGACATCGGCCTGCAGGAGATGATCCTGGTGGTCGCCGACGACGGAACGGGTTTCCCGGAGGATCCTGCTGCTGCCGGGGATGACGACCATCTTCCCGGCGGCTTCGGGCTGTTCAGCATCGGGGAACGCCTGCGCAGCATCGGCGGCGCCATGCTGACCGATCCGGCCGCGGACGGAGGCGCGCGCGTCACCCTGGTGTTCCCCCTGTCGGGGCTCCTTGCCGCCGATCCCGATCCCCGCGAGGCCGACGGCTGATGGGCGAGATCTTCGCGTTGACCTGCGCCCTGATGTGGGCCTTCGCCGTGGTGCTCTTCCGCCGGTCGGGGGAGACCATCCCGCCGCTGGCTTTGAACCTCTTCCGGGTCGGCCTCAGCAGCGCCGCCTTCCTGCTCACCCTGGCGGTCCTGCGCGAACCGCTCTTCCGCCCTGCGCCTCTGAGCGACTATCTCATCCTCGCCGCCAGCGGCATCATCGCCATCGCCCTCAGCGACACCCTGTTCCACATGTCCTTGAACCGGGTGGGCGCAGGAGTCAACGCCGTCGTCGACACCCTGTATTCCCCCTTCACCGTCGTGATGGCCTTCCTGATGCTCGGTGAACGCCTGAGCCCTCTCGACATCGTGGGGATGGTCCTCATCGTCACCGGGGTGATCATCGCCACGCGGGTGAAGCTGCCGCCCGGCGTGACCCGGGGCACCCTGGTCCTGGGCATCCTGCTGGGCGTGGGGGCCATGGCCACCCTGTCGTTCGGCATCGTCCTGGCCAAGCCCGTCCTCGAGCGCCATGACGTGGTCTGGTCCACCACCATCCGGCAGCTCGCCTCCCTGATTGTGCTCATCCCGGCCGCCCTGCTCGGGCCCGGCGGCCGCCGCAACTTCCGCGTGTTCCGGCCCGACCGCTCCTGGCGGTTCTCGGCGCCCGGCACCCTGATGGGCTCCTACCTCGCCCTGCTGTTCTGGATCGGCGGGATGAAGTACACCAGTGCGGGAACCGCGGCCATCCTGAACCAGACCAGCACCATCTACCTGCTGATTCTCGCCTCGGTGATCCTCAAGGAACCGTTCACCCGCCGCAAGGGCGTGGCCGCCGGGCTGGCACTGTGCGGCATCCTACTGGTGTTGCAGCCAGGGTTCTGATAGATCTCGAAATCGGGGGTTTTCGAAAACCGGCTCTAATTGCCAATTTAAAGGCCATTTCCAGCCATGTAGGTCCCCCAGGGGGCGCGGCCATCCTGTCCCAGACCAGCATGATCGACCTGCTGATCCTCGCTTCGGCGATCCTCAAGAAAATGCGCAAGGCCATGGCGGCCGGGCTGGCCCTGTGCGGCATCCCGCTGGTCTTGGGACCGGGATTCTGATAGATCCCGAAATCGGGGTTTTTCGAAAACCGG
Source organism: bacterium (assembly GCA_018829565.1). Lineage (GTDB taxonomy): Bacteria > Krumholzibacteriota > Krumholzibacteriia > LZORAL124-64-63 > LZORAL124-64-63 > JAHJTW01. The sequence goes on along the minus strand of JAHJTW010000021.1, from coordinate 5,163 downwards.
CTCCAATTGCCAGTTTCAATGCCGTTTTCTGGCATGTAGGCCCCCCGGGGGGCGCGCCGGGGGGGCACGGCCATCCTGTCCCAGACCAGCATGATCGACCTGCTGATCCTCGCTTCGGCGATCCTCAAGAAAATGCGCAAGGCCATGGCCGCCGGGCTGGCCCTGTGCGGCATCCTGCTGGTCCTGCAGCCGAGGTTCTGACAGACATCAAAATCGGGGGTTTTCCAGAAACAGGCCCCAATTGCCAGTTTTAAGGCCATTTCCGACCATATAGGCCCCCCGGGGGGCGCGGCCATCCTGAACCATTCCAGCGCCATCTAACTGCTAATCCTCGCCTCGGTGATCCTCAAGGAACCCTTCACCCGCCGCAGGGGCATGGCCGCGGGCTAGCCTTGCCGATTGCGATAGCCGCTTCAATGCGATCGATCATTTCCAATATGTGCTGAAGGTAGAGTTCGTCCCTCTTCAAAGCGATACCGCCTCCAAAAAAACCTGCTCTCTGAGAAGAGGATTGAGGCCAGACTCCGTCACGATTTCGACTGGTCTACCCAATAGATCCTGAAGCTCCAAGATTAGCCCAGCAGGAAACCAGGGGCTTACGGTTGCCCCAGTGGTGACTAATAGATCTATGTCGCTGCCGACGGAGTCATCACCTCGAGCCACAGAACCAAACACACGAACTGAAGTAACCCCGTGTCTTTGGGCGATTTCAAGAAGATCGTCGCGCATAATCTGAAGATAATCGATCGTAGTCATGCGCACCCTTCCAGGTAGGCCATCAGTTTAGCTCCAATTGCCCCGGCCACGCAACTGATTCGGAGCCATCATATTGGTATAACGGGGTTTCCCGAAAACCGGCCCCAATTGCCAGTTTCAATGCCGTTTTCTGGTATGTAGGCCCCCCGGGGGGCGCGCCGGGGGGCGCGGCCATCCTGTCCCAGACCAGCCTGATCGACCTGCTGATCCTCGCTTCGGCGATCCTCAAGGTAATGCGCAAGGCCCTGGCCGCCGGGCTGGCCCTGTGCGGCATCCTGCTGGTCTTGCGGCTGGGTGCCTGAAAGATCTCGAAATAGGGGGTTTTCCAGAAACTGGCTCCAATTGCCCATTTCAAGGCCGTTTCTGGCAATATAGGCCCCCCAGGGGGCGCGCTGGGGGGCTGCGGTTATCCTGAACAAGATAAGCAGGATCGACCTGCTGACGCTCGCTTCGTCCATCCCAAAGAAATACCGCAAAGCGGTCCCCGCCGGCCTGGCCTTCGCGGCATCCCGCTGGTCTTGGGGCCGGGATTCTGATAGATCCCGAAATCGGGGTTTCCCGAAAACCGGCCCCAATTGCCCATTTCAAAGCCGTTTTCGGCCATATAGGTCCCCCGGGGGGCGGAATCGAGTTCAACCTATGTGCGTGGCCGGACCTCAGATGACCCTCCAAGTTCGCACACTTATGCTGGGCTGCAGAACGTGAAAGACTTCAACCAGGTACCCAGGCAGACCCAGGCCCCGCCCGACCTCTACCAGAATTTTTCTGGGATTTTCTTGACTTTCCATGTAACAAATGTTTTATAACGGCCGTAATATTCCTTTCAGGGGTGAGAAAGGCCGGCATGATGGTCCGCAAAGTCGTTTTCGAGAAAGAAGATGTCGTCGCTGCCGGGCTCGCCGTGGTGGAACGGAAAGGCATGGACCGGCTGACCGCCCGCAGGGTGGCGCGCCAGCTGGGGTCGAGCACCGCCCCGGTCTACAGCAACTTCCAGAGCATGGAGAGGCTGCAGGAGGCCGTCATGGCCCGGGCCCTGGAGATTCTCCTCGAGGAGTCCGGCAAGCCCCGGACCGGCAACGCGTTCCTGAACATGGGGCTGGGAGTCCTTCAGTTCACCCTGGACCATCCCCACCTGTACGACGCCCTATTCCTGTGCGGGGAGGGGTCCAGTGATCCGGACCGGATCCTGATGGAGAACTTCCTGGAACGCATGGCGGCCATCCCGGAGCTGGCGCAGATGGAGGCGGAGGAACGGTTCATCCTCCTGAGGAAGTTGGCGGTCTTCACCCATGGCCTGGCGTCGGAGATCTGCTGCGGTCGCCTCGGGGCGGAGGACATGCCCATGATGATGCTGCTGATGGGCGAGGTGGGCCTGGCCGTCGTGGCCGCGGCCCACAATCCGCCCGCCAGGACGGATCAGGAGCGGGAACTCCTGCTGTCCATGACCAAGTGTTCCGGTGGCGGGCGCATCGTCCCCACCGTCGGCCAAACGCGAAAGGACGAAGATGACGAGGTCGAGTGACGTCACCCGGGCGGCAGGGCGCCCGCTGGGCTGGGCCATCGGTCTGATGATCCTGATGATCCTGATGATCCTGATGGGGCCGGCGGCTGTCCGGTCCCAGGAGGCCGGGATCCAGCAGGCCGTGATCCCGGACGCATCCCCCGTGGGGCCGGTCGTGGAGGCGAGGGCCGGGGAATCCCCACCCCTGGGCCTGGGCGAGGTGGTGGCCGAGGTCCTGCGCGTCAACGACCTGCTCGAGGCCGAGCGGCTGAAGCGCAAGGAACTGGACGGCCAGATGAACCAGGCTCTTTCGAACGGGCTGCCGACACTCGATCTGGTGGGGAACTGGAGCCGGGGCCGCGATCCCAGCTTCGCCCTGGATTCCACCTTCGGCGGGGGGGACGGCATGTTCGCGCCCATCCCCGACGCCGAGCCGTGGTTCAACGATTTCCTGGCGGGGTTCGGGTCCTTCATCCCGGCGCCCGAGGCCATCCCCGCCCAGACCTTCTACACGACCAACCTGAGCCTGTTCTGGGAGATCAATCCCTCGAAGGTCCTGGGGGCTGTGGGCGCCGCCAAGCTGGGCATCGACCGGCAGGAGCTGGCCTACCGGAGCGTCAAGCAGTCGACCGAGCAGGCCACCCTGACGGCCTACCACGGGATCATCAAGGCGGCCGAGAGGGTCGGCGCGGTCAAGGCCCAGCTGGCCAACCAGACCGAGGTGCTGGACATCATGCGGCTGCGGCACGAGCTCGGCATGGCCACGACCCTGGACACCCTCCAGGCGGCGGTGAGCCTGGCGAACCTCAGGCCCCAGCTGTCCATCGCCCAGGCGGGTCTGCGCAACGCCGGCAGCCGGCTGAACACCCTGATGGGCAAGTCCCCCTCCGCGCCCCTGCGCATCAGGAACGACCTGCAGCTCGAGCTGGACGACCTGTCCGAGGAACGGGCCCTCGAACTCGCCGTGGCCCGGCCCGAGCTGGCCGCGGCCGAGACGTTCGTGGAGATCCTGGGCCGCAACCGCCAGGCCCAGAAGGCCGACACCCACCCGTACCTGACGGTGACGGGCTCGTACGGCTACGTGGGCCGGACGGTGGATTCCCTGTTCGACACCGGCCACGATTCGTGGCGGGCCGCCGTGGCCCTCAACGTGCCGGTGTTCGACGGCCTGATGACCCGGGGGCTGGTGGCCGAGACCGAGGCCCGCATCCTGCGCGCCGAATCCGAGCTCTCCGGCCAGCGGAAACAGGTGCAGCTCGAGGTTCTGGAGATCCTCGCCAACCTGGAGATGGCCCGGGAGGTCCACCAGGCCACCGAGCTGAACCTTCAGCGCAGCGAGGAGGTCCTCCAGGAGAGCCTGCTCAGCCTCGAGCTCGGCAAGGCCAGCTATCTGGATGTTCTGGTGGCCGAGGCGAACCGGGCCGAGGCCCGCGCCGCGCTGATCGACGCCAGGTTCGAGGTGCTCGACCTGACCGCCGCCCTGAAGCGGGCGGTCGGCTGGAGTCCCCTGGCGTCCCTGACCGACATTCCCGGCCTCGTCCCGGAGGCCGCCCGATGAGCCCGCAGACAGGAGTGGAGAACATGACCAAGGCGATGGTGGTCTGCAGCCTGATCGGGGTTGCGGTGTTGGCCGGGCTGGGCGGTTGCGCCGGCGAGCGGCAGGAGACCGAAGGGGTGCGGGAGATTCCCCGGAACGTCCGGGTGCTGGAACTGCAGCCCTCGATGGTCGAGGAGTTCTTCGAGGTGGCTGGCCCGGTGGGTCCGGTCCGGGGCGCCGACCTGGCCGCCGAAGAGGTCGGTCCCGTCGTTTCCATCGAGGCCCCCAAGGGCGCCGAGGTGAAGGAGGGGCAGATCCTGCTGGCCCAGGATCGCTCCCTGCTCGCCGCGGAGATGGCCGCGGCCGAGGCCGCCCGCAAGACCCAGGACTACAATCTGGACAAGGTGCGGCGGCTGCACGAGGCCGGCAAGGTGAGCGAGATCGAGCTGCTCCAGGCCGAGGCTGCCGCGGCCCAGGCCCGGGCCCAGGCCGACGTGGCCGTCCGGCGCCACCGGCGGGCGGCGATCCGGGCGCCCTTCGACGGGGTGGTGGTCGAGCGCATGGTGGAACTGGGCCAGTACCTGGCCCCGGGGATGCCGGCGGTGCGGGTCATCGATCCCTACGTCCTGAAGCTCCAGGCCTATCTGACCGACCTCCAGGTTCCCTGGGTCAAGCCGGGGCAGGAATGCCGGGTGGCGCTCGGCGACTCCCCGGGCGAGGTGCCGGGGACCGTGTCCTTCGTCAGCCTCGAGGCCGACCCGGCGACGGGGAAGTTCAGGGTCGAGGTGCGGATCCCCAATCCCGATCTGGCCTTGCGCAGCGGGGTGATCGGCCGGGCGCGCCTGCCCAAGACCACCACCCGCGGACTGGCCATTCCCCGGGACGCCGTGCTGGCCGGCCGGAGCGGCGCCCAGGTCTTCGTGGTGGAAGGCGACCGCGCCCGCCTGCGCAGCCTGGAACTGGGGGCGGACCAGGGACTGATGGTGGTGGTCGAGTCAGGTCTGCAGGCCGGCGACCGCCTCGTGGTCAGGGGCCAGCGGGAACTGCGTGACGGCAGCCTGGTGGCCGTGACCGAGACCGCCGCGGCCCGGGACGGGTCGCTGCCCACCGATCCATCGGTGGTCCGGGGGTCGGGCTCTTCCGGGCGCATCGGCTCGGGCGACGCTGCGGGGGGTGGGTCCCGATGAAGCTGACCCGCGGCGCCATCCGGCGCTACCCGATGATCTTCGCCTTCATGGTGATCATCGTCCTGATCGGACTCAAGTCGTACGTGGAACTGCCCAGGGAATCGTCCCCCGACGTGAAGATCCCGTACGTGATGGTCATCGCGCCCTATGCGGGCACCAGTCCCGAGGACATGGAGAACCTC
>JAHJTW010000163.1 GCA_018829565.1 bacterium | reverse complement strand
CAGGCCGTGCAGGTCGTGCTGGCCGAGGAGGTCGCCGGGGCCCAGATGCTCGACCGGATCCGCGACATCGGGACCTTCAACGCCCGGGTCCTGGAGACCGTCAGCAGCGGGATCTGGGTCCTGGACGAACAGGGGCGCACCGTGTTCTGCAACCGCGCGGGGCAGGAACTGCTGACCGGACGGCCTTCCCGCCAGGCGGCTTCCCTCGACTTCTTCTACCAGATCGGGCGGGGGGACCTCGTCAAGGACCTGAAGCCCGAGGACGAGGTGCCCGAACTGATCCTGGACGCCTGCCTCGGTCTGCCCGAGGAGAAGGGCCTGGTCCTGTCGGCCTTGCGCCACGCTCCCGGTGGAACGTTCCGCGGACCCGGCAACATCACGTCCCGGCGGGGAGAGGTCATCCCCGTCCTGGTCCAGACCTCGTTCATGGAAGGCCAGGCCCGGAACCAGACCTGGCTGGTGGTCGTGGCCGAGGACCAGCGCGAGGCCCGACAGCTGGAGCAGGAGCGGATGCGGGTGGGGCAGCTCCAGGGACTGGTGGAGATGTCCGCGACCCTGGCCCACGAGATCCGCAACCCGCTGATGGGCCTGAGCGCCCAGGCCGAACTCCTCGCCGACCGGCTGCCGGGAGACGACCCGCGGATCAAGTACATCGACGTCATCACCCGCGAGGTGGACCGCATCAACCAGACCATCACCCGGATGCTCAACTTCGTCAGGCCCTACGAACCGACCCTTGCCGCGGCCGACCTCGAGGTCATCGTCCGCGACTGCCTCGAGCTGTGCCGGGAGCGCGCCCTGGACAAGGACGTCGAACTTGTCGCCAGGACCGCCCCGGGGCCCGGCGCCGCGCCGGAATTCCGCCTCGACGAAGCGCAGATCAAGCAGGTGATCCTGAACCTGGTGATCAACGCCATCGACGCGGTCCCCGCCGCCGGCCGCGTCCAGGTCGAACTGTCCTATTCGGACGAACTCGGATTGCCGGATCGCCGCCGGGGGGGCTCGGTCCTCGGTCCCGGGGTCGTCATCGAGGTGCTGGATAACGGGCCGGGTTTCGCCGACGGGGATCTGGCCCGGATCTTCCGGCCTTTCTACACGACGAAGAGCTCGGGGACCGGACTCGGCCTGAGCCTGTGCCACAAGATCGTCCTTGCCCACGGCGGCGACATCACCGCCGCCCGGGTGGGGGATGCCACGGTTTTCCGGGTGGTCCTGCCGCGCGAGGCCGACCTCCCGTCCGCCGCCCAAGCCCGAACGGAGGAAGCGTGATGAAGTCCAGGATCCTGATCGTCGACGACGAGGCCACCATCCGGGAATCCCTGCAGGAAGCCCTGGTCGCCGCGGATTACGACGTGACCACCGCCGACACCGGGGAAGCCGCTCTGGCCAAATGCCACGGGGAATCGTTCGACCTGGTCATCACCGACCTGCGGCTGCCGGGGGTGTCGGGACTCGAGATCCTCAAGGCCCTGCGCAACCAGGGCGACCAGGTGCCGGTGATCATGATGACGGCCTACGGCGACGTCGACACGGCCGTGAGCGCCATGCGCGACGGGGCCTACGACTTCATTCCCAAGCCGTTCAAGCTGGGGGTGATCAAGAAGCAGGTCCGGGCGGCCCTGCGAGCCACCGTGCCCGCCGAGGGCGCCCCGGCCGCCGCGGTCGAGGAGTCGGCCCCATCCGCCCGCGCCGCCTCCGAACTCGACGGCCGCTACATGAGGATGATCCGGGCCTGCCCCGGCCTCGAGAAGGTGGCCCGGATGCTCGAGAAGATCGGACACAGCCGCAGCGGCAACGACACCTCCATCCTGATCCAGGGGGAATCCGGCTCGGGCAAGGAGATCATCGCGAGAGCCGTCCACGAGGTCAGCATGGGCAGCAGCGACCGCTTCATGGAGATCAACTGCGCCGCCGTGCCGGAGACCCTCCTGGAGAGCGAGCTGTTCGGGCACGAGAAGGGGGCCTTCACCGACGCCAAGTCGCGCAAGGAGGGCCTCTTCGAACTGGCTGGGAACGGCACCATCTTCCTGGACGAGATCGGCGAGATGGGGATCCTGCTCCAGAGCCGCCTGCTGAGGGTCCTGGAGAACCGTCGGTTCCGGCGGGTCGGCGGCAAGGACGACAACGACGTCAAGGCCCGGGTGGTGGCCGCGACCAATCAGCGGCTGGGGGAGGCCATCGAGGCGGGGACCTTCCGCAACGACCTGTACTACCGGCTCCAGGTGCTGGAAATCCACGTTCCACCCCTGCGTGAGCGCCCCCAGGATCTGGAGGTCCTGATCAACGGCTTCCTGCGGGAGTTCAACACCCAGCTGGGGTTGAAGACCGCTCCCGTCGACGCCGCCCTCCTGGAAACCCTGCAGAAGTATCCCTGGCCGGGCAACGTGCGCGAGCTGCGCAACCTGCTCAAGCGGATCATGATCCTGGAGGAGCCCGACGTCCTGCTGGCCGAGCACTTCCCCGCCCACATCCTCGACGGGCGCAACCCCCGGACCGGAGCCCGCCAATCGGGAGTGGGGCCGGCGGCCGGCCTCATCCCCCTGTCGGAAGTCGAGCGGATCCAGATCCTCTACACCCTGGAGAT
>JAHJTW010000162.1 GCA_018829565.1 bacterium | reverse complement strand
GGCGCCGGGGGATTCGAGGATCCCGCCGCCCGTGTCGACCACCAGGTTGCGCCCGGGGTCGAGCCCCTGCAGGGCGCGGAACTCGGCCTCGCGGAAAGCAGCCTCGCCGTCCTCGGCGAAGATGGCGGGGATCGCCTTTCCCGCGCTTCCGGACACCAGATCGTCGACGGCCACCAGGGGCCGGCTGCTCAGAACCCGCAACCGTCCCGCGATGGTCGACTTCCCGCTGCCCATGAATCCGATGAAGGAGGTCCACATGCGGGCATGCTAATACAAAGACCCCCGGCGCACAACGCCGGGGGTCCGGGGATCGGGATCCCGCGGGGGGCTACCAGCCTTCCGGCCTGTAACTCACCTTGCTGTCTTCCACCAGCACGTCCCGTTCGATGTACTCGTCATCCACGATCCTGGGCGTCACGAAGATGACCAGCTCGCGGTTGTTCTGGACCTTGGAGCTGTGGCGGAACAGGGCGCCGAGGACCGGCAGGTCCTGAAGCACGGGGATGCCGGAATCCAGCCGGCTCTCCACCTTGCGGATCAGGCCGGCGATGATGGCGGTCTCACCGTTCTGGACCAGGACCCGGGTGTCGGATTCGCTGGTGTTGATGATGACGCCGCCCTGGACGGTCGCCTGGCTGGACAGGTCGCTGACCTCGTTGTGGACGTCGAGGGTGATCCGGTTCTCGCTGTTGATGTGCGGGGTGACCTTCAGCATGATGCCGATGGTGGTCAGCTGGGTGATGGCGTTGCCGGCCTGGTCGGCGACGATCAGGGGGATCTTCTGCCCCACCAGGATGCTGGCTTCACGGTTGTCGGTGGTGGTGATCACCGGGTTGCTGATCAGGTGCGCCTTGTTGTCGTTCTCCAGGGCCTCGATCTTGACCATCAGGTCGCCCCAGTCCTGGACGGTGCCCACCCGGACGTCCCCGGCGGGACTCTGGATGGGGTTGTCGATCTCGGCGCTGCCGTAGATGTTGCTGCCCGGGCCCTTGAAGTTCGCCAGGGACCAGTTGATGCCCAGCTCCTGGGTGGCCTTCGTGTCCATGTCCACCAGGCGGGCGTTGATCTCGACCTGGGGAGTCTGGCTGTCCAACTGCACGGCCATGTTGCTGATCAGGTCCACGCGGTCCTTGACGTCGTTGACCAGCAGGCTGTTCGTGCGGACGTCCACGTCGATGTTGCCGCGCTCGGTCAGCATCTTCTCAAGGGCATCCTTGACCTCGCTCGCGTTGGCGTAACGCATGGTCACCAGGCCCAGCTGGAGCTGCTCGAGCTCCTCGACCTGCTTGCGCACCCGCTCCGCCGACAGGGTCTCCTGGCGGATGTCCTCCGCCGTGTCGATGCGGTAGATCCCGTTCTCCTCGACGAAGTCGAAACTGTGGGCCCGCAGGATGACCGCCAGGGCCTCTTCCCAGGGGACGTCCTCCAGCTTGACCGTGACCTTGCCCGTCACGCGGGGGGAAGCCACGATGTTCACCCCGGCGAACCCGGCCAGGGAGCGCAGGACCGTGGAGATCTCGGCTTCCTGGACGTCCAGGGAGATGGGCTCGCCCGCGAATTCCCTGACGGCGGGCGCCGTGTCCTGGCCCCAGGCGGGAATCGCCATCACGAGGACCGTGATCAGGACCGCACAGGGAGCGAATCGGTTCCTTCCGAACATGATCAACCCTCCGATTTTTCCAGCTTGAGGACCACCTGGTTGGTGATCCCGTACAAAGTGACCCGCGCGGTCAGGGAGTCCATGCGGATGCTGACGACCCGCCCGTTCTGGACCTTGTCCCCCACCCGCAGGATGTATCCGAATCCGTCGCCGTCTTCCACCAGGGCGAAGCGGTCGTCCTGGCCCCACATCACGCCGACGAGGGTGGCGCTGTGGACGTCGACCAGCTCGCTGGCCGTGCTCTGCTCGTAATCCCCGGACACCAGGACCAGGAAGGGATCGGTCCTGCCGTACGACTGGTAGAAGAACTCGTTGCTGCGGATGGCGTTGATCCTGTCACGGGAAATCTGGGACGGGGACACCGAGCCGGACTCGTCCGCCACGGGATCCTCGGCCGTCTGGGCGGTCGCTCCGGCGGCCGCCAGCAGGCCCAGCAACACCAGCATCAGCAGTTCGGGACGTGCGTATTTCCGTTTCATCTTCAGGCCCCCTAGTGCTTGGCGCCGGCCGCCGCGCCCGGCTTGGCCGCGGTCTGCTGGTTCTGGTTGCTGGCCAGGGTTCCGTCACCCTGACCCTCGTTGACGGGGTCGGCGACGGCGGGCCCGGGCCCGAGGGTGTAGGCGGTCAGGATCATGCTGGTCTTGACCGTCCGCGGATTCTTGTCCTGGTCCTCGGTGCCGCGCAGCTTCAGCTGCGAGACGTTGACGATGCGGTCCAGGTTGGCCAGGCGGCTCAGGAAGATGCCCGTCTGGTGGTACCCGCCCTCGACGGACACCTCGATGGGGTTGTCCGCGTAGAAGCCCTTGGGCGTCGGGGTCTGGGGCCGGAAGAGAGTGAACTCGATGCCCGACTGCTGCCCGGCGGCGGTCACCTTGCGGAGCAGGTCCGGCATCTGGTTCTCGTCCGGCAGCAGGGTCTGGGCCACCTGCCACTGCTCGTGCAGGATGGCGTACTCCTGTTCCACCCGGTCCAGGTTGCGGACCAGCAGGCGGGCCTTCTCCAGGTCCCGGCTCAGCTTCTGGTGCTTGGCGTCCAGTTCCTGGACGACCTGCTTGCGCGCCGAGTAGGTGAAGGGATAGGAAGCCGACAGGAAGTACGTCGGCACCACGACCAGCACCACCAGCACGGCCCCGGCCCAGCGCAGGAATTTGGGATCTTTGACGTCGATGGTCATTGCGGTCCTTCCTTACCCTTCCAGGGGATCGGCCGCCTTGCGGACGGCCTTGGCCTGGGCCTTGAACTTGACGACTTGCACTTCCCCGATCATGCCCTTCTCGGCGACCAGCAGGTCGACCCCGGCGAACCAGGGACTGTCGGTGACGCTCTGCAGGAAGTCGCTGACCAGGAAGTTGGAGAAGGTCACGCCCTCGAGGGCGAAGCTGCCGCCGCCGACCTCCTCGAACCGGGTCAGCCACATGTGCTGGGGCATGCTGCGGTTCAATTCGTCCAGCAGGTGGACCCGGAAGTACCGGTCGCTGTCCAGGCTGGTGATGACGTCCAGCCGGTCGTTCAGGTCCTTGCGCTGCTGATTCAGCTGCTTGATCTTCGCGATCTGGGGGGCCAGCTCGCGCGTCTCGGCCTCCTCCTGGGCGATGATCGTCTCCAGTTCCCCGATCTGGCGGGACTGGAAGTGGTAGACCGCCCCGATGGCGACGAAAGACGCCAGGACCAGGGCCAGGGGCGCGAAATTGGCCAGGTTGGGCAGGCTCAGGCTGCGCCTGGTGACGATCTCGTCGCGGGGAAGCAGGTTGATCCTGATCATGACTCAGACCCCCTCTCGCAAAGCCAGGCCCACGCAGACGGTCAGCAGGGGACTGAGCTCGGCTGCCTCGCCTTCGGCGAAGAGCTCCGGTTTGTAGTCCAGGGCCGCCAGGGGATCGGAAACCTCGCTGGGCACCCCGTACTGCTCGGCCAGGAAGCCCAGCAGTCCGGGCAGGTGGGACCCGCCGCCGCTCAGGACGATGCGGTCGATGCCGGTGGCCTCGCCCGACGTCTTCAGGTAGGACAGGCTGGGCTCGAGGCCCTGGTAGATCTCCATGCCCACCGAGCGGACGATGTCGCTGACCAGCTGGACGTCGACCTCCTCGACGTCGCCGCGGGCCACCCGCTGGGCGGTCTCGTAGGTCAGGCCCAGCTGCTTCTGGAATTCCTCGATGAAGTGGGCGGTGCCGAGGGGCAGGTCGCGGGTGAAGTACGGGACCCCGTCCTTGATGATGTGGACGTTGGTCACGCCGCCGCCGACGTCCAGCAGGGCGACGAACTCGCCCGACGGCCCGGGCGCCTCGGGCGCCTCGTCCTCACCGCCGGAGAACGGGTCGGGATCCTCTTCCCGGTCGACCGGGGCCTCGTCGGTCTCCTCGGCCGGGACGGCCTTGCCCTTGCCGTGCGCGGCCAGGTACTCCCAGGCGTTCTGGTTGGCGAACGACGCCACGTCGATGACCAGGGGATTGAAGCCGGCGTCCCGGATGAGCTCGGCGTGGCCCAGGATCATGTCCTTCTTGGCGGCCACCAGCAGCAGTTCCATCTGGTCGGCGCCGATGTCCGGCTGGAGGATCTGGAAGTCGAGGGTGATGTCGTCGATGTCGAAGGGGACGTGCTGTTCGGCTTCCCAGTAGATGGCCTCCCGGGCGTCCTCCTCGCTCATCTTGTCCATCACGATCTTCTTGACGATCACGGCCCGGCCGGCGACGGCGCTGGCGACCGGCTCGTTGGGGATCTCGGCCTTGTCGGCCGCCTCCTTGATCGCCTCGATGACCAGTTCGCGGTCCATGATCTCCCCGTCCACGATGGCCTCGGGCGGAAGGTCCGCCATGCCGAAGTGGGTCAGGATCGGACGCTCGCCGGAGACGTCGAGGCGGAGGCACTTGACGACGTTGGAGCCGATGTCCAGGCCGATGAGTGATTTCCGCTTGCGATTGAGAAATCCGAACATGTCAAGCCTACCTTGCTGTTCGTGCTTATTGCCGGGAATCCCCTTACCCCGGGTATCCCCTGGGGGCGAACCGCAACATGCGTGCCACCTGGATCATCGTCCGGGGAAAAGACTCCTTGAGTCCTTTTTGCCGGTATTCGTCGAGGAATCGGGAATTTGGGGGGAACGAACCGGGGCGGGGGTTTCAGGCGGGTTTCCCGCCAGGATCGGCGGGCGGCAGGGATGTCAGAAAGCTCCCAGGTACCAGGCAAAAATCTCCCCCCCCCACAGATGGACGACGGCCCCTCCTGCGGCAAGGAAAGTCCCGAAGGGGAGCTTCGCGGAACCATCGACCCTTCCCCGGCCGCGCGCGACCGCGTAGATCGTGCCCAGCAGGGCGCCCGCAAAAAGCACGGCCAGGACGCCCCAGGGTCCCACGAAGGCTCCCAGCATGCCCATGAGCATCACGTCGCCCCCGCCCATGCCGACGACCCCGCGCACGGCCTTGTAGACCCAGGTGACGGCGAGGATGGATCCGGCGCCCGCCACCACGCCCAGCAGGGCCTGGTCGAGGCCGGGCGGCGCCCATACGGAGGTCACCAGGCCGATGACCGCACCTGCGATGGTCAGGGTGTGCGGAATGATCATGTGCTCCCAGTCCACCAGCGCGATCACCAGCAGCAGCAGGAGCAGGAGTCCAGCGGCCAGACCGTGCACGGTCCAGCCGAAGCGCAGCAGGCCCGCGACCAGGCTCAGGGCTCCCGCGGCCTCCAGCAGGGGATACCGCACGGGAATGCCCGTCCCGCAGCGGCGACAACGGCCCCGCAGGACGATCCAGCTGAGCAGGGGGACGTTGTCGAACCAGGCGACGCGGTTCCCGCAGCCGGGGCAGAAGGACCGCGGCCCCACGACGCTGAGGTTGCGCGGCAACCGGTAGACCAGGACGTTGGCGAAGCTGCCGAGGCAGGCGCCCAGCCAGACGGCCACAGCCCAGAAAGGCAGCAGGGGCATTCCCGCCGGGATGACGGCGGCCTGGGCGGCGGGCAGGACGGATGCGATCGGCAGTCCGGTCATGGTCAGAGCTCCGGGATGGGTCCGATGAATTCGGGTCCGTAGGTGCGCTGGATGGTGATCCGGCGGGTGATCTTCTCGATCATGGTCACGGCCAGATCCTTCATCTGGGGATTGGACGTGGACTCCAGCAGGGTCCTCCACAGTTCCAGGGACACCGTGTCGTCGCCGGCCCGCTGGCGGGCGAAGGCGGCGAAGCGGCGCTCGCGATCGGTTGCGTCGGGGCACTCCCCCGCCTGTTCGAACCAGAGGGCCGCCCGGGGGTAGTCCTGCTCGAAGACATAGTACATGAAGCCGACGGCGAAGTGCAGCCGGGCGTTGCCGGGGTTGTGCAGGATGCCCCTCTTGAGCACGTCGTGGGACTTGGCGAAGTCCCCGAAGTCCGACCAGGCCACCAGCGAGGCGAAGTGGTAGGCCTCGACGAACCGGGGATCGAGCCGGGTGATCCCGTCGATCAGCAGATCGAAGTAGCGGAGGTCGTTGAAGCCCTTGGCGAAGGCCCCGTAGTACTGGATGAAGCGGAACCAGAGGTAGTCGGCCACGGCCTCGCGGAACCCCAGGGAGGATTCCACCAGGAACCTGCCCGAGGGGAAGTAGAGCCGCTCCTGGCTCTCGGGCGCCGTGGCCCGGGTGTCCAGGATGGTCAGCGATCCGATCATCATGGCCAGGAGGATTCCCGCCAGTGCGATCCTGCCCATCCGCGCGGCGTCCATGGGTTACCCCCTCAACGCCCGGCGCTGGAAGACGGCGCCCGCCAGGATCAGCAGCAGGCCGGCGTAGCCGACGCCGTAGACCGTGGCCAGAAGCAGGTGGGAGGCGGCGATCGTCTCGCCGTGCACCACGGCCCCGCGCATGTTGAAGACCTCGAGATTGGGCAGGAGGTAGTAGATGACGTTGAACAGCTTCTGCTGGAAGGGGGTTCCCTGCAGGGCGCCGAAGTCCCGGATGGACTGGCTCAGGTGCCCGGCCACGAAGGTCCCCAGGGTGAAGATGGCCGCCAGCGGGGCGGAGACGCAGGTGCTGAAGAACACGACCACCGCGTTGATCAGGACCAGCTCCAGCAGGGTCAGGTAGATGGCCCCGAGATAGGCCGGGGAGAAGCTGCCGGGGGCCATCAGGAGCATCAGCATGAACAGGACGCCCATGAGGCCGAGCATGCTGACCAGGGTCAGGTTCAGGCCCAGGAACTTGCCCAGCAGGTACTGGCGCCGGCCCACGGGCTTGGACAGGATGGTCACGATGGTGCCCTTTTCCACTTCCTTGCGGACCATGTTGCTGCCCACCAGCAGGACCACCAGCATGCCGAACACGACCATGGCGGCCAGCCCCACGTCGGTCATGATCTTGCCCTGCGCCCCGATGGTCAGGGGGGACAGGACCGCGGTGCTGGCGAGCATCACGAAGCCGAACATGCCGACCAGGTAGAAGATCCGGTCGCGGACGGTCTCGCGGAAGGTGCTGACGGCGAGGGTCGAGATGGTGCGCATCATCGTGCGTTCTCCTCCTGCTCGTGCAGCTGGAGGAAGAGATCTTCCAGTCCCGTGTGGACGGTGTCGACGCTCAGGACGGTCCGTCCCTGGCGGTGGCAGTGGTCGAGAAGTTCCCGCAGCGCGTCCACCGGTCCGGCCTCGACCCGCTGGACGTCGCCCTCCAGGCGCCACCGCCAGCCGGCCAGGTCGTCCCCCGACCGGCCCGCGGGGCAGGCGAGGTTCACGCGATAGCCGGTGCCCTCGCTGAGCTGGGCCAGGGACCGGGTGGCCACCAGCCTGCCGCTCTGCAGGACGGCCACCTCGTCGGCCAGCATCTCGATGTCGGGCACGATGTGGGAGGACAGGATGATGGTCTTGCCCTGCCGCCGCAGGTCCAGCAGCAGCTCCCGGACCTCGCGCCGGCCCAGGGGATCCAGGCCGGACATGGGTTCGTCCAGGATCAGGAGCTCCGGATCCCCGAGCAGGGTCTGCGCCAGGCCTATGCGCTGGAGCATGCCCTTGGAGTACTTGCTCAACCGGCGGCCACCGAACTCCTGCATGCTGACCAGCTCGAGGCAGCGGTCGATCCTCCCCTCCCGGTCGGTGCGGGGAACCCCCAGCAGGTCGGCGTAGAAGGCGAGCAGCTCGCGGCCGCTGAGGTGCTCGAAGAAGTAGGGCCGTTCGGGCAGGTAGCCGATGCGGGCCCGGGTGCGCGGATCGTCGTGGGGACGGCCCAGGATGGAGATGCTGCCGTGGTCAGGCCGCACCAGATCCAGGATGCAGTTGATGGTGGTCGTCTTGCCCGCTCCGTTGTGCCCCAGGAGGGCGAAGATGGTCCCCGGGGTCACGCTGAACGAGATGCCCGCGATCCCCCGCAGCCGGCGGCGGAGGAAGCCCGAGCGGAAGTCCTTGTGCAGATCGGCCACCTGGAGGGCGGGCGCCTCGGCGATCCGTCCGGCCGGCCGCTGGGGCGCCGCGGGCGCGGTGATCTCCGCGAGCTGGCGCTCCAGGAACCCGGTCCCTTCGGGATCGGTCCCGGACCGTGGTCCGATTGTTGCCACCTGCTGAACGCTCACCGTCCACCTCCGGTCCGAATCCTCACCTGGCGCCGCCCAGGCGCTCCGATTCCCGTTTCCCGGGAGACCCATGCAACGAGGGTGCCACGGGACCGGGCGGTCCCGCGGCGCGCCTCCCCGATCGATCTATTGCCCGTTGGAAAGGGTCAGGATGACGGCATCCCTGCCGAAGGCGGTGATCCGGTAACCTGTGAGGATCCCGCCGGCGACGATGGGTTCGATGCCCACCTCGCCCGGGGCGCCGGCGGCGGCCCCGTACTGGGGCTCGCTGGCCGCACTGGTGAAGGGGTTGATCATCATGCCGGCTCCCGGCAGCAACGGGGTCAGGCTCCCGGCGTCGGTGGAGTAGATGCCGTCGTTCGACACCGCGTAGTCCTCGACCGCCAGCTGCAGGGTGTGGGCGTTGGTGCAGGTCCCCGCCTCCTTGGCGTGGTCCCTGAGATTGGCGTAGTTGGGAATGGCGATGGCCGCCAGCAGCCCGATGATGACCACGACGATCATCAGCTCGATCAGGGTGAATCCTTTGGCATCGGTCATGGTGTCCCTCCAGGTGTCAGTTCCCGCTGCTGGTCAAGGTCACCAGGACCCGTGATCCCCCGGCGGGGCCGAAACCCCAGGCCCGGATCACGTAGTCCTTTCCCCCGGTGGGTGAAGCGTAGGTCAGGTCGCCGGGCGCTTCCCGGAAGCGCACCCGGTCCCCGTTGAAAGGGTTCCGCGGGGCTCGGCGGCCCGGCAGATAGGGGACGAGGTCGAGCGGGTCGGTCGGATAGGTTCCGAAGTTCCGGGCCGCGTAGCTCTCGGCGGCCAGCTGGAAGGTCGCGGCGTTGCCCCGCAGGGCCGCCAGGCGTGCCGCCGCCTCCAGGCGGTTGAGGACCGGAAGACCGGCGACCAGGGTGAAAGCCAGGAGCAGCGAGAGGGCCCCTCCGGCGAGCAGGAGATCCGAACTCCGGGGCCTGGGGATGCGCAGGGATGTCAGCGGTTTCCACACGGCGGCCACGTCCTCCTTCCCGGGTCCCGTCCTCCTCCTGAAGCGAACGGGGCGGAACCGGCCTTGACCAGTTCCGCCCCGCGATCGTCGCTGACCGGTGGCTTACTGGCCGCTGGTCAGGGTCAGGATGGTGGCTTCCTTGCCGAAGCCCGTGATCGTGTAGCCCACGTTCACGCCGCCCTGAGCGACAGCCTGGATCCCGACCTGGCCGATGGCGCCGGCAACGGCTCCATACTGGGGCTCGGTGGCCGCGCCGGTGAAGGCGTTATCCAGAAGGGCGCCGCCCGGGAGCAGCGGGGTGAGGTCCGCACCAAGGTCGGAATAGATCCCGTCGTTGCGGACGGCGAAGTCCTCGGCGGCCAGCTGCACGGTGTGAGCGGCGCCCTTGACCTTGGCTTCCTTGGCCCGGTCCTGCATGCTGATGAAGTTGGGGATCGCGATGGCGGCCAAGATGCCGATGATGACGACCACGATCATCAGCTCGATCAGAGTAAAGCCCTTGCGATTAATCACTATCCGTCCTCCTTGTGGCGGTCCGTGGACCCCTGGTTCAGGCAAGGGCGTCGTGCCCTTCCCGATTCACCTGCCTGTGGCGGGCAACCATTTGCAATGGCCGTGCCACCTGCAGCGCGAATTTTCCTGTTCACTACTTCGTTGATTTCCAACAAGTTCCGCTCGACTGCATCATTCCGGGCCGATCTTCCGGGTCATTTTTCCTTGCAGGATGCCGCCCGGGGTCGCGAATTGCCGGGCAATTCGGCCGCGGAGCCGGCCTCCGCTCAGGCCTCCACGGGTTCGCACTCGGATTCGCGGATGACCGAGTCGACGCCCTCGACCAGTTCCTCCACCGGGACGTCCCGGTCCTCGGCGGCCTCGGCGGCGAAATCCTCCTCGCCCTCCTCCCCGTCCTGCACGCCGTACTTCTTCAGCTTGCGGTACAGGGTGGAGGCGTTGATGCCCAGGATCTCCGAGGTCTGCTTGCGCGCGCCCGCGCACTGCTCCAGGACGGACAGGATGTGGGCCTGCTCGAGATCCTCCAGGGTCACCTGGCCCCCCACCCGCAGGGTCGAGATGAGGGTCCCCTCCGCCGGTCCGGCCTGCCGGATGTGCTCGGGCAGGTCCCGGGGGTTGATCTTCTCCCCTTCGCGGATGATGACCGCGCGCTCGATGACGTTCTCCAGCTCGCGCACGTTGCCCGGCCAGTCGTAGGCGGCCAGGATCTGCATCGCGGCCTCGTCGATGATGCTGCCCAGGTTGCCCTGGTATTCGCCGGGGCAGGTGCGCTTGAGGAAGTGGTCCACCAGCAGGGGGATGTCGTCCTGGCGCTCCCGCAGGGGCGGCAGGATGAGCGGGATCACGTTGAGCCGGTAGTAGAGGTCGGTGCGGAAGTTGCCCTTGGCCACCTCGTCCTCGAGATCGCGGTTGGTGGCGGCGATGACCCTCAGGTCCACCTTGACCGGGCTGCTGCTGCCCACGGGATAGACCTCGCGCTCCTGCAGCATGCGCAGCAGCTTGACCTGGATCGAGTGCGGCGTCTCCCCGATCTCGTCCAGGAAGATGGTCCCGCCCTCGGCCTGCCGGCAGAACCCGTCGTGGTCGCGGTCGGCCCCGGTGTACGAGCCCTTGACGTGACCGAAGAGCTGGCTCTCCAGCAGGCTCTCGGGAATGGCCCCGCAGTTGATGGCCACGAAGGGCCCGTCGGCGCGGTGGCTGCCCTGGTGGATGGCCTGGGCGATGAGCTCCTTGCCGGTGCCGCTCTCGCCGTTGATCAGCACGGTGGCCGAGGTGGCGGCGATCTTGTCCACCATCTTGAAGACCGAGCGCATGCGCGGGCTCTGCCCGATGATGCGCTTGCGGCCCTTGTTCTTCGACAGCTCGCGCCGCAGCTCCTGGTTCTCGGTGCGCGCCTGGCGCAGGGCCAGGGCGTTGCGGACGACCATCTTGATGTCGTCGTTCTTGCAGTGCTTCTGCAGGTAGCTGAAGGCGCCCAGGTTCACCGCGTCGATGGCCGACTGCTCGCTGGCGTAGGCCGTCATGATGATGACCGGCATGGTCGGATCCAGGCCCTTGACCCCCTTGAGCAGCTGGATCCCGTCCATCTTCGGCATCTGGATGTCGGTCATGACCACGTCGAAGGAATTCCGCTCGAACGCCCGCAGGGCGTCGGCGCCGGAATTCACGGTCTCGACCTGGTAGCCTTCCTTCTGCAGGAGGATGGAGAGGTATTGGCACATGGATTCTTCATCGTCGACGACCAGTATCCTGCCCAGGGCCATGGGGTGTCTCCTTGGAACGATGGCAAAATGCAGTACATGGGGGATATCGACCGCGGGGGGCGCAGCTTTAATCGAAAAACGGGAAATCCAGATAATTTTCAGAGGGCGAAGGGGGTCCGGATTGGGGACCCGGTTCTCCGGCGGCCGTGCAGAATGCACGAAAGCCCACCGGAAAGCGGCCTGCCGTGCGCCTGCCCGTGATTCCCGAGGGGCGGGTCAGGAGACCAGGATCGCTCCCGGATCGGCGGGGACCGGGAGATCGGACCCGGGATCGTCCCCGGAAAGGTCGAGGTCCCGGCGGGGCGGTTCGAGGGGCCACAGGACGGTGAACCTGGCCCCGCCGCCGGGGGCGTCGCCGGCCACGACCCGGCCGCCGTGGGAGGCGGCGATGCGGGCGACCATGGCCAGACCCAGCCCGGTGCCCTTCTCCTTGGTGGTCTTGAAGGGGGCGAACAGCTGCTCGCGGATGTCCTCCTCGATGCCGGGGCCGTTGTCGGTGACTTCCAGCTCGCAGCTCTCGCCGTCGTCGCAGCGGCGGAGCAGGAGGGTGATCCGGCCCTGGTAGCCCATGGCCTCGCAGGCGTTGATGACCAGGTTCAGGGTCAGCTGGGTCAACTGGCCCGGATCGGCGGTCAACTGCAGGTGCCCGGGTTCGCACTGGGACCGCAGCTCGACCTTCCCGCCGTGGGCCGCCACGTGCTGGCCGATCTGCAGGCTGATCTCCTCGAGGAACTCCGCGCCGCGGAACCGCCGCAGGGACACCGGACGCATCCGCGAGTAGGCCAGGAAGTCGTTGATGATCGTGTTGACCCGGCCGCTTTCCTTGAGGATCAGGGACATCAGCTGGTCGAGGTGGCCGTCGAGATCCAGCTCGCCCGCCATGATCTCGATGCTGCCCCGGATGCTCGCCAGGGGGTTGCGGATCTCGTGCGCGATGCTGGCGGCCAGCTCTCCGACGGCGGCCAGGCGGTCGGCCTCCCGCATCCGGGCGGTCATCTCCTTCTCGCGCGTCAGGTCGGTGAAGATCGCGATGGCCCCGATGACCGCGCCGTCGGTGGTGGTCACGGGGTTGACGTTCAGGCCCAGGGGCATGGTCCGGCCCCGGGAGGTGACCTGGACCTCGCCGCGGTGGACCGAGGGCGAACCCAGGGCCACCGGCTGGATGATGGCCGCCAGTTCCTCCATCCCCCCGGACATCACCAGCTTCAGGGGCTTGCCCAGGAGCTCCTCCTCCGTGCAGCGGAGGATCGTGCAGGCGGCGGGATTGGCCCGGGTGATGCAGCCGCCCGGATCGACGGTGATGAGCCCGCTGCGGATGTTGTCCAGGATGTTGCGGACCTCGCACCTGGTCTTCTCGATGATCAGGTCGTTGCGGACCTGCTGCATGCGGCGGACCGCGAGGCGCCGGGACAGGGCGCCGCTGAGCATTCCCGTGAAGATGAACAGGGACATGTGCAGGGCGGTGACCAGCACGGGCCAGCCGTGCAGGTAGTCGAGTTCGGTGCCGGTCCCGGTCAGCAGCCAGCCCAGGGCCAGGCCGAAGTGGCCGCCGCCCGTGAAGATGGCGGCGCACCCGGCGATGGCCATGGCCGCCCGGGAGCCCAGGAAGTAGGCGCCGAGCATGATGGGCACGACGAAGACCAGGGGAAAGGCGGAGTACGGCCCGCCGGTGAAGTTGACCAGCAGCCCGAGGCACACCGTGTCGGCCGCCAGCTGGCCGGCCAGGAGGATCCGCGTCGGAACGCCGGCCTGGCTGACCGCCCAGGCCACGGCCAGCGTGGTGGCCATCAGGCCCAGGGATCCCACGACGCCAGGCAGGGCGACCTGTTCCGGAGAGATGAGACGCAGCAGGACGGCGATCCCGGCCAGCATCAGCGCCAGCCCCCCCCGCCATTGCAGCAGCCGGCGGTTGGGGTCCCGGCGCACGGGGCCGCCGCCCGGCAGCGGGCCCCGTCTCCCCACACCCGTGCTCAAGCCTAACCTCCCACGATGCTCGACATCTTGAACATCGGCAGGTACATGGCCACCAGCATACCGCCGACCATGGTGCCCATCAGGACGATCATCAGGGGTTCGATGGCCGCGGTCAGGGCCTCGACGGCCGCATCGACCTCGTCGTCGTAGAAGTCGGCGATCTTGGCCAGCATCTCGTCCAGGGCGCCGGTCTGCTCGCCGATGCCGATCATCTGCACCACCATGGGCGGAAACACGCCGCTCTCCTTCAGGGGCATGGCGATGGTGTCGCCCTGGCTGATGCTCTTGGAGGTCTGGTTGATGGCCTTCTGGATGACGCTGTTCCCGGCGGTCTTGGCCGTGATCTCGAGGCCCTGGAGGATCGGGACGCCCGAGCCGATCAGGGTGCCGAGGGTGCGGGTGAAGCGGGCGACCGCCGACTTGCGCAGCACGGTGCCCAGGACCGGGATCCGCAGGGCCAGCTTGTCGGTCTGCATGCGCCCGCCGGGGGTGGCGCGGTACCGATTGAAGGCGAAGGTCAGGGCGGCGGCCGAACCGGCGAGCGCCCACCAGTAGGCCTGCAGGAAGTTCGAGATGCCCATGACGATGCGCGTGGGCGCCGGCAGGGTGCCGCCGAAGTCCGAGAACATCTTGGCGAAGACCGGGATCACGAACAGGAGCATGAAGATGCAGGCTCCGCCGGCCACCGTCAGCACGATGGTCGGATAGGTCATCGCGCCCTTCACCTTGCGCTGCAGGGCGTCCGCCTTCTCCAGGAAGACCGCCAGACGGCCCAGGATCACGTCCAGGATGCCGCCGGCCTCGCCCGCGGCGATCATGTTGACGTAGAGGTCGGAGAAGACCCGGGGGTGCTTATCGAGCGCCTCGGCCAGGGTGGAGCCGCCCTCGACGTCGGACGTCACCTGCTGGACCACCACCTTGAAGTGGGGCTTGTCCAGCTGGCGGCCCAGGACGTCGAGGCACTGGACCAGGGGCAGACCGGCGTTGACCATGGTGGCGAACTGGCGGGTGAAGACCGAGAGGTCCTTCACCCCCACCCCCTTCTTCTTGAGGAAGCCCAGCTGGATCTCCTTGGGCTTCTTCTTCATGGAGGTGATGGTGATCCGGCGTTTCCGCAGGTATTCGCCGAGTTCCTTGCGGTCCTCGCACTGGTATTCGCCGGAAAGGACGTCGCCCTTGGCCGTCCGCCCCTTCCAGATGTATGTCGTGGCGCTCACGGGTATCCTCCGCTGCTTCAGGTTTTCAGGCCGACGGGTTCACCGAGCATCTGCTGGAGCTCCTGGATGTCGGGGCTGCGCCCCATGGCCTGCTCCAGGGAGATCCACTTGTTCACAACCGCCTGGTAGAGCGACTGGTTCATGGTCTGCATGCCGTACTTCTGACCGGCCTGCATGTGGCCGTAGATCTGGTGGGTCTTGTTGTCGCGGATCATGGCCTTGATGGCCGGCGTGCACACCATGATCTCCAGGGTCAGCGCCCGTCCGCCGCCCCGCGCCCGCGGGATGAGCTGCTGGGTGAGCACGCCCAGCAGGCTGAACGACAGCTGCGAACGCACCTGGTTCTGCTGCTCGGGCGGGAACACGTCGATGATCCGGTTGATCGACTCGAAGGTGCTGTTGGTGTGCAGGGTGGCCAGGGCCAGGTGGCCGGTCTCGGCGATGGTCAGGGCGGCCTGGATCGTCTCCCTGTCCCGCATCTCGCCGATCAGGATCACGTCGGGATCCTGCCGCAGCACGTACTTCAGGGCGGCCGGGAAGCTCTTGGTGTCGCTGTTGACTTCCCGCTGGTTCACGATGCAGCCCTTGTGCTGGTGCACGAACTCGATGGGGTCCTCGATCGTGATGATGTGGCCCTTGCGGCTGGTGTTGATGGTGTCCAGCATGGTGGCCAGGGTGGTGGACTTGCCGCTGCCCGTGGGGCCGGTCACCAGGACCAGGCCCTGGCTCTTGCGGATCAGGTCGCGGCAGACCTGGGGCAGTCCCAGCTCCTCGAAGGTGTTGATCTTGTAGGGAATCTGGCGGATGGCCATGGAGACCACGCCGCGCTGCTGGAAGACGTTGGCCCGGAACCGGCTGATGCCCTGGACCCCGAAGGACAGATCCAGCTCCTTCTCGACCTCGAAGCGTTTCTTCTGCTCCTCGTTGAGGATGCTGTAGGCCAGGCGCTGCGTCTCGTCGCCGGTCAGGACGGGAAACTGGGTCGTGGCGATGTTGCCGTCGATCCGGTACTGGGGCGGCAAACCTGCCGTGATGTGGAGATCGCTGGCCCCCTTGGCCACCATCTCCTCGAGCAACTCTCTCATCCCCGCCATATGCGATCTCCTCCTGATGGGCGACTAGTCGGCAACTGCGGTCTCCCGCAGGACTTCCTCGATGGTGGTGATCCCCTTCTGGATCTTGACCAGACCGTCCTCGCGCAGGGTCAGCATGCCCTGCTTGACCGCCATCCTCCGGATTTCCGCGGTCGAGGCCCGATCCAGGATCTGTTCCCGGATCTCCGAGGTGATCGGCATCACCTCGTAGAGCCCCTGGCGGCCGGAGTAGCCGGTCCCCGCACACTTCTCGCAGCCCTTGCCGTGGTAGACCGTGGTCCCCGCGGGCAGGCCGATGTCCGTCAGGGCCTCGGCCGAGAGCTCCATCTCCGCCTTGCAGTTCTTGCAGATCCGGCGCACCAGGCGCTGGGCCATGATGAGCACCGTCGACGAGGCGACCAGGAACGGCTCGATCCCCATGTCGATCATGCGGTTGACCGTGCTGGGGGCGTCGTTGGTGTGGAGGGTCGAGAGCACCAGGTGGCCGGTGAGGGCCGCCTTGGTGGCGATGCCGCCGGTCTCCAGGTCGCGGATCTCGCCCACCATCACGATGTTCGGGTCCTGCCGCAGGAACGCCTTCAGGGCCGCAGCAAAAGTCAGGCCCACCTCTTCCTTGACCTGGACCTGGTTGATGCCGTCGATGTTGTACTCGACCGGATCCTCGGCCGTCATGATGTTCAGATCGGGATTGTTCAGCTTGGCCAGGCAGGAATAGAGGGTGGTCGTCTTGCCGGACCCCGTGGGGCCGGTGACCAGGACCATGCCGAAGGGCTGGGCGATGGCGTGGTAGATGTCCCTGATGGCCTTCTCTTCCATGTTGAAGTCGGCCAGATCCAGGTTGAGGTTGCCCTTGTCCAGGATACGCATCACGACCTTTTCGCCGTAGATGCAGGGCAGGGTCGAGACGCGCAGGTCGATCTTCTTGTTGCCGACCTTCAATTTGATACGGCCGTCCTGCGGAATCCGGCGTTCTGCAATGTCCAGCTCGGACATGATCTTCAAACGGCTGGTGATGGCGTTCTTGAGCTTGATGGGCGGCTCCATGACCTCCTGGAGGATGCCGTCGATGCGGTAGCGCACCCGCATGTGCTTCTCGTAGGGTTCGATGTGGATGTCGCTGGCCCCGACCTTCACCGCTTCGGCGAGCAGGGTGTTGACCAGCTTCACCACCGGCGCGTTCTGGCCCTCGCTGCCGGTGATGTCCTCGTCGTCGTCCTCCTCGACGAGCTCGATGTCGTCCTCGAGGCCGCCGATGATGTCCGCCAGGGTGTCCGCAGTCGCGTAGAACTTGTCGATGGCCTTGCGGATGGCCATCTCCCCCACCACGGCCGGCTGGACGTCCAGACCCGTGATGAACTTGATGTCGTCGATGGCGAAGATGTTGCTGGGATTGGCCATGGCGACGGTCAGCACCCGGCCCCGGCGGCTGACGGGCAGGACCTGGAACTTGCGGGCCACGTCGCCGGGGACCAGGTCGATGCACTCGATGTGCACGTCGGCCTTGTCCAGGTCGATGACCGGCAGGTTGTAGACCTTGCCCAGGAATTCGGTGAGGGTCGGTTCGTCCAGGGTGCCGGCCCGCACCAGGGACTGGCCCAGGGACCCGCCCTCCTTCTTCTGGATCTCGCGGGCCTTGGCCAGGTCGGCCTCGGTGATCAGACCGGCCTCCAGGAGCCTGGTCGCCACCTTGTCCTTGTTCACAGTCATCGAGCCAGTATTCATCGGGAGCATTCCCCATTTGGGCGTCACTGGTCCGTATCGTGCACAACCCCTGCCCGGCGGTCCGGTGGGGATTCTTCTCGTCCTTGGTGTGTTCGGACGGTATCGCGGGGACTTTACAGGGATTTCCGGGGGCTCAGGATTTCCCCGGGTTCCCCGTCGCTCCGGGCTGGGCCCCGTAGTCCACCAGGCTGTCCAACAGGGCGGCCAGCCGGGGTCCGATGCCCTTGACCCGCTTGAGATCCGCCGCCGAACGGAACACCAGGCCCTCGCGCCGGGCCTCGGCGATCCTCCCTGCCAGAACGGGGCCAACCCGGGGCAGAAGGGTCAGACTGTCCTCGCTGCAGTGGTTGATGGGAAGGGGGTCGGTGAGGACGCGAGGCGGGTCGGGGGCCCGGTCGCCGGGGACGGAACCGGCCGCCTCAAGCACGGCGGGCTCGAGAACGCCGGGCCGCCAGCCGCCGTCCGGCCCGAGCAGGACCTCCCGCCTGAGGAGGCGGCCGCCGGCGAGGATCGCCGCGACCAGCAACACCATCGCGGCGTGGCGCAGCCCGTCCCGGCGCCGGGGCCCGGGCGCAGAGGTCAGTGGGTGAAGGTCCAGGACAGGCGCATGTCCAGTTCCCCCGGGCTGGCGTAGGAGGCCGCCGTCTGCCGGTACTTGTCCCCCGTGAGGTTCCGGAAGGCCAGGGAGATGTGCGCCCCCACCAGGCGGAAGCCCACGATCAGGTCGTGGACCGTCCGGCCCGGAATCAGGGTCGACCGGGTCACGTCCCAGGGGTCGTGCATCTGCGGCACCCGGGTCGTGAAGAGGCCCAGTTGCAGGATCCCGTCCTCGGCGAAGAAGTGGTTCTCCCAGAGCAGGCGCAGGCGCAGGTATTCCTCCGGAGGGAGGAACGCCGCCCGGCCCCGGGTCTCCTCGATATCCTGCCATGTCTGCTCGATGAAGATCCTTCCCCAGCCGAGAAAGCGGCCTTCCCTGCCGAGGGAGGCGGTCACGCGGGAGGTATCCATGGCCAGCGCGTTGTCCCAGCGGCCGCGGTCCGCAGCGTCGGCCGCCGCGACCCAGGTGATGCCGTCGGACAGGCTGGTCCTGGCGGCATCCACCGCAAGATCGATGCCCATCAGGCTCAGGGCCACCCGGGCACCCAGACGGGTGGTGTTCTCCCGGGCCAGATCCCCGTTGGGCTCGAGCACGAGTTCCCGGCCGGCGACGTCGCGGCGCAGAACCGTCACCAGTTCGTCGCTGCGGGGGGCGCGGCCCCCCTGCTCCCAGAAGACGGTCCAACTCGGGCGGGAGGAATCATGGGAAAGGGCGGCCCGGTAGGCGGGATCCCAGCCGAGGCGATCGGTCCAGTCGCCCGCGGCTTCCGCGGTCGCCCGCGCTCCGGCCAGGCGCACGCCCGTGGTGAACCCGACCCTGGCCGTCTGACCATCGGCGGCCTGGGGCCCGCCCAGGCCGGCGGCCCAGGCCGTGTCCGCGCCGGTGTCGTTGACGGTCCAGTTCTCCAGGGAAATCCGCAACCGGGTCAGGGGTAAGCGGGACGGGCGGTCCGGGGCGGCCTTCCTCGCCAATTCCTCCTTCTCCCCGGCCGGCGGGGAACCGGCGAGGCTCGCGTTCGAATCGGCGGCCGCGGTCCCGGCGGGAACGGCGGCGAGGGAATCGGGGGACACCGACGCGAGGGAATCGGGGGACACCGATTCGAGGGAATCCCCGGGTGCAACCGGGCCCTCCATCCGGGAGGCGGCCCACCAGGAATCCCCGAACAGGGCCACATCGACGATCAGGCCTTCCCGGCCGGTTTCGAGCATCCGCAGGGACTCGATCCCGTCTTCGGGGACGTCGCCCCAGGCGACGTCCCGGTTGCGCCAGAACATGGAGGTCTGCAGGCCCAGCCTGCCCCACCGGCCCTGCATGGAGGCGGCGATGCCGTCATCCCAGATCTCCTGGTGGTCGGCGCCGAGCGCGGGCAGGGCGTCCTTGGTCTTGCGGCCGTAATCGTAGTCCACGGCCAGGGAGGCGTGTTCGGCCAGGGTGCGCGTCAGCCGGGCGTGGCTCTGGCGGATGCGGGCGTGGCCGGGGAAGTACTCGTCCAGCACCGGGTCGAAGTCCTCGTCCGGACCGCCGGTGAAGTTGTAG
The DNA here is from genome assembly GCA_018829565.1 of bacterium. Taxonomy (GTDB): domain Bacteria; phylum Krumholzibacteriota; class Krumholzibacteriia; order LZORAL124-64-63; family LZORAL124-64-63; genus JAHJTW01. The sequence continues at coordinate 7,175 of JAHJTW010000162.1, read as the reverse complement.
CCCTCGATGTCGAGATTCTCGACGAACTCGAAGCCCAGGCGCCAGGGGGACCGGGGAGTGAGCAGCATCGCCCCCCGCATGTAGCCCTCGTGGCGGCCCTTGGTCCCGGTGTAGCGGGTCAGGGCCGCCTCGGGCAGGGGATCGTCCTGCACGAACGAGAGGTGGCCGCCGGTGCCCCCCCACCCATCCCAGCCGAAACCCCGGCCCGCCAGGGCCTGCCCTTGCAGGTTCACCAGCCAGGCGTCGTCGGCGAGGGCGTGGCCCGTGCCCTGGGGAATGCCGTTGCGCAGGATGAGGGGCGCGGGCGAAGTCCCCGCCTCGCCCAGCAGGAAGACCGGAGCGCCCACTCCCCCGTCGATCACCGGGAAGTAGGGGGAATACCAGTCCAGCCAGGCCACCGCCGAGGGCGCGAAGGGGCGCCACAATCCCCGCTTCCAGCCCAGGGGATTGGCCGAGGACGCGCCTTCCTCGCCCTCGATCGCCTGCAGCCCTTCCTCGGCCGGAACGGCCTCGACCGTTTCGGCGGACTCGCCGCCGGCGTCCTGGGCGGCGCCCTCGCCGGCGAACAGCAGCATGGCCAGGGCGGCGACCGCGACCCGACCGGTCAGGCTCGGAGCCCCCAGTCCGCCGAGACGGTGGGCCAGCAGGGGCAGGAAGGCGGCGAAGATCACGGTGTTGGTCCCGGTGTGGATCAGGGTGAATGGCACGGCTCCGGCCAGCACCACCTTCGGCTCCAGGTCGAAGGCGGTGATGATGGCCAGGTTGGTCAGGATCTCGAAGCCCAGGGTGCCCACGAGACCGCAGGCCGCGCCCAGGACGGCGCCCCTGATCCGCCGCCCGCAGGCGAACAGCCGCCCGGCCGCGGGCCCGACGCTGCCGCCGAGGAATCCCGCCCAGGCCATCCCCGCCGCCTGGCCCGCCAGGATCTGAGGCATGGGCGGTCCGTAGGGCGAGCCCAGGGAATACACGGACGCCGCCAGGACCCCGCAGACCATGCCCGCCCGCCGGCCGAGCACCGCCCCGCAGACCGCGACGATCAGGCTCATCAACTCGAGGTTCGGAACTCCCGCCAGCAGGAACCCAGTCCCCGCCGCCGTGCCCGTGAACAGTCCGAGCAGGACCGGCCGCCGGACGGCACGGGACTCCCTGCCTTCCTGTCCATGGATCGTCATCACGGGATCATCACCTGTCGCTTCCCTGCCGGTCAAGATCGAGGTGGTGAAGATGCCATCATCCCTGCGGCCGCGCAAGGGGGGGGTTGGCGGGAAACACCGGACGGCCCGGGGGAATTCCCGGTCCAGGCAAAAAAGGGCCGCCTGGCGGCGGCCCGGAGGTTCGTGGGGATCGGGAGGGTCACACGGGCTGGGTCAGCTTCCCGAGCCGCTTGCCCACGTCCAGGTAATCCGGATCGACGGCCACGATGTCCTCGAAGCTCTTGATGGCCGCCGCACGGTCGCCCGCGTCCTGCTGGGCCTTGCCCAGGTGATAGAGCAGGCCCAGCTTGCCGGCGGCGTCCAGATTCCCGTCCTCCAGGCCCTTCCCCAGGACGCTCACGGCCTCCTCGACGCGATGCGCCCGCTGGAGGGTCATGCTCCACATCTCGTAGGCCCGGGCGGTGAAGGCGGGATCGGACACGGCCCCGGCGAAGCTGGTGCAGGCCTGGTCGAACAACCCCATCTCGAGGTAGACCATGCCCATCTCGTACAGCCGGTCGGCGTCCTCCACTCCCTCGCCTCCGCCCAGCTGCGAACCGATCTCCGCGGTGATGGTCTGGAGCTGATCCGCATCCGAACCCAGGACGTCGCCGTCATCGTCGGCCAGGATCTGCGCCAGCAGGTCCACGCCGCCGGCCGGTTCGGTCCCGCGGGGTTCGGGCTCGGGAACGTCCGGGATGACCAGTTCCCGGGTCGCCGGATCGTCCTCCGCGCCGGACCGGGGGCCTTCGTCCCCGAGGCCCAGGTCGCGGGCCGCCGAGGCCAGGACCTCGTCCAGACCCGGACCGTCGTCGGTGTCGATGCTGATGCAGCCTTCCTCGTCCTTGGCCACCGCGTAGGGATCATCGTCCGCAGGATCATCGGCCGTGAAGACCCCGGCGAAATGCTGCTTCACCGATCGGCCTCCCGCCGGCCCGGCGTCGAGGCTCACGTCGGCGAAACTGGTCTCGGAGGAGGCGGCGACCGGCGCAGCCTGTTCGGGCTCGTCCGGGCTCGCGTCGGCGAACGAGGTCCCGCGGTCCAGGAGAGGAGCGACCGGAGCCTGCGGAGCGGGATCGGGTTCGGCGGGTCCGTCCAGACTGACCACCCCGAAATCCTGGAAACCGGTATCGGGACCGGCGGCGCCGGGATTCGCGAGCCGGCTCCACCGGGTGAACTCGGGGTAGTTGGCCGCGGAGGGCTCCTTGGCCAGGACCTTCCCCACGGCTCCCCGGGCTTCCTCGTCCTTCCCCTCGGCGAACATCCGGCAACAGAGCAGGACCTGGGCGCGGGCCGCCTCCAGGTTCATCTCCCACATCCGGAAGATCTGGACCAGTTTCTCCAGGATGGGATTGCTTTCGGGATAGAGTTCGAAGAGGGTCACGCAACGCTTGAGAAAGATCTCCTTGATGTCGCCGGTGACCTCCGCGCTGCTCTCGAGGAACTCGAGCCCGTGGGCCTCCCCTTCGACCGTCAACCCCTGTCCGGCACGCGTCTCCGCGAGGTACCAGTGGGCGTTCAGGTTGGTCGGGTCGTGGCGCAGGATCTTCTTGTAGATGGCGACAGCGTTGTTCAGCAGACCGGTCTTGCGGTACATGGACGCGGCGTTCAGGAAGTTGCGGACGGCGCGCTGGACCTCGCCCGCCTTCAGGCAGACGTCCCCCAGCTCGTTGACCACGGTGGGGTTCCGCTTGTCCGCCTCGAGGATCTGCTCATAGACGCCCATGGCGCGCGCCCAGTCCCGGTCCTTGCCCGCTTGGTAGGCGTCCTGCTTGAGTTGGCTGAGCTTGGACAAAAGTCAGACCCCCGCGATCACTTTGGGTTGCCGGATATGTCTTGGCCTGCGCCGGTCCTTGTCCGGTTTTGGCGCTTGCCATTACTTCGGCCCGAAAGTTCACGGGTTAAGGATAAATCCTGACCCCTCCCCGGAAAACCGCACGGACGGGATTGTGCCCGGCAGCATAGGGAACGAGGCGGTAGTCGTCGCCGTCGAGGACCAGGAAGTTCGCCCACTTGCCGCAGGCCAGGGAACCGACCTCGGCCTGCCGCCCGAGGGCCCAGGCGGCGTTCAGGGTCGCCGCGGCCAGGCTCTCGGCGGGGGTCAGCCGCATCTGGGTGCAGGCGATCGCCATGATCAGGGGGACCGAGTAGATGGGACAGCTGCCCGGGTTGAAATCGGTGGCCAGGGCCACCGCACAGCCCTCGTCGATCATGGCCCGGGCCGGGGCGTACTGCCGGAGACCCAGGGTGAACACGGTGCCGGGCAGGAAGACGGCCACGGTGTCCGAGGCCGCCAGGGCGGCCCGACCCGCCTCGTCGATGCGGATGAGATGGTCGGCCGAATCGGCCCCGAGCTCCGCGGCCAGGGCCGCACCGCCGAAGGGTTCCAGTTCGTCGGCGTGGACGGTCAACCCCAGCCCCAGCTCGCGGGCCCGGGTCAGGATGGCCCGGCTCTCCTCCAGATCGAAGACCGAGGGTTCGCAGAAGACGTCGCACCGCTCGGCGAGTCCCGCCTCGACCACGCCGGGCAGGATCTCGTCGACGACCAGGGCCACGTACCGGTCCCTGTTCCCGCGGAACTCCCGGGGAACCTCGTGGGCGGCCAGACAGGTGCGGACGATGCCCAGCCCCGACCGCTGCGAGGCGATCCCGGCCGCCCGCAGCATCCTGATCTCGTCGTCGAGGCTCAGCCCGTACCCGCTCTTGACCTCGGCGGTGGTCGTGCCGTGAGACAGCATGCGAAGCATCCGCGCCGTGGCCAGGTCGGCGAGCTCGTCGAGGCTGCGTCCCCGCAGGTCGGCCACGGACGAGTGGATGCCCCCGCCGGCGGCCGCGATCTCCAGGTAGGTCTCGCCCCTGATCCTGCGCTCGTATTCGTCCTGGCGGGTCTTCCCGAAGACCAGGTGGGTGTGGGGATCGACGAAGCCCGGCACGACCGCACAACCTGCGGCGTCGAAGACCGCCACGCCCTCCGGCACGACTCCCCCTGCGAAGCAGTCGCCGAGCACCTCGTCCTCGGGCCCGGTGGCCAGCACGCAGCCCCCGCCGCACACCAGCGCGGCCTTGGCCACGAGGACCGGATCGTCCAGCGCGGGCCCGCGCAAAGGCCCCTTCGCGCCCTGGCCGTCGGGGTGGTCCAGGGTGGCCAGCTGGCCGATGTTGCGCACCACCATTTCCGGTTTCAGGCCGGCGCAGCGGGGCAGGTGGCGAGCGGTTCTCAGTCGGCTGGTCATGCGGTTCCTCCTAGGCGTCGCAGCAGGTCACGGCCAGGGTCTCGAAGCAGGCGGCGGTAGGCGCCGGCCAGCGGGGGCGGCGCAGCCAGGCGGTCATCCGCTGCAGATCGGCGGTCAGGGGCCTGTCGCCGGGTTGCAGGTCGGCCAGGCCGCCGATGATCCCGACCACGGCGGCCAGGGGTTCGGACAGCGCCAGGGAATCGCGCCGACGGGCCGAGGCCAGATCCCCGCGAGTGATGAACTGCAGGGCCCGGGCGGCGGTGAGCATCTCCAGCCCCACCACGGCTTCGGCCCGGTCCAGCACGCCGGAGAGTTTCAGGGCGCCCACGCTGCCCATGCTCACGTGGTCCTCCTGCCCGTCCGAGGTGGGGATGGAATCGACGGCCGCGGGGAAGGCCTTGGACTTGTTCTCGCTCACCAGGGCGGCGGCCAGGTACTGGGCGATCATCAAACCGGACTCGAGACCGGGCTCGGCGGCAAGGAAGCGCGGCAGCCGGCCGCCGTTGCCGCCCAGGAGCAGGTTGATGCGCCGCTCCGCGATGCCGGCGATCTCGCTGATCCCCTGGTAGAGCGCGTCGAGCTGGTGGGCCAGGGGCTGCCCGTGGAAGTGGCCGCCGGTGATGACCTCCCCCGTCTCCCAGAGCAGGACCGGGTTGTCGGTCACCGCTGCGGCCTCCCGCATCAGGACCTCGCAGGCGTGGCGGATGACCCCGAGGCTCGCCCCCAGCACCTGGGGCGCGCAACGCACCGAATAGGGATCCTGGATGCGCGGGCAGGCGCGGTGGGCCCGGAGGATCCCGCTGCCGGCCAGCAGCTCCCGGCAGCACGCGGCCACGTCCATGATTTCCCGGTGGGGTCGCAGCCGGTGATAAGCCTCACCGAGGGGCTGGGCGCTGCCCTCGAGCGCCTCGAGAGAGAGCATGGCCGCCACCGCCGCCGAGCGCACGAGTTCGAGGCCGCGGTCGACGGCCAGCAGCCCCAGGGCGTTCATCAGCTGGGTGCCGTTGATCAGGGCGAGGCCTTCCTTGGCCTCGAGGGACAGGGGGCGCCGTCCGGCGCGGTCCAGCACGGGACCGGCCGGTGTCGGCAGGCCGTCGGCATCCAGGACGTGCCCTTCGCCGATGAGCACCAGGGCCAGGTGGGCCAGCGGAGCCAGGTCGCCCGAGGCGCCCACCGATCCCCGCGAGGGAACCCAGGGCACCACGTCCTCGGCGAGCAGCCACAGCAGCTGATCGACGAGGTCCTCCCGCACCCCGGAATAGCCGTGGGCCAGGCTGGCCGCCCTCAGCAGGATCATGCCCCTGACCTCTTCCCGTCCCAGGGGCGGCCCCCACCCCACCGCATGGCTGCGCAGCAGGTTGATCTGGAGCTGGGCCTGCTGGTCCCCGGGAATGACCGTGTCGGCGAGCCGCCCGAATCCGGTGTTCACCCCGTAGATCCTGCGCTCGCCGGCCGCGAGTTCGCGCCGGAAGGCGTCGCAGCGCGCGATCCGTTCGCGGCCGATGGAGCCCAGTTCCACGGGACGGTCGCCGCGGCAGACCGAGACGAAGGCGCCGAGGTCCAGATCCTGTTCGCCGAGAATGAAGGGCCCGGAGGCGGGTTCCATGGTGCTCCTCGCTCGAGATCGGGGCAGGGTGCGACGCCCGGGGGGACGTCGCGGGACCACTCAATGCTGCTGGAAGAAGGCCGTCACCTTGGCCAGCAGATCCTGGTTGTCGCCGAAGCCGCGGGGCATCACCGGCAACCCGGCCAGAAACGTAGTCCCGTAATTTTTGGTGTGCAACCGGTTGTCGAGGATGATCACCACGCCGTGATCGGTCGGCCGCCGGATCAGCCGGCCGAACCCCTGCTTCAGGCGCAGCACGGCGTCGCGGACCATGAAGTCGGTGAAGGGGTTGTCGCCCATCGCCGCCATCCGTTCGCAGCGGGCCTCGACCCAGGGGTCGTTGGGGACAAGGAACGGCAGCTTGGCCACCACCAGGATCTCCAGATCCTCGCCGGGGAAGTCCACGCCTTCCCAGAAGGAGGAGGTGCCCAGCAGGACCGCCTGCTTCATCCGCCGGAAGGTCTCCAGCAGCGCGCCGGCATGCCCGCCGGAGGTCTGCTGAAGCAGGACCGGCCGTCCGCCCGGGTTGCCCTCGCCCGGCGGCATGATCCCCGCCGCGGTCACTGCCGCCGCCGCCTCGCGCAGCTGCCGGTAGGACGTGAACAGTCCCATGGTCTTCCGCCCGGTCGCCAGGGCCAGTTCCGCCAGGACCTCCCCCACCGCGGCCCCGAAACCGGGACTGTCCGGGGCCAGGAAGCGCCCCGGGGTCAGGACCAGGGCCTGCTCGTGATAATCGAAGGGGGACGGGCAGACGTGCGTCCGGGCGGGGGGACGCCTGCGGGTCAGCCCCAGTTCCTGCAGCATGTGGGTGAAATCCTCGCCGACGGCCAGGGTGGCGCTGGTCAGCACCGGCTGGAGCTGGGAACCCAGCCAGTTCTCCCGCAGCACGCCGCCCGCTTCCAGCAGGGTGGCGCCCAGGATGCGCAGCCGCCCGCGAGCCCCCGGTTCGGCCCAGGTCACCCAGGCATCGTCGGGATCCTCGGTGAGGAAGTGGACGTCCTGGAGGAGCTGGCCCAGGAGCAGGCCCGACTGGGCGACCTGGGCCAGGTCGTCCTGGAGGGCGTCGGGAAGGTCGTCGAGGGCCCCCACCGCGGCTCCGAAACGGGCGCAGGCGGCCGTGGCGGCGGCCAGGGATTCACCCAG
>JAHJTW010000161.1 GCA_018829565.1 bacterium | reverse complement strand
GCTGTCCATGTCCGGCCCGGGGCAAGGCCCGGGCCGGGAACAATCTCGACGGCACAACAAAAGCCTAGCGGAGGCCCCGGGAGGGTCAGCGACGGGATCGCGGATGCGCCTCCCGCCAGGCGGCATGCAGCCAGGCCCGGTCGATGTGCGTGTAGATCTCGGTGGTGGCAATGTCGGCGTGGCCCAGCAGTTCCTGGACCACCCTCAGGTCCGCCCCTCCCTCGAGCAGGTGGGTGGCGTAGCTGTGCCGCAGGGTGTGGGGCGAGGTGGATCCGGGCAGGCCCGCCGCCTCGGCGGCGCGCTTGACCAGGTTCCAGACGGAGACCCGGCTCAGGCGGCCTCCCCTGGCGTTGAGGAAAAGGGCCCGGGCCGGCCTCTTGCCCTGCGCCAGGGCCGGACGGGCGGTCGCCTGATAGGCGAGGATGGCCTCGCAGGCGGGGCCCCCGACGGGTACCAGCCGCTGCTTCGAACCCTTGCCGCGCAGGCGCAGGGTCGCCTCCTGGGGATCGAAATCGAGCTGATCCAGACCGCACAGTTCGCTGACGCGGCAACCACAGCCGTACAGGACCTCGAGGATGGCCCGGTCCCTCAGGTCGGCGGGGCGGGTTCCCGCGGGCGAATCCAGCAGGCGTCCCACCTGGGCGACCGTCAGGTATTCCGGCAGCTTGCGTCCCCGCCTGGGCGCGATCAGGGTGGCGGTGGGATCGCCCTCCCGTTCTCCTTCGGCCACCAGGAACCGGAAGAAGGACCGCAGGGTGGACAGCAGGCGGGCCCTGCTGGCGGCCTGCAGGGTCCCCGCAGCCTGGACCAGGAAGCTCCTCAGGTGGGCGTCGGTGATCCCCCCCGGCCCGTCGATCTGCTCCCGCTCGGCCCAGGTCAACAGGTGGGCCAGGTCGTTGCGCATCGCCTCCCGGGTGGCGGGGGCCAGCCCCTTCTCGGCCAGGACGTGCCCCAGGAACGCGTCCACGGCCTGGTCCCACGGCATGCCGGTCACGGCGTCTCCTTCCCGTCGGCCCGGGCGAAGTACTCGGCGATGACGGCCACGTCGTGACGGTTCAGGCCGCGGACCTCCCCCAGTTCCGCCGGCCCGGCCGCCCGGATCCTCGCGACCGACCCGAAATGGTGCAGCAGGGCGAGTTTCTTGGCCTTGCCGATGCCGGGGATCAGGTCCAGTTCGCTGGCGATGGAAGATCGCCCCCGCAGCAACCTGTGATAGGTGATGGCGAACCGGTGGGCCTCGTCGCGCACCCGCTGCAGCAGGCGCAGGGCTTCGCTGTGCCGGGAGAGGTTCAGCGTGCCCCTCTCCCCGTGGATGGTCTCCTCCCTCTTCGCCAGGCCGATCAGCTGGACGGCGTGGAGCCCGTGGGCGGCCAGGACGGACCGTGCCGCCGAGAGCTGCCCCGCTCCGCCGTCGACGACCACCAGATCGGCGGGAGCTTCCCCCCTTTCCAGCAGGCGGGCATAGTACCGGTCGAGGACCTCGCGCATGCTGGCGAAATCATCCACCCCCTGGACGGTCTTGATGCGGAACCTGCGGTATCGGCTCTTCAGGGGCTTGCCATCCTTGAAGAAGACCAGGGAGGCCACGGTCTCCCGCCCCTGGAAGTTGGAGATGTCGAAACACTCGATCGTGCGGGGCACCGAGTGGAGATCCAGGGCTTCCTGCAGCTGGATGTCCGCCGGGGTGACCTTGCCCCACCGTCCGGCGGTCTTCTGCATCACCGACTCCCTCAGCTTGAAGGCGGCGTTGGTGCGGGCCATCTCCACGGCCTCGCGGCGGCGGCCCCGCTGGGGAACGTGCAGCCGGACGGGACGCCCCCGGAGACCGCCGATCCAGGCCTGCCAGGAATCCGGATCCTCCACCGGATGGCTCAGCAGGACCTCCCCGGGAATGTCCCCCGCCCGGGCGTAATACTCGCGCAGCAACTGGGCCATGAAGGCGTCCAGCCCCTGTTCCAGGCGGTCGGTGAAGAGGAAGCTGTGCGTGGTCAGGATGTGCCCACCGCGCACCCGCAGCACGACCCCCGCCGCGTCCATGCCTTCCCTGGCCAGACCGCAGAGATCGGCGTCCCCGTTGACCCCGTCCACCGGACGGTGCCCGGCTGCGGTCTTCTGGAGTCGGGCGACGAGATCCCTCACCCTGGCCGCCTCCTCGTACCGGAGACCTTCGGCCAGGTCCCCCATCCGGCGGGTGAGATCCTCGATGAGTTCGGTGTCCCGCCCCGCAAGGAACTTGACCATGCGCCCGGCCTTGTCACGGTAGCTGTCCAGGGGGTCGTAGCCCACGCAGGGGGCGCTGCAGCGGCCGATCTGCCAGTCGAGGCAGGGGCGCGGGACCGTCTGTTCCGGCAGATCGAGGTGGCAGGTGCGCACCTGGAAGGCGCCCGCGGCGAAGGATAGTGCCGCCCGCATGGCCTTGACGTCGGTGAAGGGCCCGAAGTAGCGGGCGCCGTCGTCGGCCAGCCGGCGGACCACGGTGACGCGGGGATACGGCTCCCCCAGGCTGATCCGGATGTAGGGGTAATGCTTGTCGTCCTTGAGCCGGACGTTGTAGAGCGGACGGTACTCCTTGATCAGCTGGTTCTCGAGGACCAGGGCGTCCGCCTCGGAGTCGGTCACGATGTAGTCGAAATCGGCGATCTTCCGGACCAGGGCCTCGGTCTTGGGTGCCGCGCCGGCGGCTCCGGCCTGGAAGTAGGAGCGGACCCGATGGTTCAGGCGGGAGGCCTTCCCGACGTAGATGACCTTGCCGTCCCGGTTCTTGTGCAGGTAGACCCCGGGGGCCGCCGGCAGGGAAACCAGCTTTTCCTGCAGGTGTTTGGAAGTGCCTGATTTCTCCGGATCCCTTGACATCCCCTCGGCGCCTTGTTAAATTCCCCGCCCTGTGACGTCTTCAACGGAGGTTTCGGACGTGCCCCATAACAAGAGTTGCAAGAAGCGGCTGATCACGAACGCGAAGCGCAACGAGCGCAACCGCCAGAACCGTGCGATGATGCGCACCCAGGTCAAGGCCTTCCGCTCCAATATCGGCAGCGCGGCCGAAGAGGACAAGGCCAAGACCCTGTCCGAGATCTACAGCCTCATCGACACCCAGGCCCGCAAGGGTCTGATGCCCAAGCAGCGCGCCGCCCGGCTGAAGAGCCGCATGGCCGCCGCGGTGGCAGCCGCCGCCAAGTAAGGGCAAGGCCGCATTCGCGGCCCTTCCGGAAATCGAGGTGGGCTCCGACCAGGGGCCCACTTTTTGGTGCCTGGAAACCGCCCTCAAGCCCCGCCGCCGGATCCCATCAGGACGTCCTGGAGATCGTAGAGCCCCCTGTCTCGTCCATTCACGAACCTCACGGCGGGCAGGATGCCCCGCAGGAAGGCCTGCCGGCTGTGGGCGCGGTGCGTGAGCACCAGGGTCTCCTCCTGGTCGCTGAACGTCCAGGTATGCTCCCCCACGATCCCGCCGAGTCGCAGCGAATGGGTGGGGACCTCGTCTCCGCCCCGGACCTCGCGATAGGCGGCGGAAAGCTGGCGGGCCGTCCCGCTGGGCTTGTCGGCCTTGGCGGCGTGATGGGTCTCGACCTGTTCGGCGGCGAAGCTTGCGGGAAGGGTGCGCGCCAGCAACTGGAGCAGCATCCGGAGGGCCGGGATCCCGATGCTGAAATTGGCGGCGTGGACCACCGGCCGGACCGCGGCGAATCCGGTCAGGGCGGCCTTCTGGTCGGGGGTGTAGCCGGTGGTGCCGATGACCAGGGGCGACCCCAGGTCGCCGGCGCCCTTCAGCAGACCCTCCAGGGCGGGCGCCAGGGAGAAGTCCACGATGATGCACCCCGGCTCCAGCACTTCGCCCATCCCGGGTTGTTCGACCAGGGGCAGGCGGGGATGGAATTCCCCGGCGGGCCTCCCGCGACCGGCCTCGGTGACCAGACCGACCAGGCGGCAGTCGTCGGCGGACTCGACCAGGGCCGCGACCAGCCTGCCCATCCGGCCCTCGGCTCCGTGGACGGCGACGGGAATCATGCCTGGTCCGGACGGCCGTCGAGATCCTTCGCCATGAGGTCGGCGAGGGTGCTCTCGTAGAACTGGACCAGGTAGGTCAGGCTCTGCTCGTTGAGGGGCACCAGCGGCAGGCGCGGGTCCCTCTGGCACAACCCGGCCAGGCTGAGGAGTTCCTTCACCGGGACCGGATTGGTCTCCACGAAGCAGGCGGAGACGATGGGGTCGAAGGCGCGCCCCATGGGCCAGGCCTGGTTGAGGTTCCCGTCCGCCCAGGCCCTCCAGAACCGGACCATCGCCCCGGGCAGCAGGTTGCTGACCACGCTGACGGCGCCGCGACCGCCCAGGCCGAAGATCTGGAAGTTCAGCCCGTCGTCCCCCGAGAACACCTTGAGATCGCACCGGGCGATGGCCTGCTCGATCTGGGCGAGATTGCCGCTGGCCTCCTTCAGGGCCACGATGTTCGGTTCGGCCGAGAGCTGGGCGGCGGTTTCCGGCAGGATGTTCACGGCCGTCCGACCCGGCACGTTGTAGAGCACGATGGGGATCGGCACCTGCCGGGCCACGGCGCGATAGTGCGCCAGCAATCCGGCCTGCTGGGGTTTGTTGTAGTACGGAGTGATCAGCATGGCGGCGTCGGCGCCCCAGGCCGCGACCTCGCGGGTGAGTTCCAGGGTGACGGCGGTGGAGTTGGACCCCGACCCCGCGACCACGGCGCACTTGCCGGCGCACATCTCGACGGCGGTGCGGACGAGCCATTCCCGTTCGCTGCGGGTCAGGACCGCAGCTTCCCCCGTGCAGCCCACCGGAACGATCCCGGCGACCCCCGCGTCAAGCTGGCGCTGGATGAGGGCGGGCCAGGCCTTCCTGTCGATCTGGTCTCCTGCGAAGGGCGTCACCAGGGCCGTGTAGATCCCATCCGGCATCTGCCAGGTCTTCTCAACCATGCACGCTCACCTCTCCGGTAAAACTGACGACCGCAGGACCCCTGAGCCGGAGGTCGCCGGCGTGATCGCCGACGGTGACGGTCAGGACGTCCCCTCCCCTGGTCTGCACCGGGACGGGTCCGGTGAGACCGTGGAGGTGGGACAATACCACCGCCGCAGCGGAAGCGCCAGTCCCGCAGGCGAGGGTTTCCGCCTCCACTCCTCGCTCGTAGGTGCGCTGGAGCACGCGGCCCGAACCGGGATCGCGGACGACCCAGTCGACGTTCGTCCCCCCGGGACCGAAGGCCTCGTGCCACCGGAAAAAAGGCCCCCAGCGGCCGACGTCCAGTTCCTCGAGTTCCTCCGGCCGGTCCAGGACCACGACCAGGTGGGGAACTCCCGTGTTGCAGAAGCCCAGGCGCGGCCAGGGGCTGCCCGCGACCGGGGGATCCAGCTTCAGGTCGCGCCAGCCGGGCATGCTGACCTCCACGTCTCCGGGGCCGTGGATCGTTCCCCGGAGGACCCCGGAGGCGGTGGCGAAGCGGGATTCCTGCCCGCACCGGCCCAGGGCGGAGGCGAAGGCCACCGTGCAGCGGGCGCCGTTGCCGCACATCTCGGCGGGGCGGCCGTCGCTGTTGAAGTAGTCCATGCGGAAGTCGTAGGCGGGCTCCGGTCCGGGTTCGGATGCCGGTCCGAGCACGATCAGCCCGTCCCCTCCCACGCCGAGCCGGCGGTCGCAGAGGAATTCGACGAGTTCGGGAGTGAGGTCGATCCCCTCCAGACCGCGATGATCGACCATGACGAAGTCGTTGCCCGCTCCGTGCATCTTCACGAAGCGAAGGATGCGGCTGCTAGGGTTCATCGGGTGCCTCCTGGACGGCGGCCGAATCAGGTTCGGCGATCCCCGGCGCCAGGCTGTCCACGCCTGCGGCCGCCAGGGAATCGACGGGCGAGGCCCAGGGCCAGATCACCAGGGCGGTGTCGGGCCAGACGAGGGCCGTCGGCAGGCCGGGTTCGACGGGAAGCGGACCCACGACCAGCAACGGCTCCAGGTAGGAGCCGAGCGTGTCGCCCAGGGAATCGCCCAGGACGTAGAATGCGGGATCGCCGAATCCGGGAATCAGGTCGCCGGGAACCGCACCGAGACTGGAATCCCCGTCCGCGTCCAGGAAGGCGATCAGGCGGACCTTGCCGGAGGGAATCCCGGGGATGGTGTCCCCGCCCGCGGCGCCGAAGAACCGGAACGAGGTGGAGTCGAAGGGCGCGGGAGCCGGCGTCCAGCCCGTGTCCTCGGCGGCGACGGCCAGGGCGAATCCCACCAGGCGGTCGCCGGGCAGGGCGCGGGGGAACGCGGAGAGCAGCAACTGTCCCGGGGCGTCCAGGGGAAAGAGCTCGGTCAGCCCGGCGACGGCGACGTCGCCGGGTGCGGCGAGATGAAGGGTGTCGGGCAGCAGCCTGCGTGGTTCGTTCTCGCCCAGGCGGAGGTTCCCATCCCCGTCGGCGAAAGCCCGCAGGAGATAGGGCCCCCCGGGGGTAGGCAGCCAGGAGAAGTCGAACCTGCCGTCCTCCCCCGAGACGGTCCTCCGGAGAAGGGGCTGCTGGAAATACTCCAGGGTGTCGGGCGGCAAGGGGTAGAGCTCGACCACGGCTCCGGACAGGGCGGAATCGGCCAGGATCAGGGAGCCCTCGATCCGGCCTCGGGGAACGTCACCCCCCGTGCTGAAGGCGAACCGGCGGCTCGTGCGGTTGGCCACCTTGTGGGCGTCCTTCATCCCGCCCGCGATCTCCACCACGACCACGGTGTCGGCGGGCAGGGGTTCGGCCAGGAAGACCTCGGCGGTCGTCGCACCGTGCCACTTCGTCTTGGTGTAGGTGCGCGGGGGATAGAGGAAGAGCCATCCGGTGGCCGAGACGCGGTTCATCTTCTCGGAGAATTTGACGGTCAGCACGTCGATGGGACCGACCCCCGTGGCGGCCGAATCGGGCCGGGTTCCCAGCACCGTCGGGGGCGTCAGGTCCTCGGGCCCGCCCGGCGGCGGCTCCACGACGGCGCAGGCGGCCAGCACCAGGCAGCCGGCGAGGGCCGAACCGATGGTCCGGCCCGGCCCCTCGCAGCGGATCCGGCGGATGTCGCGCCAGGTCATGGATCCCCCGATCCGGCTAGGCCATCAGGGTGGCGATGATGGCCCGCTGGGCGTGCAGCCGGTTCTCGGCCTCGTCGAAGACCACCGAGTGCGGCCCGTCCATCACCTCGTCGGTGATCTCCTCGCCCCGGTGGGCCGGCAGGCAGTGCAGCACGATGTGTTCCCGGTGGGCCTTGCTCAGCAGGTCGGTGGAGATCTGGAAGGGCGCGAAGTCCTGCCGCCGCTTCACGGCCTCCTCTTCCTGGCCCATGCTGTAGAAGGCGTCGCTGTAGATCACGTGGGCGCCCTCGACCGCTTCCCTGGGATCGTGGGTGATCATGAAGGAAGCCCCGGCGGCCTCGGCCTTCTGGATGATGCCCTCGTCCGGGGTATAGCCTTCGGGGCAGGCCAGGATGAAGTTGAACGGGAACCGGATGGAGGCGTTCAGCCAGCTGTTGGCCAGATTGTTCCCGTCCCCGACCATCACCACGGTCTTGCCCTCGATGGTGCCGAGGTGCTCCTCGACGGTCATGATGTCGGCCATGACCTGGCAGGGATGGGACAGGTCGGTCAGGCCGTTGATCACGGGCACGGTGGCGTGGCGGGCCAGCTGGACCACCTCGTCGTGGTCGAACCAGCGGATCATGATCCCGTCGCAGAAGCGGCTCATCACCTTGGCCACGTCGTGGACGGATTCCCGGGTCCCCATCCCGATCTCCTTGTCCGTGATGAACAGGGACTCCCCTCCCAGCTGGCGCATGGCGATCTCGAAGCTGACGCGGGTCCTCAGGCTCGGCTTGGCGAAGACGCAGGCCAGCACCCGGTTCGGATGGGAATGAGGGAGCTTGTGGGCGCGGGCCAGGGGCTTCTGCTCGCGGGCCAGGTCCAGGATCGCCCGCAGTTCGGGCAGGGTGTAGTCGTCGATGGCCAGGAAATCCTTCTTGGTCTTCTCGCTCATGGCTCACGCACTCCTCGGTGAACGGGTGTTCGGTGGAAACCCAGCCAAAATAGCGCATCGGGCGGCGATTTCCACCTCATTCGGCGCCTCCGGAAACGGTTTCCAGGAAGGTGAAGGGCGCCTGCATGGTGCTGAACGTGATCCCCCCGGCCGGGTCCGGCTGCGGGGAGCCGAACAGGCCCTCGAGCAGGGCCGGGAAGGTGTCGACGGCCTCGGTCCCCTGCGGGAAGCAATGCTCGAAACCGGGAGGAAGATACCAGGCGTTGAAGATGCTCATCCGTTCGGTGAGATCCGAGGCCCGGGGATGGTCCCAGTCGAGCCGGGATCCGGGCCCGTGGTCCCCCTGCACGATGATGATGGGCGGACGGGGCGCAGTGGCGAGGATGCGGGCGACGGCCCGTTCCAGGCGGTCCAGGACGAAGCGAGCCTGGCCGGCGTAGAGTCTGCGGTATTCGCGGACGGCGTCGGCCGGGACGGGCCGCTGGGCGTTCCGCCAGTGGGTTCCGTCACCGAAGGAGAAGAGGGCGCCTCCCGGATCGAGGGGGCTTCCATCGGCCGCCAGGACGAACGGCGGGTGCGGGGCCAGGATGTGGGTGAACACGAAGCAGGGCTCGGCGGCCGGCATTCGGTTCCGGATCCGCCCCAGATGATCCAGGTTGAACAGGACACGCTCCCGGTGCAGCCGGTGACCCAGGACGGCGGGGGCCTTCCCCAGCCAGGGGCCCACGAGGGCCAGGATGCCCTCGTTGAGCAGGTACAGGTCCGTGAAGGTGGCCCGGACGGTGGGCTCGAGCCGGAGATCGGGACGCCCGAGCCGCGAAACCGGGTAACCCGAAGGCAAGGTGGCGACCCTGTATCCCCGGTTCCTGAGCGCGCGGACCAGCCGGTTGTCGCTCACCAGCCGCGCCAGCACCTGGCGGTTGCGCCCGGCCGGATCGCGGATGTCCAGGAGATCCTGCAGCGGCGCGAGGTTGAGGGTCGAGGCCAGGGAGAGGGCCGTCTGGGAATAGTTGCAGTTGCTGCGCTCGATGAACCGGAAGCCGAGACGGCCCAGTTCCCCGGTGGTTTCGGACACCGGGAGGCCGAAATCCCTCTCCAGCAGCGCCGGCTGGCCCAGGCCGTCCACGACGATGAAGTAGATGTCGGGGAGCTCCCCGGCCGCCGGGTTCTCGCCCAGGTCGGGCAGGGTGCGGAACAGGTCCGTCGGGCGAGGGTCATCCAGGCCGGACCGCTGCAGGGCGGTCGCGAGCCCTGATTGCAGGACGAGGGCGGCGAGGGCGGCGTTGGCGATCAGGGTGACCGTGGGCGTCCACCCGGGGCGGGAACGGGCCGCGGCAGCCCCGCAGCACGCGACCAGGAACAGGATGCCGGACCAGAGCGGACCGAAGAACCGCCCCCAGACCAGGATGGCGGTCAGGGGAGCGGCGGCCAGGCCGGCTCCGGCCAGGGAACGGGTGAACGGTCGCAGCCCGGCCGTCAGCGCCACACCGGCCAGCACGTAGAGGAGGCTCAGGGCCAGGCCGGCGTCCCACGGGACCAGCCGGAAGTTCGACGCCTGGAAGTGCAGGACCGGCAGGAAGCAGATCAGGATCACGAACCAGGGCAAGCCCAGGATTTTGCGGATTTGCGTCACGGGGGCCGGCCGCAGGGCCGCTCCTTTCGCGGGCTACAGGATGTAGCGGCTCAGATCCTCGTCCTTGACGATGTCCGCCAGGCAGGTCGTGACGTATTCCCGGTCGATGGTCAACTCTCCCACCGTCTCGGCCGGCACCCGGTAGAGCAGGTCGTCCAGCAGCTGGGCCATGATGGTCTGCAGGCGTCGGGCCCCGATGTTCTCGAGCCTCTTGTTGAGCTCGGCGGCGAGGCGGGCGATCTCGGCCAGGGCATCGGGCGTCACGGTGAGGGTGCAGCCGTCGACCTCGAGCAGGGCGGTGTACTGGGCGATGAGGGATCCGTGGGTGTCCCGCAGGATGCGGACGAAGTCCTCCTCGCCCAGGCTGTCGAGTTCCACCCGGATGGGGAACCGTCCCTGGAGTTCCGGGATGAGGTCGCTGGGCTTGCTCATGTGGAAGGCGCCGGCGGCCATGAACAGGATGTGGTCCGTCTTGACCGCTCCGTACTTGGTCGAGACCGAGGACCCTTCCACGATGGGCAGCAGGTCGCGCTGGACTCCCTCGCGGCTGACGTCGGGCCCGGACCCGCCGCCTCCCTTGCCGGCGATCTTGTCGATCTCGTCGAGGAAGATGATGCCGCCGTTCTCGACCAGCTCGATGGCTTCGGCGGTGATCTGGTCCATGTCCAGGCGCTTGGCGGCCTCCTGCTCCCGCAGGATCTGGCGGGCCTTGGCCACGCTCACCCTCTTCTCCGTCTTCTGCTTGGGAAAGAGGCTCTTCAGGCTTTCTCCGAAGGAGGCGTCGAACTCCTCCCCGGCCGAGGTGAAGATGTTGGCGATGGGAACCTTGCTCTGCTCGCTGGCGACGGTCACCTCCTTGTCCTCGAGGGCGCCTTCGCGCAGCTGGTGCTGGATCTTGGCCCTGCTGCGCTCCCACCGGGCCCGGCGGTCCGCATCGGCGTCCATCCCGGACAACGGCGGGAACAGGGTGTCAAGCAGGCTCGATTCGACGGCCTGCGTGATGGCATCTTCATGCCGCGCCTCGGCCTTGCGCCTCACCAGGGAGATGGCGTTCTCGACCAGGTCGCGGACCATGGAGTCGACGTCCCGGCCCACGTAACCCTTCTCGGTGAACTTGGTGGCCTCGACCTTGAGGAAGGGCAGGTCGGCGAGCTGGGACAGGCGCCTGGCGATCTCGGTCTTCCCCACTCCCGTGGGCCCGATCAGGATGATGTTGTTGGGGACCACCTCGTGGCGCATGGCGGCCGGCAGCTGCATCCGGCGCCACCGGTTCCTCAGGGCGATGGCGACCGACTTCTTGGCCTCGCCCTGTCCGATGATGTAGCGGTCCAGCTGCTCGACGATCTCGGGGCAGGTCCACATGGAGCGGTGTTCGATCTGCTTGACCCTCATGCCGGCTTCCCCTCTCCCCCGGGCGCGACGGCGCCGGGCCCGGTCAGTTCCAGCAGGGTGATCGTCTGGTTGGTGTAGATGCAGATCCCGCCGGCGATCTCCAGGGCGGTGCGGCAGATGTCGCGGGCGGAAAGGTCGGTGTGCCGGGACAGAGCCCTGGCTGCGGCCAGGGCGTAGGGACCGCCGCTGCCGATGGCCGCGAGGTTGTCGTCGCTCTCGATGATGTCCCCGTTGCCCGAGACCAGGAAGAGCTGCCTGCGGTCCATGACCAGCAGCATGGCCTCGAGGCGGCGCAGGATGCGGTCGGTCCGCCATTCCCGGGCCAGCTCGACCGTCGCGCGGCGCAGGTGTCCCTGGTAGCGCTCCAGGTGGCCTTCGAATTTCTCGAACAAGGTCAGGCCGTCGGCGGCTCCGCCCGCGAAACCGGCCAGGACCTGCCCCTGGTAGAGCTCTCGCACCTTGACGGCGCCGTGCTTGGCGACGGTGCTGCCCAGAGTCACCTGGCCGTCGCTGGCGATGGCCCCGCAGCCGTCCTTGAGAACGGCAAGGACCGTGGTCGATCGGATCTTCATTCCTCTTCCTTTTCAGCGACGGGCTTGCCTGCGCGCACCGCGCGCGGATGGGCCCGGTCGAACACTTCCCGCAATCGCGCCCGGCCCAGATGGGTGTAGATCTGGGTGGTGGACAGATGCTGATGGCCCAGGAGGTCCTGGACGATCCGGATGCCGGCCCCGCCGTCCAGGAGGTGGGTGGCGAACGAATGGCGCAGCGTATGGGGGGATACGCCCTTCAGGCCGGCAAGTTCCGCCGCGTAGCGCAAAACCATGGCCTGGACGGTCCTCGGGGCGATCCTCCGGTCACGCCGGCCGGTGAACACGGGCCGGCTCGCCGCATCGGCGCCGAGGCTTCCATCCAGAAGATCCTGCCAGATATCACCTTCCAGTTCACCTTGAAGGTATTCCTTCAAGGCGGCTGCCGCCAGCCCGTCCAGAGGGAGGATCCGCTGACGGTTCCCCTTTCCCGTCACCCGGAGCCGGGCGCCCGACCATTCGAGGGCGCCGAGGTCGAGGCCCACGGCCTCGGAGAGCCGCAAGCCGAGCCCGTAGATCACCTCCAGGATCGCCCGGTCCCGCCTGCCCCTGTGACTGGTGCGATCGGGGAGATCCAGCAGCGCCGCCATGGTTTCCACCGGCAGGTCGTGGGGCAGCTTGCGCCGCCGCCCTCCCCGGCTCTCGACAAGCCGGCCGGGGATCTCGGCGACCTGGCCGGTCAGCTGGAGGAAACGATAGAAGGTCCGGATGGCGGCCAGGGCCCGGTCGATGGTGGCCGGTTGGCAGCCCCGCCGCCTCATTCCGGCCAGATGGGTGCGGATCAGGTCTTTCCCCTGCTCGAGTCCGTTCCACCCGCCGTCGCTCCCCTCGGGCTCGAGCAGGCCAAGCTCGACGGCGGTGGCGAGATAGGCATGGACGTCGCGGAGATAGGCGCCGACCGTCCGGGGACTCATTCCCCGCTCGACGGCCAGGTGGTCGCGAAAGGGCGTCAGGCGTTCGGCGATCATCCGCGTGCTCCTTCCCGGCGTTGATCCGGTCGGGTGACCGCAATGTACCACGGAGGAATGGGGCTCACAAGATTCCGCAGCCGGGCCAGTCCGCCAGGGCGGACAGGGCCCGGGTCGCCTTGGCCGCCTTCCGCTCCTTCTTCCCCCTGAGGCGTTCGGCCAGGTCCGGCAACAGCCCGAAGTTGGCGTTCATGGGAGAGAACCTGTCCGAGGTGGCGTCGAACAGGAAGCCGTGCAGCAACGATCCCAGCATGCTGGCCGCGGGCAAGGGCGGCAGGACCAGCCCTCTGATCCGGGCCAGGACGTGAAGAGCGGTCACGAGGCCCGAGGCGATGGATTCCACGTAGCCCTCGACCCCGGTGATCTGACCGGCGACGAACACGTCGGGCCGCCCCTTCAGGGAGAAGTCCCGCTCCAGGCAGCGGGGCGAATCGAGGAAGAAGTTGCGGTGCATCTGGCCGTAGCGGACGAATTCGGCCCGCTCCAGGCCGGGCAGGGACCGGAAGATCCGCTTCTGCTCCGGGAACTTCAAGCGGGTCTGGAAGCCGACCAGGCCGTAGAGCGTCCCGGCCAGGTTCTCCTGCCGCAGCTGGATCACCGCATGGGGCCGCCGGCCGGTGCGGGGATCCTCCAGACCGACAGGCCGCAGGGGACCGAAGGCCATGGACATCTCCCCCGAGGCGGCGATCTCCTCGATGGGCTGGCACCCCTCGAACAGATCCGCCCGGTCGAAGTCCTTGACCGGGACCTTCTCTCCCGCGACCAGGTCCCGGTGAAGGGCCAGGTACCCTTCCCTGTCCAGCGGGATGTTGAGGTAGTCCGCTTCCCCCTTGCCGTACCTGGCGGCCCGGTAGAGGACCGAAAGGTCCAGGGACTCGAGGGTCACGGTCGGAGCGATGGCGTCGAAGAAGTGCAGGGCCGGCCTGCCCGTCAGCTCCCCCAGGCGGGCGACCAGTTCGGGCGTGGTCAAGGGGCCGGAGCAGATCACCCAGGTCTGGTCCGGTCGGGGTTCGGGCAGAACCTCCACCGGTTCCCTGACCAGCTCCACCCCGGCGGCGCGGTCCAGCAGGGATTCGACCTGGCGGCTGAACGCCTGGGGGTCGACCGCCAGGGCGGCTCCGGCCGGAACGGCGGCCAGGCGGGCGGCCTGGAGCAGGCGGCAGCCCAGCAGTTCCAGTTCACCCTTGAGCAGGCCTGAAGCCGTGCCGGGATCGGTGCTCTTGAGGGAATTGCTGCAGACCAGCTCGGCCAGCCCCGCGGTCCGGTGGGCCGGCGAGGAACGGACGGGCCGCATCTCGAACAGGCGGACCCGGATTCCGGCGCGGGCCAGCTGGAGGGCGGCCTCGCATCCGGCCAGACCGCCGCCGACGACTTTCACCAGGGGAAAGGTGGGCATGTCACTCCGGGGATTCCGGGTCGCCGGACCTCGCGGCGGCCGAACCGCGCTGAGTCCCGGAACGGCCGGCCTTCTTCCCCGCCTTCGCGGGGGCTTTCCCGGTGACCTTCTTCTTGGTCGTCTTCTTCTTCGTCGTCTTCTTCGTCGTCTTCTTCCGCGCGGTTCCGGAAGTCTTCCGGGCGGGGGCCTTCTTCACGGCCTTCTTGCGCGTGGTCTTCTTCCGGGAGCCCGCGCGTTCGGCGGCGGCGGCCAGGAGCGAAACGGCCTCATCGATGGTGAGGTCCTCCGGGTCGGCGTCCTTGCCGATGGTCGCGTTGACCTCGCCGTCGGTGACGTAGGGACCGTAACGTCCCTTGAAGATCTGCAGCGGCTTGCCCGAGGCGGGATGGACGCCGAGATCCCGCAGGACAGGCTTCTTGTTCTTGTTGAGGATCCGCTCCAGCGCCTCTTCCAGGGTGATGGTAAAGAGGGTGTCGACCGTCTGGACGTTGGCGAAGACCCGGTCCCTCTCGACGTAGGGACCGAAACGACCCAGGCCCGCCCGCACCTTCTTGCCCGTTTCAGGATCGACTCCGATCTCCCGGGGCAACGACAGCAGGCGGAGCGCGTATTCCAGGTCGATGGTGGAGGGGTCGGTCTTCTGGCCCAGGCTGATCCGCTTGGGCTTCTTGTCCCCCTCCTGCTCCCCGAGCTGGAGGTAGGGGCCGAAGGGCCCCACCAGGGCGTAGATGTTCTGTCCGGTCTCGGGATGCCGCCCGATGGGCTCCTGGCTCTTCTCCTTCTGCCGGATCAGCTCCGCGGCTTTCTCAGGGGTGAGCTCGTCGATGAGCAGATCGACGGGCAGGCTGGCCCGCCGCTCGTCGTCCCCCGCCGGGTGGACGTTCACGAAGTTCCGCCCGATCCGCAGGATGATCTCCTCGCCGGACTCGGGGTCCTTCCCGACCGGGATGCGGGGAAAGTCGATCCGGTCGATCTTCTGGGCGATGGCGGCCTCCAGGCCGACCTCCCCGTTGCGGCCGCAACCGCGATAGAAGCAATCGAGGAACTCGACCCAGTCGATCTCGCCGGAGGCGATGAGATCCAGCTCCTCCTCCATCCGGGCGGTGAACTTGAGATCGACGTAATGGTCGAAGTGGTCGCGCAGCAGGTGGGTCACCGCGATGCCGATGTAGGTCGGCAACAGGGCGCCCGACTTCTTGACGACGTATTCCCGCGACTGGATGGTGCTGATGACCGTGGCGTAGGTGGAGGGACGACCGATCCCCTCCTCCTCCAGCTTCTTGATGAGCGAGGCCTCGGTGTAGCGGGCCGGGGGCTGGGTCTCGTGGTGGAGGGGTTCGACCTCCCGGATGCGGACGTCCGACCCGGGGCTGCCGATGGGCATGCCCTCGGTCAAGTCTGGCAGCAAGGAGTCCCGCTCGGCATCGCCGTAGACCTTGAGGAACCCGGGGAACTTCACGATGGAGCCGTTGGCCCTGAAGGAAAGATCCCGCCCCGTCGCGGTGACGGCGAAATCGACGGACGTCTTGTCGAGCTTGGCGTCGGCCATCTGGGACGCCACCGCCCGGTTCCAGATCAGGCGGTAGACGGCCAGTTCATCGCCGTCGAGGAAGGAGGCGACCTGGTCAGGAGTGCGGGACATGACCGTGGGACGGATGGCCTCGTGGGCCTCCTGGGCCCCCTTCGCCTTGGTCTTGTAACGGCGTGGTCCCTGGCTGTATGCGGGACCGTACAGGTCCCTGATGAGCGTCTCCGCGTCGGCCAGGGCCCTCTCGCTCAGGGTGAGCGAATCGGTGCGCATGTAGGTGATCAGGCCCTCGCGCTCGCCACGGGACAGGGCGATTCCTTCGTACAGGCGCTGGGCGATCCTCATGACCCGCTGGGGGGACATGCGCAGCTTGCTGCTGGCCGCCTGCTGCAGGGTGGACGTGGTGAAGGGAGGCGACGGGCGCTGGGTGGTCTCCTTCCGGGCGACGGTCGCCACGGTCCAGGGGACCGTATGGAGTGCGGCCGAGGCCACCTCCTCTGCCAGGTCCTGCTGCAGGTGCAGGCGTTGGCCGGGATCCTTGAGCAGGCCCGTATCCGGATCGAAATCCTTGCCTCCGGCCAGCTTCATTCCGTCGAGGGACTGGAGCCGAGCCGTGAAGTCCAGATCCCCGCCGGCGAGCCGGGCCTCGACGTCATAGTAGCTGGCCTGGTGGAACGCCTGGCGCTCCTCCTCCTTCTCCACGACCAGGCGCACCGCCACGCTCTGGACGCGCCCGGCCGACAGCTTCGTCCGCACCTTCTTCCACAGCACCGGCGACAGGCTGTAACCGAAGAGCCGGTCCAGGATCCGCCGGCCTTCCTGGGCCCGGACCAGTTTCTGGTCCACTTCCCGGGGGTGCTCCAGGGCCTCCTTGATCGCGCCCTTGGTGATCTCGTGGAAGGTGATCCGGCGGACCGGCACGTCCGGCTGCAGGACCTCGAGCAGATGCCAGCTGATGGCCTCCCCCTCGCGGTCCTCGTCCGTGGCCAGCAGGACCTCGTCCGCCTTCTTCAGGAGCTTCTTCAGCTCGGCGACCTGTTTCCTGCTGTCGCTGGAAATGACGTAGATGGGAGCATAGCCGTCGTCGGGGTTGACGCCCAGTCGGGCCCAGCTCTCCTTCTTGAACTTGGCGGGGATCTCGGCGGCGGATCCGGGCAGGTCCCTGATGTGGCCGTAGCTGGATGTCACCACGTACTCCGGACCCAGGAACTTGCTGATGGTGCGGGCTTTGGCCGGGGACTCCACGATGATCAGTTTCAAGAATTCATCCTTCCCTGGACTGGAGCCGGTTCCTTCTGGTCAGCGGGATCCGGCCCGGCAGGGTATGGCCGGGTCAGTGAACGTTGCCGAAGCCCTCGGAGGCCCCTCCGGTCATCCGGGGTTGCCCCGGGCGGAAGATGACCTGCTCGAGAACGGGTTCCAGGTCCTCGGGCTCCAGCGGACGCATGGCGGTGAATGCGGCGTACTGCATCAGGGCTTCGAGCTGGACGCG